>NZ_JBITMP010000016.1:0-227252 GCF_044466425.1 Nonomuraea sp. NPDC049400
ATGACACTAATGTGACGATTGATGCTATTGCTGCTTAAATAGGCACAGATCGCAGAGTGGTCTCATTCTCATACACCACGATCTTGGACGCGGCCCGCCCAGCCTGCCCAAAGCCGTCTGGATCAACGAACCTATCAAGGAGGAAACCAACTCCGATACAGAACAAGTCGCCTGAAACGTCTCAAACGGTTTGACAGCTACCGGACGGCAGACGGGCAGGCGTGAGCATCGCGAGGGACGATCCGAGCGATCTGCGCTCACGATATACCGAAAATATACCGCGCCTCAGCAAGGTCAAGCGCACCTTGATCGGCAATCAAAGGAGCAGTAATGCAGCTCGAGTGGAGACAACCTTGAATGGTCTCGAATTCTATTTGCGCGGCGGAAGCGTCGAGTACCGATGCTCCGATGACCGGCTCGTTCCCCTCGCCGTCTTGCTCTCCTTCGACGTTGGAAACAACTTCGGACGCTGTCTGGACATCCTCGCCAGCGTGTCCAAGGCGACCGCGGGAGAGAAAGCGAAGGAGTACCCGGGAAACATCTACACGCCTACTTCGTCGGGGACACGGTTCACGTCGAGCACAACTTCTTGGAGAAAACGACCGAATACGGTCTTGGCGATGTCCAGCGCGCGGCCGAGGAGTACTGGACGGTGCTGCTGCGAAAGTCTGAGGATCCCGACGTCACCCGTTATCTTCGCCCGGACCTCCCCGAGGATCTCGCTTACCTGTACTTCTGGGAAGAGACTTGGCAGGAACCTCATCCGTACCGCGGCCGGCTCGGCATTCCCGCGTAAGGATAAGAATGATGAGCGGAAACGGGAGGAATTGCGACGGTTCGCTTCATATCATCGGCTCGTAAGCTGCCGCTTCATTTTCCATCGCCGTGATCAAGCAGAAATTTTCCGTGTGCCCCCAAAGCCATTTGTCTCGGGCTCATGCTTAGGCGTCAGTCCGAGAGGCGTGATTGGCTGAGAGCCCCGAAGGGGAGCAGGTCGGGAGCCACACACGAGGAACGAGTGTGAACCGGTCTGGACTCCATTGACCGGCCTAACCTCGCACCCGAGCCAGCGCGAACTGATCAAAACGCCAAAAGTCTCGTTCGAGTCCTATTGCGGGAGCTTTGGTAGAGCCTGAGTCGTTCCAGGAGCCACTACCCAGTTTGATCTCCGTTGCCGAAGACAGCATCCACGGTCTCAACGGAGCCCGAAATCCTCATCGACCACACCCAGCAGACGACTCGTCGCGACTGTCGCCCGCTCCACCCGGTAGTACCGAGCGAATGCATTTGTCATTCCGGTACGGATCGCGTTCGAGCGCAGAATAGCCCTCGGCCCCCGCTGATCACTCGAAGACGACCGCGTCCAGGGTGGGCCCGAACGCGTTCAAGCTCTCGTTGTTGTAGATGGCCAGGCGCTTGCCGTCCCAGAGCGCGCTGGTGCCGAAGCGTCCGAAGGAGGAGGTGCCGGTCAGATTGCGCAGGGATGTGGTCGAGTCGGAGGGCAAGGCCATGAGCGGGGTGTCCCTGCCGGTGGCGGGATCGATGGCGACCACCAGCCCCGGCACGCCCGCCCATGTGGACCTGCGGCTTCTTTTATGCCGAGTCTGCGGAGGCAGGGCTTCCTGGTAAGCGATGATCTTCCCATCGGTGACCGTGATCACGCCGAGCGTCCGGTTCTGTATCACCGGGGTGGTCCAGACCGTCTTGCCCGTCTCCAGGTCCACGGCGAACAGTTCCCCGTGGGTATTGGCATGATCGTGAGTTCCCTCGTGCTTTTCAGCGGATGGGTAGATCTTGGCGCGTACGGTGTGCAGGACGAGCTTCTCACCGATGATGGCGCCGCGCGGGCAGTGACGCAGGCCGGGGGCGTGCGGGTCGCAGGGCGAGGTGTCGCCGTGGGTTCCCTTCCACACCGTGGTGTGCCTACCGAACTCCCGATCGACCTTCCAGACCTCCGCGTCGCGGCTGCGCGGGTCGAGGGTGACCATGACGACGAGCGGATCGGCGGAGAGCACCTGCGCGAGCTTCGGCCAGTTCTCGCCTTCGCCCTGCGCCTGCGGCAACGACCACTGCCACGCACTCTCACCCGCCTCGCCGAACGCCTCGAGCCCCTCGCCGGTCGCTGGGCAGACGCGTCTGGCCAGCAGGAGCCCGTCGACGACAGTGAAGCGGAATCCCCGGCAGCCCTGCGTGGATTCGACCGTTTCCGGCGCCCCCGTCGCCAGGTCGAGGAGGTAGTAGCCGTGCCCCGCGCTGATCGCGACCCTTTTCCCGTGGACGACCGGCGCGTCGTACATGGCGGGCCGCGGACCGGAGCTGGGGAGCTCGGTCTGCCAGACCTTCTTGCCGGTGCCGATGTCCAGGAGGGTCAGGGTCGTGCAGTCGATCCTGGAACCGCCCCCGGTCGTGATCACCACCCGGCCATCCACTTGCTCGGCCGAGCTCGGACAGCGGTCGTCGGACGGCAAGCGGTACTCCCAGGCGAGCTTCCCCGTGGCGATCTCGTAGGAGACGACCTTGCCGGACTTCCTGTGCACGAAATGCGTCTGCGTGAACCAGGCCGCCCCCTGGTTCGACGCCAGCGCTCCCTTGCCGATAGCTGCGGCTGTCTTCACCTTGACGTCGGCGATGCCCAGTTTCTCCGCAGCCGCCGACCATGCCCGGTAACCGCCGGTCCCTTTGGGGCCATCATCGTATTCCCATATCAGGATGCCGGCGACTATCAGGACGCCGGCGGCGACCAGCATGACCGCGACCCCAATGACGTCGATGACGCTGCGGCCTGCCGTGCGATTGCGCCTGCGTATCGGAGGCTGACCGTACGGCTGCGCGCCCGAGGGCTGCCGGTGAGGTAGGTGAGGCGGAACGTGGTTCATTGAGCTCCTCGTGCGATCAACGCCGTGAAACGCTATATCCCGCTGGTATGCCGGCGGTATGTCGGGCCCCTGAGGTGTGGGTACGCACTGACAGCGTCCCGACGCCTGGCCGAGGCTGAGCCACGCGTACTGATGACGCTCGTTGAAAGTGCTCAGTCCTGCTCGTTGAAAGTGCCCACCCGGGAGAACTCGCCGGTGGCGGTCGTTCCGTCGCTGGTGAGCTCCCCCGACGCTACGGGTGTCGAAGATCCGTTGTTGTCGGGGGAGCTCACAAGGAGATGCTCACACAGGGGGAAGATGTGGAAGCACATGCGTTGCGGAAGAGGGGCTGGTCGATCTCGGCGATTGCCCGGCATCTGGGCCGAAACCGCAGGACGATCAGGGCCTATCTGAACGGGGAGCGTGAGCCGGGCAAGCGCCGCCCGGCGGGGCCGGACGCGTTCGCGGTGGTGGAGGAGTACTGCCGGATCCGGCTGCGGCAGGATCCGCATCTGCAGGCCACGACATTGTTCGAAGAGATCGCCGCGATGGGGTATGCGGGCGGGTACTCCTCGTTCACGCGGGCGATCCGGGAGCGGGAGCTGCGTCCGCACTGCGAGCCGTGTCATCAGGTCAAGGGCCGCGATGTGGCGATGATCGATCACGAGCCGGGAGCCGAGACGCAATGGGACTGGGTGCATCTGCCGGATCCGCCCCGTGGGTGGGGGTGGCGCAGGGAGGCGTATCTGCTGGTCGGGTCGCTGCCGTACTCGGGCCGGTGGCGGGGCTGGCTGTCGGCGTGTCAGGATCAGCCGCATCTGATCCAGGGCCTGCATCAGGTGGCCGAGCGGCTCGGCGGGCTGACGCTGGGATGGCGGTTCGACCGGATGTCCACGATGTGTGACCCCAAGAGCGGGCAGGTGCTGGCCTCGTTCGCGGCCGTGGCCAAGCATTACGGGGTCTCGGTGGCGATCTGCCCACCCCGTCGGGGACAGCGCAAGGGGTCGGTGGAGAAGTCCAATGACATGGCCGCGCAGCGGTGGTGGCGGACCGTGGCCGACGATGTGACGGCCGAGCAGGCGCAATCGTCGCTGGATGCGTGGTGCGCCCGGACCGCTGATATGCGGGTGCGCTGCCGCAGAAGATGATGGTGGCCACCTTCGCCGGCGCTGAGCCGCTGGCGCCGTTGCCGCAGCCGTTCCCGGCGGTGCTGAGCGTGTCGCGGACGGTCTCGCCGCAGGCGCTGGTGGCCTTCGACGGCAACTTCTACTCCGTTCCACCGGGTCACCGCGACCAGCAGGTCACCGTCACCCGGACGCTGGGCGCCGAGACGATCGACATCGTCTCATCGGCCGGCAACACCCTGGCCCGGCACCCGCTGGAGCCGGTCGGCGCGCACGCGATCGTCCGCTCCGATGAGCATGTGCTGGCGTTGGAGAAGGCCGTGCTGGCCGCCACCTCTGATGATCGAGGGCCGTGTCGCCGCAAGCGGCGCATCCCGCCCTCACCGCAGGCGCTGGCCGAGGCCGAGCAGGTCCGGGCCCGCCTGGCCGGGCAAGCACTGCCCGGCCAACTCGGCGGCCAACTCGGCGGCGGCCCAGAGCAGGCCACCAGCGACATCTAACACCCGCGGCCCCGGCCCGCCAGATTCTCGCCTGCCGACCGCCATGCCAGGGGCGAGGTCACCGGGCCGGGGCTTGCCGATCACACCCATTAACCAGGGGGAACACCATGACCACCACCACGACGATCACCGCGTCGGCCACCGCGACCGGCGATCCGCCCGCGACGTCGGCGCAGATCTATCAGCGGCTGCGCGCCCACCTGGCGTTGTTGAAGATGACCGCGGCGGCCGAGGCACTGCCGCAGGTGCTGGATGCCGCTCGCCAAGAGCAGACCTCGCCGCTGGAGGCGATCGAGGCCCTGCTGGCGGTCCAGGTCGCGGCGACCGAGCACCGCCAGCAGGCCTCCCGGCTGCACTTTGCCAACCTGCCCGCCCCATGGAGCATCGACGACTACGACTTTTCCGCCCAGCCCGGCGTCGATCAGGCCCTCATCCGCGAACTGGCCACCCTGCGCTTCCTCGACGACGCCGCCAACGTGCTGTTCATCGGCCCGCCGGGCGTGGGCAAGACGATGCTGAGCATCTGCCTGGCCCGGCTGGCCGCCCAGGCAGGCCACAAGACCTACTTCACCACCTGCGACGACCTCATCCGCCGGCTGCGCAGAGCGATCGCCGAGCAGCGGCTGGCCACCGTACTGCGCTTCTTCGTTCAGCCCCGCCTTCTGGTGATCGACGAGTTCGGCTACCGCCGCCTGGACGAAGACGGCCGCTCTCTGCTGTTCGAAGTGATCAACGCCCGCTATCTCAAGGGCTCGACCATCACCACCTCCCACGTCGGGATCAACGGATGGGCCGAGCGGCTGGGCGACCCCATGCTCGCCGCCGCCCTCATCGACCGGCTGCTGCACCGCGGCATCATCGTCGGCATCGACGGCATCGACGGCCCGTCCTACCGGATGCGCTCCCACCAAAGCCCGCGCCAACGCCCTGCGCGCCGCCACCACCGGCCCGAACTCCAGGGCGGGCTCGTGATGCGCACCACCATCCGCTTGTGCGCCACCTGTGGCGAGGCGTTCACCTGGACCAGCCGCAACCCACGCCGCCGCTTCTGCACACCGATCTGCAAGGCCCGCTGGTGGCGCGCCGCCAACCACGCCGAAACAGCCGCGGCCACCTCAACCGGCGACCACACCACGCACGACACCACCGGCTCCAGGACACCGGCCAGTACGGCGCGTACGAGGAGTACGCAGGCTCGTACGGCAAAGGCCGTCACGCCCAGTCACGACCCGTACGTCGCCGGATGCGGCAGCGACCAGCCGCCGAGTCCGGTGCAGAACTGCCCGAACTGCCATCAACCAGCCGCCGTCATCAACTTGCTCGTCACGCCAGCCGCTGCGTACGTCAACACGCCGTCACGATCCGTGACAAACACCAGCTATAGCCGTACTGTACTGATCAACCAAGTGGGCACTTCCAATGAGCGGCCCTGGGCATTTTCGCTGAGCGTCATCAGCATCAGCGGCTTTTTGTCTCGCTGGGCAAATCAGCGTGCGAGGACATCAGCCTCCCGCTACTCCGAGAGTTTCCGGTAGGTTGTCGGCCGTCCTTGCCCCTAGTTGCTCGACTAGTCCCATTTCCCCTGGCGGAGAGCCCGTTCCGGGCTGAAAATCGGGGGTGGTCGCCCGCCGACGCCGTAGCTCTATGGTCCACCTGAGGCCGTCGTCTAGTCGGGCGCTGGGAGCCTGCCATGGGCCCTTCATTGTCGCTTCGAGCACGCGGATTAGCACGCGGATTAGCACGCGGATTAGCTTCCGTAAACGCCCCTGGCTTTTGCGGGCGGCTGTGGTTGTCCACCGAGCCAATGGGAGGAACCGGGGTGCTGGTTGAGACCAACGACGACGAAGAGATCGTCCCAAGGATCGCCGCGCTCGACATCGGGAAGGCCGAACTGGTGGCCTGCGTGCGCCTGCCCAGTGAGACCAGCTCCGGTAAACGGCTGCAGGAAGTCATCACCTACTCCACGATGACCCGGTCGCTGCTGGCCATGTCGGATCGCTTCCGCTGCCTGGGCGTGACCCGGGTGGTCATGGAAGCAACGTCCGATTACTGGAAACCCGTCTTCTACCTGCTGGAAACAGCGGGGTTCGAGGTATGGCTGGTCAACGCCAGGGACGTCAAGCACCTGCCCGGCCGGCCCAAGAGCGACACGATCGACGCGGTATGGCTGTGCAAGGTCGCCGAACGGCAGATGATCCGCCCAAGCTTCGTGCCACCGCCCGAAATCCGCCGCCTGCGCGATCTAACCCGCTACCGGGTGGACCTGGTCGGCGCGGCCACCGCCGAGAAGAACCGCGTCGAGAAGCTCCTGGAAGACGCGCACATCAAACTCAGCGTTGTCGCCTCCGACATCTTCGGCGTCTCCGGCCGGGCCATGCTCAAAGCGCTCATCGCCGGTGAGCGCGACCCCAAGACGCTGGCGCAGATGGCCCGCACCCGGATGCGCACCAAGATCGGCGCCCTGGAGGAGGCATTCACCGGCCACTTCACCGATCACCACGCCTACCTGCTGGGCAAGATGGTGGCCCGGGTAGAGGCAATCGAGGCCGACATCGCCGATCTGGACCGCGCGATCGAGGAGGTGATCGCCCCTTTCGCCGACGCGGCGACGCGCCTGGATGAGATCCCCGGCGTCGGCCTGATCGCCGCTCACACGATGATCGCCGAGATCGGCCTGGACATGAGCCGCTTCCCCACCGCGGGCCATCTGTGCTCCTGGGCCAAGTTCACCCCGATCATCAAAGAGTCGGCTGGCAGGAAGAAAGGCAAGAACTCCACCGGCCACGGCAACCGCTACCTCGCCCGCGTCCTGGGCGAAGCCGCAGTGGCCGCAAGCAAGACTCCCACCTTCCTCGGCGAGCGCTACCGCCGCATCGCCCGCCGCCGCGGGAAGAAGAAAGCCGTCGTCGCCGTCGGCCGCTCCATCCTGATCATCGTCTGGCACCTACTGTCCGACCCCGACGCTCGCTTCCACGACCTCGGCACCGACTTCTACGACACCCGCATCCGACCCGACCGCAAGAAACGCACCCACATCCGCCAACTCGAAGCCCTCGGCTACCGCGTCATCCTGGAACCAGCCCCCTGACCAACCCGGCTGATCACAAACCCTGACACACCGTCGTACGCCAGGGTTCGCTGCCGCGTGCCCAGTTACTCTCCGATTTTCGGATTAGACACGTGGCCATCGAGAGATGACTGGCATCCCCGAGCCAGCTGCCCGAGCATCGCACGGACGACGAGTTCCCGATCGACCTGATGCCGAGGCGCTCCCCAACCGGCGCCGCCGACGCCATCAGCCTCCTGATCGAGCGCCTGCCAGGCGTCTCGTTTGCCGTGGCGAGACCCTGAATCACCCAAGATCCATTCTGTCGGGACATCTCGCTGCCGAGCGCGGCTCTCCTCCTCGTACAGCCGGGTCGGCCACATTTATTGCCGGGTCCGGACCGGAGGTCCGGGGCGTAGGTCACCGAGGCCGGTAGCCCTTCCTCTTACGGCGGGCCGGCGCGGCCCGGCGGCCGGAGCCGTTCTGTGCGGGTTTTTGTGCCTGCCGCTGTGCCGGTTTCTCCGCAGGGGAGGCGGGGGTACGGCCCCGCGAGCTGTTCACGGTCCGGCCGCGGACGATGCCGATGAAATCTTCCACCAGGTCAGTGGTCGCGTCCGTGGGCCAGGCCAGCGCGACCTGAGACTGCGGCGCGTCCGGCACCGGCCGGTAAGTGAGATCCTTGCGGTGGTGGAGGCGTGCCAGCGACTGCGGCACGAGGAGAAGCCCGGTGCCGGCCGCCACCAGCTGGACCGCGTCCGCCGTTGTGGCCGGGCGGGTGAACGCGGGCTGCCCGGGCCGGACCGTCCACTCGATGGTGTCGTCCAGAGGATGGAACACCTCGTCGTCGGTCAGGTCGGCGATGACCACCTCGTCGACGGCGGCCACCGCGTGGTCCTTGGGCACCACGACCACCGTGGTCTCCACGTAGAGAGGAATCACGCTGAGCCCGTCCCGGTCGACCGGCAGCCTGACGAATCCGGCGTCGGCGCCGCCATCCCGCAGGAGTCCCACCACCTCGGCGGCGGGAACCGCGACCAGGGTAACCGGCACATCGGGCATCCTCTCGGTCCAGATGTTGACCCATTTCGCGGGTGTCACCCCGGGCACGTACGCCAGCCGGAACACCCTGCCGGTCTCCCCATCAGTCACGTCCTCAGGGTACCGATGTCAGGGGGACCCGTTCCGACTGGCTAATCTTGGCGCCATGACCTCGCCCAAACCGAAGCCCATCCAGACGATGAAGCCCGAGACCGCGGCCAAGAAGCTGGGTATCCTCCTCTCGGCCACTCCCGCCGAGTTCCGGGCGGGAGTCATCTCCAGGGACGAGCTGAACGAGTTGCAGTCGTCGCCGCCCGCCTGGCTCGCTGACCTGCGCCGCAACGGCCCGCACCCCAAGCAGGTCGTCGCCGCGAAGCTCGGGGTCTCCATCTCCGGCCTGACCAGAGGCGGGATCACCGAACCGCTCACCACCGCTGAGATCGACGCGCTGAAGGCGGAGAATCCGGCGTGGCTGGAGCGCGAGCGGTCCATCCAGGCCGAGACCCGCAAGGAAGCACTCCGCCTCAAGCAGCGCTAGACAGCTGAGATCCGCACGTCTCCGACCCTGGACGAGCCCGTCGGATGAGCCGCGCGAATTAAAGAGCCAACGTGCAGGTCGCAGCTGGTGCGTGTCAGATCATGCCTGCGACCGGAGATCTTCGGCTCTGAGGTGATCAGCGCGTCGGCAGTTCCACAGCCATTCCTATAGCGTCGTCCTCGCTGACGGAACCGTCGCAGCCGCGTCCACCCCACATCAACAGTTGGTTTCCGGCGATCACGGGCGTCATCTTGGCAGGGCATCCGCCCGCGAACGCGACCGTCCTTGACGCTGAGTGCAGTCTGGCTGTGCGAGGGTCGTAGGCTGCGACACCTTGCGACGACGCCGACCAGATGCGGCCGCTCGCCATCCACATGCGGTTCGGTGGCCTGTCCCCATGCAACTCGGCTTTCGAACGGAAGACGCGGGAGGAAAACCGGCCCACCTCGCGCCATCGGGTGCCGTCTCCCAACTCGACCATGCGGCTTCGACCGCCTTCACTGAAGATCCCTATCAGGCCGGTCCCATTCCACAGCAGCCCCGCAAAATCCACGCCGGAGCCCAGTGGCAGCTTCGTCGCCCGTTCGAGGCGAGCCAGGCCGCGGTCCAGTCGTTGCGTCATCAGCACGTTTCTGGACGGGTCGAAGGTGAGCGCGACAACCCCGGCGCTGTCACTCACTATGTCGATGACGTGCACCCCGTTGCCCTCGATGGCGCGCCACCGCCTGTTCTGCTGGTCGAAAACCAATAGCGGAACGGCGGGTTTGCCAAGAGGGATGCTGTATCGGGCGGGGGTGAAGATGATACTGCTGCCGTGAACGTGCGGCTCGGCCGCAGACAGCTCCGATGGAGCATCTGGAAGGGCGCGCCACACATTTTTCTGCGGGCTGTACGCGGCGCCGTCACGCAACAGTCCCGACGCATCACCGCCCCAGATGAGCAACTCCGAACCGCTCCACACAGCCAGGTGCTCGCTACGGGGAGAGAGCGATGTCTTGGGCATCATCCGCCACAAACGCGTGGTCGGACTGTACAGGGCACCGTCGGTGAGATACCGGGGCCGCGCTTTGTCGCCGTTCCACCCGCCCCACACAGCCAACTCGCTACCCGTCCAGGTGACAGAATGACCGGTCCGGGCAGCGATAGGAGCTTTCGGGAGCGCAATCGGAGTCACGTGCAGCTTGTCGCCCTCGGAGGGCTCCTCGCTCCGATCGAGGAAGACGGCGCCGCCGGCGACAATGCCTCCGACTGCCGCGGCGCCAACGGCCAAGAAGTTACGACGAGTTATCGGCAAGCGCATCTTTCCCACCTCCAGGACTCGCGGGCTCTGATCCTATTGGTCGGGCTTTTCACCGGCCAGCCGCTTCAAGCAGACGTCAAGCTGGTCGAACGATGCATGCGCACGCTCCCTCGACGATATCCAAATAGCGCGCCCACGTGACAGAACGGATTTTGCAATGAGTGCCGCCGGAGTCACTGTGTCGCCCGAACCGGTCACGATGCAGCGCGGTTCCTTGCCGTAGACGAGTTCGGCGGGCTCGTGCTTCAGCAGGAAACAAGAGGCATGCTTGGCCTCGAGCACACTGGTGACGGAGTTGTACTTCCCGTAGGCGTACGGCCACCCTTTCGCCGCAGAGCAAACCTCTTCGAGGTAGGCGAGATATGCGGGCGACACAGCACCCGCCCCGTAAATCCCCCAGTACTGCTGTGCCAACCGCTGGGCGGCTTGGGCATCCGAGTCCAAGCCGGCGAGGCGCCCGGTAGCAGCAAGTGTTTGCGTATAGCCCACTTCGACCAACGCCGACAAGTAGTCGAAACGCCGCTCGACCCCCGCGATCGAGAGCGCTCGCGGCATGCCCTGGTGGCCGGTCACCCTTCTTTGCATGTCTTCGATGGCGCGTGCGCGTGCGTTCACGATCTGCCGGCCGTCTGCTCCGACCGGGAAGGGGCGGGTCAGGATGGACCAGTCCAGGTTGATGTGACGCAGATAGCCCAGCCGCACGGCACCGAACGAGTGGCCGATGAATCCGGAGTACCGCAGCGACTCCTGTGCGGCCACCTGCTGCAGGATCTTGTTGTAGCTGTCGCCGGTGAAGCCCCAACTCCGCCGCGAATCCTCGGGAAAGCAGTCGGTGGCGACGTCGGCCGAGTAGTCCATCAGCGAGTTTCCGTCGCGGTCACGGATCCATCGAACAAGCTCGCTGAGAGCCTGCGGGCAGTTACTCGGCGAGGCCTTGAGCACCCACGGTTCTTCCAGGAAGAGCAGATTGTAAGCGAGGCCGAGATCGTTGATGGTTCGCGCAAGCTGGGGCAGGCGGATCTGGCCGCTCATGACGGCTACACCTGGGCCACCGACATCCACGATGACAGTGTTCTTCGTGGGGCGAGACGAGCGCAGCAGCGAGTATCTGTAAGGCTCGCCGTCCACCTGGACGCTCGCACAGGCCTCCCGAGTTCCGCCTTCAGCGCAAGGGTCACCAGACGGCGCGGTGGACCGGGCGGGCGCGGGATTGGCCGGCGAATCGGTCGCGGAGCATCCGCTGATGCAAAGCAGGAGCAGGAGCAGGGCGCTCCGCATGGTCCGAAGCGCCCTGTGCCGGTGGGAGAAGCCCTTCAACGACTTACCAGCCGTCCTCTTTCCACAGCAGGGTCTTCTCGTTGGAGATCCCCCAGTCCACCTGCGCCCAGAGATAGTCGGCGTAGATGGGGTTCAAGTCTTCGTCGGCCGACTTGGCGTAGATCGCCGCGCCGAAGTCGAGAGCCAACTGGCCGGTCTCCTCGCCGTTGAAGTCGATCCCCATGGCCTTCGTGGTCGCGTCCGGGAGCACTGACGTGGAAGTGCACTGGTGGATCGGAATCTCAACCCCGGCGTAGTCCGGGAACGAAAGCGATACGTTCATCGTCTCTTCGCAGGTTTTCTGCCCGCCGGCGGGCGTCCATTTGTAGAGGCTCTCCACCCGATCCTCATACCCCTTCCAGGGGCGAGACCGGAGCGTGAAGTCGACGGTCCTGGGGCTGTTCGTCGGCCCTTCGGCCTGCTGGAACACCGCCCACCGGTTGTAGATCCACTTCCTCGTGGTCGGGTCCTGATACTTCTCGTAACACGAAGTGGCGTTGTGGTCCTGTGGCTCCTCCCCGGTCCAGTACTCCGGGTCCCACCACAGCTCGACGCACTCGTGTCCCATCTGGAACATGTCCTTGACGTTGAACGCGCCGTCGAATCCAGCACCACCCTGCCGGCCGGAGGAGGGCGCGTCGGGCGCTTCGGCCATCATCACCCCGATGGCCTTCTGCCCGTCATTGGCACCGGCGCCGTCGCCGACCGCCACGTCGATGCGCTCAGGCTGCCGCGAGCCGTCCCACGCCAGGCGGATCTGGCCGTTGCCGAACGGGTCCGCGACGGAGGCGACCTTGACATCGGACGCGTCCAGCAGCCTGCCCGAGCGGGCCTGCTTGTCCAGATACTTCTGCGCCACGTCGGCGACTTGGGGGTTGGCGGACCTGCTACGCAGGGCCTGTGCGGCAGTCTGCGTGGCCGCCTTCAGCTGAGTCGAGCCGATCGATGCCCGCTGCGGCTCCGCAGCTGCCTCCGCGACACCGGGAGACGCCGACACCGCGGAGATCGCGAGTCCGAGGGTAAGAGTAAGGATTCCGCCGAGTAACGCCCGCATGCATGACCTTTCTCTCGGAACATGTGCAGACATGGTTTTCTGCGCACGATTAGAGACCTTGACATGCCTTGTCGGAGCGAACAAGCGCTACAGAGTAGCCAGACTATTACTCGCCGTTATAAATGCGCGCATATCTTATGGATCACCAGGCTGTATGAATCTGGTGTGATCTATGTCACAGCCGAGCGGATCTCAAGCATCGCTTGCTTTCCCCGTAACGGTTCAGCTTGAGTAACCAATTGCACGGCAATCGGCAACGCCGAGCACCGGCATTACAGAAATGCCATACTGCGACATCGTCCGATTCGATCGGAATCCAGAGCCGCGTGACGATCGCGTACTTCGCTGCGCCGTTCGTGGCGATCGGCTCCCGCAGGTGTCTGCACGAGCCTCACCTGCCGAGTCTCCACAGCGCCGCTCGGCCCCCTGCGGAGGTTTTGGCGTCCTTGGATATCGAGCCGAGTGCATAGATTGTGCCGTCGCGCGTCACCAGGTCGTACACCACCGCGCGGGCGCCATCCAGCACGGGGATGAATTCCAGCGTCCACCGCCCGCCGGACATATGCCACAGAGTGCCGCGCTCGCTGTCATACCTTCCACACGCCGGAGAGGTTACGCATCGCCAAGGGTCGCCTCGGGAAGGCGTCCTCACCCCTCCTCGGCGTCATGCTCCACCCATGCGAAGCTCCCGAGCTCCCAGAACTCCGCAGGATCGGTCCGCACCGCCGCCTCCACATAGCGGGTGCCGACGTCCCCGTCGCCTGCGGCAGCCGTGTCCATGCCGGCCGTCCCAGCGGCGGGCCGCCAGGTGGTCGCCCATGGCCTCGGGCGTGCCGTGGAATGCCCACAGCGCGCCATCTGGCGTGATGGTGCCGCCGTCGAGGTTGCCTCGGGAGTCGTCGGGCATGACCAGCCGCCACCTGGACCCCCGCGCGGTGACCGGCCGCAGTTGGTCGGCCGCTCTGGGGATCCCGGGACAGGCGCCGGGCGAGACGGCGGCGGGGTCGGCGACCTTCTCAGCCAGCGCAGGAGAGCTCGCACGAGACATTCCGGCCGTGTGCGAGCTCACCGCCTGCTCGCGGCCGACCCGCGGTGTTGCGCTCGGCGTCGAAGTCGGGCGCCGCCGTTCACAAGAGCCGCGCTCGCTCGCCGAACGGATTCCACCGGACAACGATGAGCCCGCCATATTGTGCGGCCAGTCTGCGGCGCAGACCCTGGTCGAAGGCATTCGTCTCCAGGACGACCCGGTTGAGCTCCGCGCTGATCCCCATGCCGAGGGCGGTGGATTCGCGGATCGGCCCGTCGCTCTCGTTCACCCGGTTCAGCGCCGCCTGGCTGTTCTCCACCTGCCGCACCTCCGGCACGATCGAGTACGTCACCCGTTTCCCCTCCGACCAGTACGCACCCGAGATCACCGGAGAGGCCAGCGCACGTCCCCGCGCAGTGACGTAGGGAGCGACGAGCCGGTACGGTCCGCCGTGGGCGATGCAAGGGGGCGCGAGATCGTCCGGATAAGCCTCGGCCCTCAGCCGCGCCGTCTCCTGCGCCCGGTTGAACGGCTCGATCCCGTCGTACGACCTGAGCAGCACGGGCGACACGACCTCGTAATACACCTCGACCGCATCAGCCGTGGCGGGCTGCACGACCACCCGCCACTCGCCCGGCAGGAACACGGGCGCCGCGGTGACGGTGTAGACCACGAGAAGCGTGAAGATCGTCTTCAGTCGCATGCGCGCCGAGTGTAAGCCAGATCCACCACGCCGGCGCGGGCGATCATCAGGTGAGGATCAGCGGTTCGCCGTTGGCGAGGACGTACTTGAGCACCAGGTTCTCGACGTGCTCCACCACGCTCGGCGTCGCGGTGGTGCCGAAGTCCACGTCGGTCAGCGTGATGCCGCGGATCGGCGCGTCGGCGTAACCGCGCAGGTTGAGTGCCCGTTTGGCGGTCCGTACGGTCATGTCCCGCACGTCGATCCCGCCCACCGTGGGGTTGAAACCGTGCCCGGGACCCTCCTCGTAGTAGAAGTTGATGTCGATGACCGAGCCGCCGACCTGGCCGATCTCGATGTCCCTGGCGTGGAAGCCCTCGACGAAGCCGCCGCGCACGGAGTTCGTCTTGAACCGCAGCGCGATGTCGAGGTTGGGGCTGGACATCGAGCAGTCCCTGATGAAGACCTCACGCACGCCGCCGGACATCTCGCTGCCGATCGTCATGCCGCCGTGCCCGTCGCGGAAAGTGCAGCCCTCGACCACGATGTACTCGCTGGGCACGTTCACCCGGCGCCCGTCGGCGTTGCGCCCCGACTTGATCGCGATGCAGTCGTCGCCGGTGTCGAACGTGCAGTCGCGGATCACCACCATCCGGCTGGACTCGGGGTTGCAGCCGTCGTTGTTAGGGCCGTGCGTCTCGACCGTGACGTTCTGCACGAGCACGTTCTGGGACAGCGTGGGGTGGATCTCCCACATCGGCGAGTTGACGATGGTGACGCCCTCGATCAACACGTTCGCGCACCGGTAGGGCTGGATGAAGGACGGGCGCAGGTAGCCGCCCTCGCCGTACAGCCGCTGCGCGACCGGCACCCCCTGCTCGGCCTGGGCGAACAGCGCGGCCCTTGCCGCGGCTTGGCGCGGCTCGCCCGGCTCCCAGCCGTAATCGCCCGATCCCTTCCAGGGCCACCAGTGATCGTTGTCCGCCTGCCCGTCGAGCACGCCGGAACCGGTCACCGCGATGTTCCGCTGGCCGTACGCGTAGATCAGCGGGGAGTAGTTGTAGAGCTCGACGCCCTCGAACCTGGTCAGCACCAGCGGGAGGTACGCCTTCGGGTCGGTGCTGAACAGCAGCCTGGCGCCCGCGGTGACGTGCAGGTCCACGTTGCTCAGCAGGTGGATGGCACCGGTCAGGAACTGTCCCTCCGGCACGTCCACATGCCCGCCACCCGCCTCATGACAGGCGCCGATCGCGGAACGGATGGCCGCGGTGCAGTCCGTCACCCCGTCCCCGGCGGCGCCGTAGTCCCTGATGTCGAACCGGCGCCGCGGGAACCTCGGCCCGCGCACCCGCGCCACGACATGGTTGGCCCGCGCCCAGGGGTCGCCCCCGACCGGCGGAGCGGGTGCGGCATGCGCGGCTCCCGTGTGGAGAACCGGGACGGCGAAGGGGGACATCGCCATGGCGCGCATGGCGTTGCGGCGGCTTAACATGGGCGGCTCCCTAGTTGCGGCGGCTTAACTTGGGCGGCTCCCTACCCGCTCGGGACGCCCGGATCATATGCCAGCCCGTCGCAGTGATCTAGATCTCTCTGCGGTATCCGCCGACGCGGACCGTAGAGAGCCCTTGACTCTCATGCAGCCCGAGACCCGACGCTAGTGGCGTGAGCAACGACGACCTGTTGAGCATCGGCGCCTTCGCCCTCGTCAGTGGCCTGTCGATCCCCGCGCTGCGGCACTATGACGAGGTCGGACTCCTCAAGCCCGCCTTCGTCGATCCGGCCACGGGCTACCGCCGCTACCGATCAGAGCAGACTCAGCGAGCTCGGTTGATCGGCACCCTGCGCAGGATCGACCTTCCCATCGACGCCATCCGCGAAGCCCTTGATCAACAGGACGAGGAGGTCCTGCGCCAAGTGCTCGCCCGGCATCAGGCGCACCTGCTCGAACGTGCTCACGCCCTGTCCCAGATGGCCTGCACAGTCGGCCAATACCTCGAACATGGAGTCCCCATGCCCACCGTCAGCAAGCCCCGCATCGTCCAGGTCATGATCCACTTGAGGGACCGAGAGGAGGCCATCGGCTTCTACGAGCAGGCATTCGATGCCACGTTCAACCCCGAGATCTCGTCGTTCCAGTTCGGGACGTGGCCCAGTGACGAGTTCTTCCTGGTGACCATCGCTGACCCTGACCGCGACCTCGCAGACGCGGGTCCGGCACGCTTCGGGCTCCTTGTGCGGGACGTCGACGCCGCCCACCGACGGGCGCTCGACGCCGGAGCGAGCGAACTGTATCCGCCCACGGACGCCCCCTGGAAGCCCCGGTCCTCGTGCGTGATCGATCCCAGCGCCAACCGGATCGACCTCTACCAAGGCTGAGCTCGCCCACCCCGCCCCGGAAGGCCCGCGAGCAGGGTGGACGAGCCCGTACGTCACGGGCGGATCTTCAGCTCGCCGGTGAAGGTACGGCCGTCGGTCAGATGCCCGGTGACGGTCACGGTGACGGTGCCGGTGTAGCCGGCCAGCGCCTTCTCGATGGCGGCGCCGTCCACGCGGAGCCCGCCGTGCGGCAGTGCCGTGGCGCCGAGCTCGACGATCTTCCCGTCGGCGACCGCCCGGACCGTCCCGGGCAGGATCCCGGCGCGAGCGCCGGCGTCCTGCCCGGCTGAGCCACGGTGGGGCAGTGCCACGTCGAGCCGGTCCTTGCGGAGGTGGAGCCGGGCCTGGAGCGGGGAGCCGGTGGTCAGGTACGGCGCCGGCGGCGTGGCCATCCCGGTGCCCAGGAAGAAGGCGGTGTGCGGGGGCTGGTTGTAGCCGACGTTCTGCCAGACGATCCCCGACTGGTAGACCGGGTCGTGCATGAGCGCAGGGAAGCGGTGATCCGTCGCGTACGGCGTGCTGTAGAGCCGCAGCGCGGTGGAGTCCTCGGTCCGGACGATCAGTTCCTCGCGCCAGTCGCCCAGGAGGTCGGCCTGGAGCGAGGGGTTGCCCTTGGTCGTGTTGTTGGAGTAGGCGCCGGTCGCGGTGAGCATGTTGACGGTGGTCTGCGTGGCCGGGTCCCACTTGCCGATGGTCGGCACCCCGGCCAGCTTGTCGGCCGAGTAGTCGTGGTCGAGGATCTCTCTGGACAGGTCGCCGTCCCACCAGATGGAGTTGCTGATCGCCGGCGTCTTCGCCGAGATGAGCTCGCCGGTGGCGGTGCGGAGCCCGGCCCCGGTGGAGGCCCAGGCTTCCTCGCCCGGATGCGCGGGGTCGATGTCGCCGGTCAGGCCGCGGCCGGTGTCCTGGCCGGTCCTGACGCACCAGAGGATTTCGCCGCTGTCGGCGTCGTGCATCTCCAGCCCGCACGGCATGTCGGTGTGTTCGTGCACGCCGACGATCTCCAGGCCGGGGTGTGCCGGGTCGAGGTCGCCCAGGTGCATGGCGTCGCCGTGCTCCAGTTTGGTGGTGTAGAGCCCGGTGCCGTCGTCGTCCAGCGTCATCGCGCCGTAGGCGATCTCGTCCCTGCCGTCGCCGTCCACGTCGGCCACGGACAGGTTGTGGTTGCCCTGGCCGCCGTACCCGGGGTTGTCGGAGCTGGAGAAGGTCCAGCGCTTGGTCAGCTTGCCGCCCCGCCAGTCGTAGGCCACGAGCATGGTCTTGGCGTAGTAGCCACGGGTCATCACGATGCTGGGCAGCACGCCGTCCAGGTGGGCGGCGGCGGCGAGGAAGCGGTCGGAACGGTTGCCGCCGGTGTCGCCCCAGTCGGCCAGGTTGCCGCGGGCCGGCTCGTAGTCGACGGTGGCGAGCGCGGCGCCGCTGCGCCCGTCGAAGACGGTCAGGTACTCCGGCCCGCTCAGGATCCGGCCGCCCGTGGTGCGGTGGTCGGCGGCGGCGTCCCCGATCACGGTCCCGGCGCCGTCCACGGTCCCGTCCGCGGTCTTGACCACGAACTCGGCGCGCCCGTCGCCGTCGAAGTCGTCCACCAGGAACGGGCTGTAGTGGGCCCCGGCCCGGACGTTGCGGCCCAGGTTGATCCTCCAGAGCCTGGTCCCGTCCAGCTCGTAGGCGTCGAAGACGGCCGCACCGGTGTAGCCGCCCTGGGAGTTGTCCTTGGAGTTGGACGGATCCCACTTGAGCACGATCTCGTACTGCCCGTCCCCGTCCAGGTCGGCGGCGGCCGCGTCGTTCGCGCGGTAGTCGTAGCTGCCGCCGCTCGGGGTCACTCCCCCGGTCGGCTTGTCCAGCGGGATGTCCAGGTACGGCGCCGCCCACGGCCGCACCGGCGCCGAGCGGCGGCCCACCCGGCCGTCCAGCACGGCGGCGACGGTGTAGGAGCCGGTGCCGCTGTCCAGATAGTTCGTCTTGCCGGTCGTGGTGAGGAGCTTCCCGTCCCGGTAGAGCTTGAAGCTCACCTCGGCCGGGTCGGTGCCGAGCATGCGCCAGCTCACCAGCGTCCCCTGCCCGGTCGGTACGGCGACCAGGCCACGATCGAGCTTCGCCATCCGGCGCAGCGGATAGGCGGTGACCGGCGAGGTCAGCGTGGCCGAGGAGGCCGACAACCCGCCCGTCCCGGCGGCCACCACCCGGTAGCGGTGCCGGTCGCTGGGCACGATCTCGTCGGTGTAGCCGGCCTCGGTCACGACGCCGATGCGCTTGTCGTCCCGGTAGAGGTGGTAGAGCAGGGCGCCCTCGACCGGCCGCCAGCGCAGCGTGATCTTCTTGCTGGAGGCGGTGACCAGTTCCAGGCTCTCCGGCGCGGCCGGGGCGGGCTGGGTGGCGTCCTTGACGGTTACGGTGAGCGGCGCGCCCAACGTGCCGCCGGGCACGGCGACCGCGTAGACGTAGGTCAGGCCCAGCTCAGGGGTGCTGTCGGTGAAGGCGGGCGCGGAATTGCCGCCCAGCTTGGTCCACGGACCGGCGGTGCTCCCGGCTCGGTAGATCTCGTAGCCGGCGGTGCCGGTCGCGTTCCAGGCGAGCGTGACGCTCGGGGTGGCCGTCGCCTTGATCTCGGTGGCCGCCAGTCCGGTGGGGGCGGTGGCCGGTTTGACCAGGACCGCGTTCACCCGGCCGTCCCTGCCGAAGGCCAGGTCGAGCCGGCCGTCGGCGACCAGGGCGGTCCCCGTGTAGTCGCCGTACGCGCCGGTGCTCGCGGTGATGGTGCCGCGGTCTTCGCCTTCCACGGCGAGCGTGGTGGCGTTCGGGGCGATGGCGTCCCCGGAGATCACGGTGAGCTCGTACTCGCCGTTGGGCACGTCCACGGCGAAGCCGTACGAACCGGAAACGGTGAAGTCACGCGTCACCGGGTCGGCGGTGCCGCGGTCGCGGTAGCCCACCGCCCGGTCCAGGCCGTAGCCGAGGTCGGCGGTGTAGAGGGTGTTGTGTGCGACGCGCGTGTAGCCCTCGGCCAAGGGGCTGGACGTGGAGCCGAAGTCGAACTTGAGTCCGGGGGCCGGGTCGAGGGGGGCCGCCACGGCGGGGGTCGCCGAGACGGTCAGCGTGACCGCGGCGGCGATGAGTGCAAGCCTCACGGGCGTACTCCTGCGGAGTGATCTTAGATTAGAACGTTTTTAGCGGCCCGGAAAGCGCTTGCCAAGGCTTTACTTTGCGGCGCCGATCCGCTAATAGCCCAAGATCAAGACCGAGGTGGGGCCACCGAGGCGCGTTGGATGAGCTCGGAGCGCAAGGTGTGCATGGCGCGAGCCGGCTCGGCGCCGCCCAGGGTGTCGAGGAGGACCTCGGCCGCCTTGGCGCCGAGCTGGTGCACCGGCTGGGCGATCATCGTCAGGGGCGGGTCCATGACCGCCGCCCACGCGCTGTCGTCGAACCCGATCAGTGCCACATCGTCCGGATAGGACAGCCCCGCCTTCCGCAGGGCGCGCAGGGAGCCGGTCATGCCGTCCGTCTCCGTGCAGAACACGGCGGTGACCCGGTCGGGGAGGGCGAGCATGCGGCCGACCTCCCCCACCACCCGCTCCTCCGTCTTGGGCCCGACCATCACCAGCTCGGGGTCGAACGGGATGTGCGCGTCGTCGAGCGCGTCGAGGTAGCCGCGCAACCGCTCGCCGTCGGTCCACAGGTTGCGCGAGGCCGCCGCCAGCAGCTCGCGCCTGGTCGACGGCGGCTGCGCCACCGGCGGCCCCCACACGAACCCGATGCGGCGGTGGCCGGCCGCGATGAGCACCTCGACCGCCTCGCGGGCCGCGTCGCGGTTGTCGATGACGACCGCGTCGAGGTCGAGGGCGGCCACCGCGCGGTCGACGAGCACGACGGGGATGCCCCGGTCCATGGCCGCCCTGATGTGGGCGACCTGGCCGCGGTCGAGGGCGGCCGAGGCGACGATGACGCCGTCGACCCGCTTGTCGATGAGCACGTTGGTGGCCGCGATCTCCTCCTGCAGGTTCTCGTACGTGCTCAGCACGATCACGTCGAACCCCCGCGCCCGCGCGCTGTCGGAGATGCCCCGCAGCAACCCGGCGAAGAAGGGGTTGCCGATGTCGGCCACGATCACGCCCAGGGTGTGGCTCACGCCCGTCGACATGCTGCGCGCGAGCGCGTTGGCGCGGTAGCCGAGTTTCTCGGCCGCCGCGAGCACCCGCGCGCGCAGCTCGGGGCTGACGTAGCCGTAGCCGCCGAGTGTGCGGGCCGCCGTGGCGCGGCCCACGCCGGCCTCGGCCGCGACCTCGGAGATCGTCGGCCCCTGGCCACGGTCAGCTGGCATGGATCCCTTCCCCCGTCCTGATCAGCCCATCACATCGTAGTCAGCCGGCCGTGGCCGAAGGCGCCCTCGACGAAGCACTGGTCGCGGGCCGATTCGGCCCCGCGGCGCAGCGCCCGCGCGATCTGGTCGGGCTCCGGCCGTGCCGTGGAGGTCCAGCCGTCGCGCAGCAGCGAGACGGCGAACCCGGCGAGGAAGGCGTCGCCGCAGCCCATCGTGTCGACGATGCCGTCGGCGCGCTGCGCGGGAGCGCTCACCAAGGCGTAGCCGTCGTGGGCGACGGCGCCCCCCACGCCGCGGGTGCCGACCGCGAGCCGGGCGCCCCGCCGTACCGCCTCGGCGAGGAGGTCGCCGGTGGCGGCCTCGTCGAGGTCGGAGCAGGACAGCAGCACGAGATCGGCGTACGGGCAGACGCGGTCGAGGTAGGCGGGCCTGCGGTACTCCTCCTCGCTGGACAGGTCGAAGCTGACCAGCGTGCGGAGCGCGGCCAGCTTCGGCAGCTCGGGCTCGCTGCGGGAGTAGACGCTCGAATGCACGAGGTCGAAGCCGCTCACGTAGCCGAGCAGGCCGTCGTTGAGCACGAGGGGCTCGCGTACGGTGACGCCGCCGCCGTTCCAGCCGAGGAAGACGCGGTCGCCGTCGTCGACCCGCAGGTGGGAGACGCCGCTCTCGCCCGCCCTGACGACGCAGGCGTCGATCGAGACCCCCTCCGCGGCGATCGACTCCCGCAGGAAACGCCCGAGCGAGTCGTCGCCGAAGACGCCCAGGTAGGCCGACTCGAGGCCGAGGCGGCGGGCGTAGACGGCGACGTTGACGCTGTTGCCGCCGGGGTAGTCGACGCCGCGGTCGATGAACCGGTCGACGATGTTGTCGCCGAAGCCGAGCACTCGCATGAGGGCCTCAGTAGTCCATGACCCGGTAGTAGCGGCGCAGGTCGAGGGAGTGGTCGCGGACCCGCTCCAGGTGCTTGCTGACGCGGCTCATCACGGTGTCGAGCACGAGCGGCGCGAGCAGGCCACGGAACTCGGGGCTGATCCCGGTGAGCGGGTAGTCGCGGGTGTCGAAGACGGTGACGTCCTTGGAGACGCGCCGGGCGAAGGTCTCGGCGCGGTCGGTGATCGGCCGCGTCTCGTCCTCGCCCTGGAAGACGATCACGCTGGTGTGCTCTTCGAGCAGCTCGAGCGAGCCGTGGAAGAACTCCGCGCTGTGCACCCTGGTGGTGCGCAGCCACTGCATCTCCTCGAGGATGCACATGGAGTAGAGGTACGTGAACCCCCAGAGGTTCCCGCCGCCGATGAGGAAGTGGTAGTCGCTGTCCTTGTGCGCCTCGGCGAACGCGGCGGCCACCGGCTCAGCCTGCTTGGCGACCTCGACGAGGATCCCCGGGATGCCCTCGAACTCGGCGGCGAACTTCTCGTATCCGTCGAACTCGCCCCGGCGGGCGAGCAGCCGGGTCATGAACAGCAGCAGCTGCATGTCGAACGGCCAGGTCTTGGGCTGCGAGACGAGCGCCGTGTCCGCCTTCGTGGCCACGGGCGAGTCGGGGTGGCCGGTGAAGGAGACCGTGAAGGCGCCCTTGGACTTGCAGTACTCGATCGCGCGGACGGTGTCGTCGGTGGTGCCGGAGACCGAGGTGAAGATCGCCACGGTGTCCTCTCCCAGGCGGGCGTCACCGGAGACGATCAGCTCGGCGGCGATCGCGGCGCGCACGTCGAGCGTCGAGCTGCGCCGGGCGAGGTGCTCGTACGGCCACATCTGAGCGTAGGTGCCGCCGGCGCCGACGAGGAGCACGTGCTTGAACCCCTCGTCCACGAGCCGGTCGACCAGCTCCTCGATCCGTGGGCGCAGGCCCACCGCGCTCGCCACCTGGGAGAGAAATTCCGGCTCGTTGAACCCGAGCATCTTCGCATCCTTTCCGGGGAAATGTCACGCGACCGACCTGATACCGGTATCACGCGGCAGTCACGTTGACACAGTGAGCCGGGATCCGTCAAACATCCCCACTACCACCAGCGGCTACAGCAGAGATTCCGGCACTCGAACAAAAGATCTTGGCGACTGGGGCTGGTACCGGTATCAGACGCCATGTAAGGTCGGCCAACACCAAAGGCGTTCCTGAAAGAGAAAGGAAGCCCATGCGCCCTCGCGCACTGCCGACGTTCGCGGCACTCCTCGGGACACTCACGCTGGCCGCCTGCTCCGGCGGCGGCCCCGCACAGGCCCCGGCGGCCGACCCGGCCGCCACGCCGGAGTTCTCCGGCACGCTGAGCGTGCTCACCAAGTTCGCCGGTGACCCGACGGACTCCTACTTCGAGGACCTCGCGACCGAGTACCGGAAGAAGCACCCGCAGGTGAAGATCGAGCTGATCCAGGAGACCGACCAGAGCGTCAAGGACAAGCTCAAGACGCTCACGGCCTCGGACGCGCTGCCCGACGTCTACTTCACCTGGACCGGAAACTGGGCGGACAACTACATCCGCGGCGGGCGCGCCGCCGACCTCACCAAGGTGATCGGCCCCGGCACGGAGTGGGGCAAGACGTTCAGCCCTGGCTCGCTGGCCGCCTTCGCCCGCGACGGCAAGAACTACGGGATCCCGCTGTACGGCAACGGCAAGTTCATGGGCTACAGCAAGAGCGCCTTCGCCAAGGCCGGGGTCGAGGCGCCCAAGACGTTCGAGGACCTCGTCGCCGCCTGCGGGCCGCTGCGCAAGGCCGGGTACGAGCCCGTCGCCTTCGGCAACAAGGACGGCTGGCCCGCCCTGCACTACCTGCAGCAGCTGTTCGCCTACAACGTGCCGGACGCCGTGCTCCAGGCCGACTTCGCCCCGGCCACGGCCAAGCTCGACAACCCGGGCTACGTCACCGCGCTCAACCAGTTCAAGACGCTGGTCGACCAGTGCACGGACACCAAGAGCGGCACGAACGGCGTGCTCTACTCCTCCGCGCAGGAGGCCTTCGCCAACGGCAAGGCCGCCATGTACTACCAGGAGATCCTGGAGTTCGACAACGCGACGTCGAGCAACCTCAAGCCCGAGGACTTCGGCATCTTCCAGCTCCCGGTCCCGAAGAACGCCCCCGGCGACCCGGCGGTGCTGGAGGGCTCGCCAGAGGGATATCTGATCAACGCCAAGTCGCCCAGGGTCGCGCTCGCCGTCGACTTCATGAAGTTCGTCACGAGCGCGCAGAACGCCAAGACGCTGTCCGCGCCGCCGTACGGGCAGCCCAGCACGGTCGTCGGCGCCGTCACGCCGGAAACCTCAAGCAAGGCCGTCTACGAGGGCGTCCAGCTGGTCAACAAGGCGCCGAAGCTGGCCATCTGGCTGGACATGGTCACCGTGCCCGAGGTGGCGGACGCGTGGCTGGCCGGCGGCGAGGCGATCGTCAGCGGTGGCAAGACCGCCGAGCAGGTGCTCGAAAGCGTGCGCCAGGCCTCGGCCGAAGCCAAGTAGGGAGACCGCACGTGCGCGCCACGCTCAGGCTGGTGTGGGTCCTGCCCGCACTCGTGCTGGTAGGAGTGTTCGTCTACCTGCCGCTCGTGCAGAACCTGCAGTTCAGCACGCTCAAGTGGGACATCTACAGCGGCAGCCAGGAGTACGTCGGGCTCGGCAACTACGCCAAGCTCGTCGACGACCCGGTGTTCTGGTCGTCGCTGGGCAACAACGCGCTGTACGCGGTGGTCTCCGTCGTGTTCCAAGTGTTCGGCGCGCTCCTGCTCGCCGCGCTCATCGAGAGCATCGGCAGCGAGCGCTGGCGGCGCGGTCTGCGCGCGGTCTACTTCATCCCCTCGGCGATCTCGCTGACCGTCGCGGGACTGCTGTTCTACTTCCTGTACGAGCCGAACCTGGGCCCGCTCAACCACGCGCTCAAGGCCGTGGGCCTCGGCCAGTTCGCGCAGGCGTGGCTCGGCCAGGAGAGCACGGCCATGTCGGCGATCGTCGCGATGAGCCAGTGGCAGGGCTTCGGCTACTCCACGCTGCTGTTCGCGGTCGCGATCCAGCGCATCCCCTCGGAGATCTACGGCGCCGCCGCCATCGACGGCGTCGGCCCGGTCCGCCGGTTCTTCCACGTGACGGTGCCGCTGGTGCGCGAGATGACCGGGCTCATGGCGATCGTCACCATCTCGGGCGCGCTCCAGGTGTTCAACGAGGTCATGGTGATGACCGCCGGCGGGCCGAACAACTCGACCCAGGTGCTGGGCACCTGGCTGTACCGCAGCGGGTTCGTCCGCAACAACTTCGGCTACGCCGCCGCGGTCGCGACCGTCCTGTTCGTGATCACGCTCGGCATCGCGGTGGCACAGCTGTGGGTCACCCGCAGGAGAAGGGTGGAATGGTGACGCGCCTGAGCTTCCTCGGAGCGATCGCCCGCGTCTTCATGTGGGCCTTCCTGCTGGCCCTCGCGGTGGTGGTGCTCTATCCGCTGCTGTGGATGACGCTCAACGGGTTCAAGACCAACGCCGAGCTGTTCGGCGACCCGTTCGCGCTGCCCCTGCACTGGAGTTTCGAGAACTACCAGAAGGCGTGGAACCGCGGCGTCAGCGACTACCTCACCACCAGCGTGCTGGTCACGCTGACCTCGACGGTCGCCACGGTGTTCGTCAGCGCGTGGGCCGCCTACGGCCTCACCCGCGTGAACGTCCCGCTCAACAGGACGCTCACTGCGGCGATACTCGGCGGGCTCATGCTCGCCCCCACCGTGGCGCTCGTGCCGCTGGTGAAGATGTTCCAGGCGATGGGGCTGTACAACACGTTCTGGGCGCTGCTCATCCTCTACACCGCCTTCCGCGTGCCGTTCACGACCTTCCTCATCCGCGCGTACATGATCGACCTGCCCCGCGAGGTGGACGAGGCGGCCGAGATGGACGGCGCGGGCCGGTGGACGGCGTTCTGGCGGATCATCCTGCCGATGTGCAAGCCGATCCTCACCTCGACGGTGCTGCTGCACATCCTGTTCACCTGGAACGAGTACCTCTTCGCGATGATCTTCACCAGCGGCGCCGGCGTGCAGACCCTCCCGGTGGGGCTGACCAGCCTGATGAGCAAGCACGGCACCGAGTACCCGGTCGTCTTCGCCGGCATGGTGATCGCGGCGCTCCCCGTGGTCCTGCTCTTCTTCCTCGGCCAGCGCTACATCGTCAAGGGCCTCGCCGACGGGGTCGGCAAATAGGCGAGCGGGCACGGCTCAAGGGGCCGTCCACTCGAGCAGCCGGTCCACCGGCCACGTGTTGACGATGCGGTCCGCCTCGATGCCGCACCTCGCCGCGCGCTCGCAGCCGTACCGCAGCCAGTCGAGCTGTCCGGGCGCGTGCGCGTCGGAGTCGATCGCGAACACGCACCCCATCTCGTACGCCAGCCGCATCAGCCGCTTGGGCGGATCGAGCCGGTCGGGCCGGGAGTTGATCTCCACCGCCACCCCGAAGCGGCGGCAGGCCTCGAAGACCAGCTCGGCGTCGAACGACGACTCCGGGCGGCGCTCGCCCCGCTTGCCCCCTGCCTGCACCACCCGCCCCGTGCAGTGGCCGAGCACGTCCACCAGGGGGTTCGCGATGGCGGTGACCATCCGGCGGGTCATGTCGTCGCCGTCCATGCGGAGCTTGGAGTGGACGCTGGCCACCACCACGTCCAGCCGCTCCAGCAGCGCGTCCGACTGGTCGAGCGAGCCGTCCAGGTTGATGTCCACCTCGATGCCGGTCAGGATCCGGAACGGGGCCAGCCGCTCGTTCAGCTTGGCCACCACGTCGAGCTGGCGCTCGAGCCGCTCCGCCGACAGCCCCTTGGCCACGCTCAGCCGGGGTGAATGGTCGGTCAGCGCCATGTAGGAGTGGCCGAGCCCGATGGCCGCCTCCGCCATCTCCTCGATCGGCGAGCCGCCGTCCGACCAGTCCGAGTGGCTGTGCAGGTCCCCTTTCAGCGCGGCCCGCAGCGCGGCGGTCTCCTCGTCGAGTTGTACGCCCTCGGTCGCCCGCATTCTGCGCAGATAGGTCGGAACCTGACCATCCAGCGCTTCGTTGATCACCAGTGCGGTGACCTTGCCGATACCCGGCAGGTCACCGAGTCCTCCGGTGCGGGACAACCGTACGAGCTCGTCCCCGGGCAGGTCGGCGACGACCCCGGCGGCGCGGCGGAAGGCCCGCACGCGATATGTGGGCTCTCCGGCGCGCTCCAGCAGGAAGGCGATCTCGCGCAGGGCCTCAACCGGTTCCATACGTCACTTCATACCCCCGGCAAATGACCACTTCCAGATTGAACGCGGACAAGCACCACCGATAGGCTGATCGGCCCATGAAAGCAGGAGCTTGATGGCACCACCGCCCCAGCATCAAGAGGCGCCAGAACGCAAGTCGTCCAAGGCCGTCGCACTGACAGTCGTCGGCGCGCTGTCCGTGACACTGGTCGCCGTCTGGGCGATCGCGGAGTCGAACGACGACGACGACGTCACCGCCGACTGCGTCATCCTCGTGGAGGACGACACCTCCATTCCCACGGACGACTTCACCACCGCGACCCCGACCCCCATCCCAGGCTCCTACCAGGTCGTCGACGACTCCTACTGCGAGGACGACGACGGCCACAGCTCGTACCGGTTCAGCAGCGGCAACTCGCACGGGGCGTACCACTGGTACTACGGCGGCACCAGGAGGGGCGACCGGGTGTACGACGGCACCACCTACCGCCCGTCCGACGTGAACATCTCCAGCCGCTCGGGCAAAGACATCCAGCGCGGTGGCTTCGGCAACCGCTGGAGCAGCGGGAGCTGACACGTGCGCCGTGAGCATGGCACTCCCAGGCCGGGCTGGGAGAAGACGATCGAGAGCCAGGGCCTGGCCTACCACCGGGCCGCGCATCCGTCGGGGCTGACCCGGCCCTACTGGGACGAGTCCGTTCACTACGTCTTCTCGCTGGACGAGGTGGAGGCACTGGAGGAGCAGGTCGAGGAGCTCCACGGCATGTGCCTGCGCGCCGTCGAGCACGTGGTCTCGACGAAGCGCTTCGCCGACTTCGCCGTCCCCGAGTGGGCGTGGGAGGAGGTCGCGCGCTCGTGGGAGCGCCGCGACCCCCACGTGTACGCCCGCTTCGACCTGCGCTACGACGGCACGGGACCGGCGAAGCTGCTGGAGTACAACGCCGACACGCCGACCTCGCTCGTGGAGTCGTCGGTCGTGCAGTGGTTCTGGCTGCAGGACGTCCATCCGGACGCCGACCAGTGGAACTCCGTGCACGAACGGCTCATCGACCGCTGGCGCGAGTTGCGGCTGCCGCCGGGGCCGACGCATTTCGCGTTCACGAACGCGGACGAGACCGGCGAGGAGGCCATGACGGTGGCCTACCTGCAGGAGACCGCCGCGCAGGGGGGCCTGCAGACCATGGCCATCGCCATGGAGGACATCGGCTGGGACTCGCTCAACCGCCGTTTCGTGGACGTCGAGCAGCACCCCATCCGCTCGGTGTTCAAGCTCTACCCCTGGGAGTGGATGCTGGCCGACGAGTTCGGGCGGCACGCCGTACGGCACACCACGTGGATCGAGCCACTGTGGAAGACGCTGCTGTCCAACAAGGCGCTGCTGGCCATCCTGTGGGAGCTCTTCCCCGGCCATCCCAACCTGCTGCCCGCCTACCTCGACGGGCCGCGCGAGCTGACCTCCTACATCGCCAAGCCGCTGCTCGGCAGGGAGGGCGCCTCCATGCGCATCGTCACCCCCGAGGGCGGCCAGGAGACGCCCGGCTCCTACGGCCAGGAGGGCTACGTCTTCCAGGGCTTCGAGGCGCTGCCCGAGTTCGAGGGGCAGCGGCCGGTGCTCGGCGCCTGGGTGGTCGCCGACGAGGCCGCCGGACTGGGTATCAGGGAGACGAGCGGCCTGATCACCGACGACACCTCCTCGTTCGTCCCCCACCTCATCGCCTGATAGGAATCAACGTGACCCTTCTCGAGACCCTCGCTCGTGGCGCGGGCGCCATCGCCGCGTACGCCGCCGTCGGCGTGATCCTGATGATCGTCGGCTTCTACGTGATCGACTGGGCCACCCCCGGCAAGCTGAGCGAGGTCATCCGCACCGACCGCAACCCCAACGCCACCCTGCTCACCACGTCCGCCCTGGGCGCCGTCGGCCTGATCGTGGCCTCCTCCATCTGGGCCTCCGGCGGCCGGCTCGCGGAGGGGCTGGCGGGCACGGCGGTCTACGGCCTGGTCGGCATCGTGGTGCAGACCGTGGCGATGCTGGTGTTCGACCGGGTCGTGGGCATCTCCGTACGCGACCTGGTGAAGGAGCCCGAGCTGCAGCCGGGCGCGCGGCTGCTCGCCGTCACGCACGTCGCGATCGGCCTCATCACCGCGGTCGCGGTCATCTAGCCCCCGTACGGCGGTCCTGGCCGCGGCGGGGCGGCCGTCGCGGTCATCCGGGTGGAGCTGGCACTCTAGGAGACGTGACAGACCGGACCCGAGAGGACACCACGCGCAGGCTCGAGCGGGCCATGGGCTCGCTCGGCACGGCCGCGATGGCTCGCATGGACGAGCAGCTGCCGTGGTTCCGCGCGCTCAGCGCGGAGGACCGGTCGTGGGTGGGGCTCGTGGCGCAGGCCGGCATCGCCGCGTTCGTCGAGTGGTTCTCGACCGCCGGCGAGGATCGCCCCACCCCCAGCATCGAGTTCTTCGGCACGGCCCCGCGCGAGCTCAAGCGCTCCATCTCGCTCCAGCAGACCGTCGACATCGTCAGGGTCGTGGTGGAAGTGGTCGAGGCGCAGACCCACGAGCTGGCCGCGCCGGGCGGCGAGGACCAGCTCCAGCAGGCCATGCTCCGCTACACCCGCGACGTCGCCTTCGCCGCCGCCCACGTCTACGCCCGCGAGGCCGAGGCCAGGGGCGCATGGGACGCCAGGCTCGAGGCCCTGATCGTGGACGCCCTCGTACGCGGTGAGGTCGACGACGGCCTGCACTCCTGGGCCGCCGCGCTGGGCTGGACCTCCTCCCCCGTGGTCGTCATCGCCGGCCACGCCCCCGACGACGACCCCCGCGCGGTCATCGACAGCCTGCGGGAGAAGGGCCGCCGCATCGGCATGGACCTGCTGGCCGACGTGCAGGGCGACCGGCTGATCGTGATCGTGGGCGGCGCGGGGAGCGTCAACGACGCCGCCAAGCAGGTCGTGCACCGCTTCGGGATGGGCCCCATCGTCATCGGCCCCGAGGTCCCCGACCTGCACGCCGCCGCGCGCTCCGCCAGGGCGGCGCTGGCCGGGCTCAAGGCGTCGTGCGGCTGGCCCGACGCGCCGCGGCCGGTGCACGCGGAAGAACTGCTGGCCGAGCGGGCGCTCGACGGCGACGACGACGCCAGGCAGCAGCTCATCGAGAACGTCTACCTGCCGCTCGCCGGCACGCCGCTGCTCGACACGCTGGCCACGTACCTGGAGCAGGGCACCTCGCTGGAGGCGACGGCGCGGCTGCTGTTCGTCCACCCCAACACCGTCCGCTACCGCCTGAAGAAGATCACGGAGCTGACCGGATACCAGCCCACCGAGGGCAGGTCGGCCTTCACCCTTCAGGTGGGCCTGATTCTCGGGCGGTTGTCGGAAAGCGCCGTAACGTGGCGCGCCCTAACGTAATCGCGGCGAAACCCCCACTGTAGGCTTCCTACAAAACCCCCCGGATGAAGTTCGTGCGGATCATTATCCGCGTGTCGGAGTTCTACAGGGCAAGGTGGGTTTTGTGCTTGTACTCGTCGCTCCGGGCCAAGGTGCCCAAACGCCAGGCTTCCTGTCCCCCTGGCTCGAGCTGCCCGGTGTGGCCGACAGAATCGGCGCCTGGTCGGAGGTCGTCGGGCTCGATCTGATCACCTACGGCACGACCGCCGACGCTGACGAGATCCGCGACACCGCGGTCGCGCAGCCGCTGCTCGTGGCCGCCGCGCTGGCCTCGGCCGAGGCGCTGGGCGCGGCCCCCGACGTGCTCGCCGGCCACAGCGTGGGAGAGTTCGCCGCCGCCGCGCTGGCCGGGGTGCTCACCCACGAGCAGGCCCTCACGCTGGTCCGCGAGCGCGCCAAGGCCATGGCCAAGGCCGCCGCGATCACCGAGACCGGCATGACCGCCATGCTCGGCGGCGCCGAGGACGAGGTCCTGGCCGCCATCGAGAAGCACGGCCTGACCCCCGCCAACATCAACGGCGCCGGTCAGATCGTGGCGGGCGGCACGCTGGAGCAGCTGGCCGCGCTCAAGGACGACCCGCCGGGCCGCGCCCGGCTCATCCCGCTGAAGGTGGCCGGCGCGTTCCACACCGACCACATGGCCCCGGCCGTGGAGAGCCTGCGCGAGGCCGCCGCCAACGTCGTCCCCGCGGACCCGCGCGTCACGCTGCTGTCCAACTCGGACGGACAGGCGGTCGCCGGCGGCGCCGAGTTCGTGGAGCGGCTGGTCAAGCAGATCAGCAGCCCCGTCAGGTGGGACGCCTGCATGCGGACCATGGCCGCGCTCGGCGTCACGAAGATGATCGAGCTGCTGCCCGGCGGCACGCTCACCGGCCTGGCCAGGCGCGGCCTGTCCGGCGTGCAGACCGTGGCGCTGAAGACCCCCGACGACCTCGAAGCGGCCAGGGAGCTGATCAAGTGAAGATCCCCGACATCGCCCCGGGCGGCAGGATTCTCGCCTTCGGCCACTACCAGCCCGCACAGGTCGTCACCAACGACGACCTCGCCAAGACCATGGACACCAACGACGAGTGGATCCAGTCCCGCGTCGGCATCAAGGAGCGCCGGGTCGCGCCCCATGGCGAGTCCCTCGAGGACATGGCCACCATCGCCGGCGGCAAGGCGCTGGCCGCGAGCGGCCTGTCGCCGGAGGACATCGATCTGGTCATCGTGGCCACCTGCACGCTCGAGACCCAGATCCCCAACGCCTCCGCCATCGTGGCCCACCGCCTCGGCATCCAGTCGCCCGGCGCGTTCGACGTGAACGCCGCCTGCGCCGGGTTCTGCTACGCGCTCGGCACCGCGAGCGCCGCCGTGCGGGCAGGCTCGGCCAGGAACGTGCTGGTCATCGGCGCGGAGAAGCTGTCGCAGTGGGTCGACTGGACCGACAGATCGACCGCCGTGATCTTCGCCGACGGCGCGGGCGCCGCGGTGGTGGCTCCGTCCGAGACCCCGGGCATCGGCCCCGTGGTGTGGGGCAGCGCCGGCGACAAGTCCGAGGCGATCATCGTCAAGGACCGCGGCGGCTTCCTCCACCAGGAGGGCCAGACCGTCTTCCGCTGGGCGACCACCACGCTCCACCCGGTGGCACTCGCCGCCTGCGAGCGCGCCGGCGTGGACCCCTCGGAGCTGTCCGCGTTCGTGCCTCACCAGGCCAACCTGCGCATCATCGAGGCCATCGCCCGCAAGCTCGGCGCCGACCAGGCCGTGATCGCCCGCGACATCGTCACCGCGGGCAACACCTCGGCCGCCTCGATCCCGCTGGCGCTCTCGCGCATGCTCGAGCGCGGCGAGGTCCGCTCCGGCGGTCTCGCGCTGGTGCTCGGCTTCGGCGCGGGCCTGACCTACGCCGGTCAAGTGATCGAGATCCCTTAGCCTCCTCCATCCATCAAGAGCTTGTACGGCACAGCCGTACAGAACCCAGAAATCAAAGGAGAACCATCGACATGGCTGCCACCGAGCAGGACATCCTCGCAGGCCTCGGCAAGATCATCAACGAGATCACCGGCATCCCGGCCTCCGACGTGACCCCCGAGAAGAGCTTCGTGGACGACCTCGACATCGACTCCCTGTCCATGGTCGAGATCGCCGTGGCCGCCCAGGACGAGTTCGGCGTCGAGATCCCCGACGACCAGCTCAAGAACCTGAAGACGGTCAAGGACGTCCTCAACTTCATCCAGGGCTGACCCCATTTCCATTCTGACTAGCAAGGAGCGCGAAACGTGAGTGCGAACCGGGTACGTGTCGTCGTCACCGGGCTTGGCGCGACGACGCCCGTCGGTGGAGACGTCACCTCGACCTGGACGGCGCTCCTCGCCGGTCAGTCGGGTGTCCAGACCCTCACCACGGACTGGATCGACGCCGTTCCCGTGAAGTTCGCGGGGACGGCGGCGGTCGATCCCACCGAGGTGCTGCCCCGGCCCGAGGCCCGCCGCCTCGACCGCAGCGAGCAGTTCGCGCTGGTCGCCGCCAGGGAGGCCTGGCAGGACGCCGGCGCTCCCGAGGTGGCTCCCGAGCGGCTCGGCGTCGTGGTCTCCAGCGGCATCGGCGGCATCAGCACCACGCTGAGCGCCTACGACACCTGGCGCGAGCGCGGCTGGAACCGGCTGTCGCCGTTCACGGTGCCGATGCTCATGCCCAACGGCCCCGCCGCCTGGATCGGCCTCGACCTGGGCGCCCAGGCCGGCGTGCACGCCACCGTGTCGGCGTGCGCGTCCGGAGCCGAGGCCATCGGCCACGCGATGGACATGATCAGGGCCGGCCGCGCCGACGTCGTGGTCGCCGGCGGCACCGAGGCCGCCATCCACGGGCTCAACATGGCCGCCTTCGCCGCCGCGCGGGCCATGTCCACCCGCAACGACGACCCGCAGGGCGCGTCCCGGCCGTGGGACCGCGACCGCGACGGGTTCGTGCTCGGCGAGGGCGCCGGCATCGTGGTGCTGGAGTCCGAGGAGCACGCCAAGGCGCGCGGCGCGCGGATCTACGCCTACTGCGCCGGCGTCGGCTACTCCGCCGACGCCCACCACATCACCCAGCCCGAGCCCGAGGGCCGCGGCATCATCATGGCGATGACGCAGGCGCTGACCGACGCCGAGATCACCGGCCTCGACGTCAAGCACGTCAACGCGCACGCCACCTCGACCCCCGCGGGAGACGTCGGCGAGGTGCAGGCGGTGGCCAAGGCCATCGGCACCCACCCGCTGGTGACCTCCACCAAGTCCATGACCGGGCACCTGCTCGGCGGTGCCGGGGGCATCGAGTCCGTCTTCACGATCAAGGCCCTCCAGGAGCGGGTCGTTCCCGCCACCATCAACCTCGACAACCTCGACGACGGCATCGACGTGGACCTCGTCTACGGGGCCAACCGCACGCTGCCTGAAGGCGACATCGCCGCGGTCAACAACTCGTTCGGGTTCGGCGGCCACAACGTGACCGTCGTGTTTAAGGGGGCTTGACATGACCGTGCTGGACAACCGGGTGGCGACAGACGACTCCGAACAGGAGCCTGCCGATCCCCGTGATCCAGTCGTCCGGCTGACCGCGCTGCTCGACGAGGGCTCGCTGCGGCCGATCACTCCCCAGGACAAGAGCGGTGTGCTGGCCGCCATGGGCCGCGTCGAGGGTGTTCCCGTCGTCGCCTTCTGCAGTGACGCCCGCTTCCAGGGCGGCGCGATGGGCAGCGAGGGCTGCGAGCACATCGTGCACGCCTACGACGTGGCCGTCCGTGAACGGGTGCCGATCATCGGGATCTGGCACTCCGGCGGTGCGCGACTCGCCGAAGGCGTCGAGTCGCTGCACGCCGTCGGCACCGTCTTCGCCGCCATGACGAAGGCGTCCGGTGTGGTGCCGCAGATCTCCGTGGTCGTCGGCCCGGCCGCCGGCGGCGCCGCCTACGGCCCCGCGCTGACCGACCTGGTCATCCTGGCCGACTCCGGCCGCATCTTCGTCACCGGCCCCGACGTGGTCCGCAGCGTCACGGGCGAGAGCGTCGACGCCGCGGCCCTGGGCGGCCCCGAGCCCCACAGCAAGCGCAGCGGCGTCGTGCACGTCGTCACCAAGACCGAGACCGACGCGTACGTCAAGGCGCGCCAGCTCGCCACGCTCCTCGGCCACCAGGGGCGGGTGCGCACCGGAGAAATCGAGGAAGTGGACTTCTCCACGCTGCTGCCCGAGTCGGCGAGGCGTGCCTACGACGTCAAGCCGCTGGTCAACGGCCTGCTCGATGAGCCGGGCACCGAGCTGCACCCCAAGTGGGCGCCGAACATCGTCACGACGCTGGGCCGCCTCGGTGGCCGGACGGTCGGTGTGATCGCCAACAACCCGATGCGGCTGGGCGGCTGCCTCGACGCCACGTCCGCCGAGAAGGCCGCCCGCTTCGTTCGTATGTGTGACGCCTTCGGCGTGCCGTTGGTTGTCCTCGTGGACGTGCCCGGTTACCTGCCCGGGGTCGGCCAGGAGCACGACGGGGTGGTCCGGCGGGGCGCCAAGCTGCTGCACGCCTTCGCCGAGGCCTCGGTGCCGCGGGTCACGCTGGTGACGCGTAAGGCGTACGGCGGGGCGTACATCGCAATGAACTCCCGCGCGCTCGGCGCCACCAAGGTGTTCGCCTGGCCCACCACCGAGGTGGCGGTCATGGGGGCGGTGGCGGCCGTACGCATCCTCAAGCGGCGCGAGCTGGCCGCCGCGCCGGAGGAGGAGCGGGCGGAGCTGGAGCAGCGGCTGGCCGACGAGCACGAGAAGCTGGCCGGGGGGCTCGTACGCGCTCAGGAGCTGGGGGTCATCGACGAGGTGATCAAGCCCGCGGAGACGCGCGGCGCCATCGCCAAGGTCCTCGCCCAGGCCACACCTGCCCGCGGCGCCCACGGCAACATCCCGCTGTAACCCTCTCCAGGCTCTTCCGAAGGACCTCGCCGACATCGGCGGGGTCCTTTTGACGTGCTCGTTCGGCGAGTCCGCGCCCCACCTTCGCCCTTTGGCGGAGTTTGGCGGGGCGTGTGGCTGGGGCGCGCTGGTGTGTGGCTGGGGCGGCGGCGCACCGCGGGCGGACCCGTGCCGAGTTCCCAAGAGGCCCCGCACCGGCGTCGGTGCGGGGCCTGCGCGGTTGAGGCGAACCCGTGGCGGGGGTCAGACGGCGGCGTGCAGCCAGCGGACCGGGGCGCCGTCGCCCGCGTACCGGAACGGCTCCAGCTCCTCGTCCCAGGGCCGCCCGAGCATCTTGTCCAGCTCGTCCTCCAGCACGCACCGCCCCTGGGCCGCCATCATCATCGCGGCTCTGAGCCGGTCTTCTGGGATCATGATGTCGCCCGAGGCGCCGATGACCGCGGTGAAGGCGCCGAGGGTCGGCGTGTAGGCGTGCCGGGACCCGTCCACGCCGGGCGAGCCATCCTCGGTGATCTCGAATCGGAGGCGCTGCCAGCCCATGAGAGAGGAGGCGATGGCCGCGGCGATGCCCGCGCGCCCCTCCCATTCCGCCTGCGCGCGCACGACGTTGGGCGCGGCGGGTTGCGGCGTCCACGTCAGGTCTACGGGCACGCCAAGGACACCCGCGACTGCCCATTCGATGTGAGGGCACAGCGCGGGCTGAGCCGAGTGGACGTAAAGGACGCCACGAGCAGACACCGGACCTCCCGTTTCGGTACGAGGTGCGCCTTCCCCAACGGCCTCGCCCCAGGATGATCACAAGTGACTAGGGAGAGACTACCGTCGGTCGCTATCTGACACCAGAGGGGGGCCATACCAACTTGGTGCGGGAGCGGCATGTGACAGTTGCACGAGCGGGGATACATACCGCCTCATGGAAATCCAATCTGTCGGCGCGGCGTTCATCCGGCCTGGTCAGCTGCTGACCGACCGCACGGCGCTGTCCGCCGCGTCGCGCTGGACCCAGGCGGTCTCGGAGGCGGACGGCGTCTGCGTGATCCACCTGTCGCCCGGCGCCGACCCCTGCGAGATCACGGCCGAACTACGCGAGAAGGGCCTCAGAGCGTCGCCGAACCACGTGTTCCGCGGCCAGCCCCTGTTCTTCGGCGGTCCCGCGTCCAGACCTTTCCCCGTTCCGCCCATCCACCACAAACCGGGCCGATCCCACTCGGACGTGGTCGTGGGCCTGCTCGACACCGGCGTGGCCAAGCACCCGTGGTGGGCCGGCAGCGACTGGTACGGCCAGACCGCCCCCGAGGACGCCGACGCGACGGAGGGCTCGCAGGCCGGCCACGGCACGTTCATCGCGGGCCTGCTGGCCCGCCGGGCGCCGGGTGCGGCGCTGCGCGTGCACCGGGTGCTCGACGGCGACGGCATCGGCGACGAGGCGACCGTCGCACGCGCTCTCCACCGCATGCTCGAGCGCCCGCCGCACGTGCTCAACCTCTCCTTCGGCGGCCACACCTTCGACGACCGGCCGCCGCAGTTGCTGGGCGACGCCATCGCCGCGCTGCAGGACACGGTGACCGTGGCCTGTGCCGGCAACACCGGGTCCGACCGGCCGTTCTGGCCCGCGGCGATGCCCGGTGTGGTGGGCGTGGCCGCCGTGGACGCGTCCGAGGAGCGCAGGGCACCCTACTCCGGCCACGGCACCTGGGTGGACGCCTGCGCCCGCGGCGACTGGCTGACCAGCAGTTTCCTGGACGGAGGCGACTTCGCGGGATACGCGACGTGGAGCGGCACGTCGTTCGCCACCGCCCTGGTGGCGGGGGCCGTGGCGGACGCGGCCAAGAGCGAGCCGGCGAAGGAGGTGGCCCGGCGGCTCTTCGACTCGGAGGAGACCCGGCAAATTCCCGATCTGGGAGTTCTCATCCCGGCGAGTCTGTAGAGTTTACGCTCAGTCCTCAAGCAATCACGGGGAGGCATGATCGCCTGCTCGTGCCGGACGGAAGGAGGCCGCATGCGGGATCCAGCGGAGTTGCTCGTCGCGGCCGCCGGGGGAGACCGGTCGGCTTGGGACGAGCTGGAGTCCACGTTCGGGCCGCGCATGTGGGCCGTTGCCCGCGCGTGCGGCCTGAGCCCATCCGACGCGGCGGATGCGGTTCAGGGCTCCTGGCTGCGCCTTCTGCAACATCTCCAGAGCATCAGGGATCCGGCGGGGGTGGGAGGCTGGCTCATGACGACCGTGCGCCGAGAAGCTTTCCTGCTGCTGCGGAAGGAGCGCGCGGGCGTCTCCTCCTTCGAGGTCGTCGAAGACCCTGACCCGGAGTCCGCCGTCCTGGAGGCCGACGGCAGGCGCCTGCTCTGGAAGACGGTCTCCACCCTGCCCGAACCCTGCCGGTCACTCCTCCAGCTGGTCGCTAATGACGTCGGCAACCAGCAGATCGCGGCTCGGCTCGGGTTCCCCATCGGCAGCGTCGGTCCGACCAAGGCCCGCTGCCTCGAAAAACTGCGCACTCTGCTCTCACTACAGGAGACAGCGCAATGATCAACGATGAATACTTCCTGGCGGCCCTCCGGTTGGCCTCCGGGAACGACCCGATTCCCGGTCACGTGTCCGCCGCCGCACGTGACGCCTACGGGCTTCGGGTCCCGGGAGCGGTCACGGCCGCCCCCGGCGAGTGCGCCGCAGCCGGCGGCGTACGCGATGGCGAGGGCTGCCACCTGGTGCGCTTCGTCACGGCGGACCTCACCTTCGACCTGGAGGTGACGATCGGCGACGGCCTCATCGATGTCGCTGGACATATCTCCCCAAACCCAGGAGAGGGAGCTCTCATCGATGTGAAGACCCCCCATCTGACACTCACCCGGCGGATCAGCCTCACCGGCGAGTTCGCCGTCACCGGACTGCCACCGGGCTGGCTCAGCGTGGTCTGCCACCGGGTCGGCCAGAATCCCGTCCAGACCAGATGGGTACGCATCCGTCCCTGACCCTCCCGACCTGACCTCCAACCGACCAGCCGAGAGAGGCGCGTCCCTCTCTCGGCCGTTCCGCTCCAAGGCCCGACATGAGCGCGACACCAGATCAACCCGGCGACCGCGACCCGCTCGTCGTGGCGGCCGAGGCCGCCGTCATGCGCTCCCTGGTCGATCCCGATCACGCACTCCAGGCGGGCCGCTTCGTCCTGTCCGCCGCGCGCCGGGCCCGTAACCCCGAGGCCGAGGCCGTCGCGCTCAGGGCCATCGCGCTGGCCGCCCGCGAGCTGGGCGATCTCCGCGACGCCGAGCACCACCTCCGCGAGGCCATCGCCACCGAGGGCGCCCCGCCGGAGCGGGTCGCCCAGGCCCGCCTCTCCCTCGTCACCGTGCGCACCGAACGCGGCCACCCGCTCCAGGCCCTCCGCGTCGCCGCCCAGGCCTGGTCGCACCTTTCTCCGCTCGACCGCGCCAAGCTCGAGACGCAGCGCGCGGTGGCCCTGGCCCGCCTCGGCCGCCACCAGGAGGCCATCGCGTCCTGCGACCGCGCGCTGCGCGTGCTCGTGAGCGCGCCAGGCACCATCGACGACCGCAGGTTCCTGGCGGGCGGGCTGCTCAACCGCGGCCTCGTCCACTCCTATCGTGGCGACTGGGACGCCGCCATGCGCGACCTCACCGCCTGCCTGGAGATCTCCCAGCGTTCGGGGCTGCGGCACCTGGCCCGCCTGTCCGCCGCGAACCTGCCCTTCCTCGCGGTACGCCGCGGCGACATCGCGGGGGCGTTCAAGCACTACCGCGAGGCCGAGGACACCCTGTTCGGCTTCCCGGAGCGGCTGGCCACGATGCGGGCGGACTTCGCCGGCGCCCTGCTGGCTGCTCACCTGCCCGGCGAGGCCAGGGCCATGCTGAGCCTGGCCGTGCCTGACCTGGAGGCGTCGGGCGCGCACGTGGCGCTGGCCGAGGCGCGGCTGAAGCTGGCCCAGGTCGAGCTGCTCACCGGCGACCCGCACCGGGCGCGGCAGGTGGCCGAGCAGGCCGCCGCCGAGCTGGCCGCGCAGGAACGAACCTCGTGGCTGCCGCTGGCCAGGGAGGTCGTTCTGCGCGCCCGCCTGGCGCTCGAACCCGTCACGCCCGCCCTGGTCGCCGAGCTGGTCGCGTGCGCCGACGAGCTGGAGGACGGGCTGGCGCATCTCGAAGGGGCGGCCGCGTTGCGGCTGGTGGCGGCCGAGGCGGCGCTCGCCCTGGACGACCACCCGACGGCCTCGGCGCAGCTCGCCATGCTCACCGAGCACGCCGAACGTGAGGAGCCGTGGGCCCCGGCAGGCACCCAGCTGACCTCGCTGGCCGCGGAGCCCACGCGGACACAGGAGATCCCGGTGCCCGTGCGGCAGCACGCGCTCGCGCTGGAGGCGTCGCTGCAGGAGGACGCCACAGGGGCGTTCCGGGCGGTCCGTAACGGGCTGTCGGAGGTGAGCGAGCGGGTGGAGACGTTCGACGACCCTTCGCTACGCGCCCACGCGGCCAGGGCCGGGGAGCGGCTGGCGGCGTTCGGGCTGGGGCTGGCGGTGCGGGGAGGGTGTGCGGAGGAGGTGTTCGAGTTCGCGGAGCGGTGGCGGGCGGTCGCGGCGCCTTCCCACGCGTGCTCGCCGGTGGCCCCCGACCGGGTGCGGGCCATGGTGGGGTCCGGGACGCTGGTGGAGTTCGTGGCGGACCAGGACGCGCTGCTGGCCGTGGTGATCACTGGGGAACGGGCGGTGCTGCGGCGGGTCGGCGACGTACGGCCGATCAAGGAGGCGATCGTCCGCCTGCGTTACGCGCTACGCCGGCGGTGCACCGCGCCGTGGCAAGCTGGCGGACAGGACTCCTGCGACGTGGGTAACGCCGGGGCGGCGGGCCTGGAAGTCGAGCGGTTGTTGTTGCGCCCGCTGCTGGCCGAGCTGGGTGACGGGCCGCTGGTGGTGGTGCCGGTGGGCGCCCTCCACACGGTGCCGTGGGGTGCGCTGCCGTGCCTGCGCGAACGTCCGGTGACCGTGACCGCCAGCGCGGCCGCCTGGGCACACGCCCGCGAGCTCGGTCTCGCCCGCCGGGGCGGGCCGCCGGTGGTGGTGGCGGCAGCCGGACCCGCTCTGGCGCACGCGCACGCCGAGGTGGCCAACGTGCTGGCCTGCCACCCGGACGGCCGCGAGGTGCCGGGGCACACCGGGGCGGTGCTGGAGGCGCTGGAGGTGGCCGATGTGCTGCATCTGGCCGCGCACGGGGTCTTCCATGCACGTAGCCCGCTGGTGTCCGGGATCACCTTGGAGGACGGCTCGCTCATGGCGTACGACCTGCTGGACATCCCCCGGTCGCCGGGGCTGGTGGTGCTGTCGGCCTGCAATTCCGGGATGTCGCGCACGCCGGTCGAGGGGGCTCCGCTGGGCCTGCCGGGGACGTTCCTGGCCAAGGGGTCGTCGTGTGTGGTGGCCGGGCTGGTGCCGGTGCGCGATGAGGGGGCTCGGGCGCTGATGAGCGTGTTCCACGAGCTCGTGGCGGCAGGCCACCCACCGGACGCGGCCCTGGCGTCCGCCGCGGCCAAGACGGGTGAGACCGGCTTCGTCTGCTTCGGCGCAGGCGACCTGCCGTTGTACTGACACTGGGTGGTACGGGCCCGCCACTCTCGCCGCGGACCCGCCACTCTCATCACGGACCCGCCACTCTCATCACGGACCCGCCACTCTCGTCACGGATCCCCGCCACTCTCGCGGCCCGTTACCGATGCGCGGAGGTCAGCCGGTGGCGACCGGTCTGGAGGGATCGGCGACCCAGTTGGACCAGGAACCCACATAGAGCGCGGCGGGCAGGCCCGCCACCGCCAGCGCCAGCACCTCGTGTGCGGCCGTCACGCCGGAGCCGCAGTACGCGCCCGCCTGAACGCCCTCGCGGACCCCGAGCCCGGCGAAGCGGTCACGTAGCGCGGCGGGGTCGAGGAAACGGCCGTCGGGACCCACGTTCTCGGTCGTGGGCGCGCTGACGGCCCCGGGAACGTGCCCGGCCACCGGATCGATCGGCTCCACCTCGCCCCGATAGCGTTCGGCGGCCCGGGCGTCGAGCAGCACGCCCTGGGTGGCCAGCGTGCCCGCCTCGTCAGCGGTCAACATCGGCATCCCGCCCGGCCTCGCGGTGAAATCCCCCTCGGCGAGGTCGGACCCCGGCACGTCCTTCGTGGTCGGGAGCCCGGCCTCGATCCACGCGGGCAGCCCGCCGTCGAGCACGCGAACGTCCTGGTGGCCGAAGTAGCGCAGCGCCCACCACGCCCTGGCCGCGACCGTGGATCCGGCGTCGTCGTAGACCACCACCGGCCGCCCGTCCGACACCCCCAGCCGCCGCATCGCGCTCTGGAACGCGCCCGCTTCGGGCAGCGGATGACGCCCGCCCTCGCCGGGAGGCGCCGCGAGGTCCTTGTCCAGATCGCAGTAGACGGCGCCCGGAATGTGCCCCTCGCGATAGGACTCCACGCCGGGCGGGCCGCCCAGCCGCCAGCGAACGTCGAGCACCGTCACGTCGTCGAGCGCGGCGAGTCCGGCGGGTGTGATCAGCGGGCTGGTCAAGTGCGTACCTCCAGGAGCGGGACATACTGCTCGGCCGCCGTCATCGAACCGTGGTATCCGATGAAGAGCGCCTCGATCCGGTTGCGGGTGGGGGCGGTGATGGCCAGGTCGGTGTAGGGCACGGCCACGACGTCGCCGATGCGTTCCAGCCACGTGTCCCGCACCCGTGGCCCGAACCACCCTGACTCGACCGCCTCCTGTCTGGACACTACCCAGGCTTTCCCCCGAAGGGTGTCGCGCCACGCCTCCAGCACGCCTTCCCCGGCTCCCCGCTCGGCGTAGACGTGCCTGGCCCTGGCCTCCCCGCCGAGCAGCGCCACGCCTTCCGTCAGCTCGGGAACCCTCTCCGCGTCGATCTTCTCGGTGGCGTTGACCATGCCGTGGTCGGCGGTCACGTACAGGGCGGACCCGGGTGGCAACCCCTCGGCGAGCCGGCGCGCCATGTCGTCGACGACGGCGAGCTGCCTGAGCCACTCCTCGCTCCCCCAGCCCGTCATGTGCCCGGCGGCGTCCAGATCGCCGTAGTAAACGGTGAGATGCGCCGAACCGGCCCGCATCGCCTCGTGCACCCGCGCGACGCGGTCGTCCACGGCGTCGGCGGCCACGTAACGCACGCCTCGGTAGACGGCCCTGGTCAGCCCGGTGCCCTCGAACTCGGCGGGACCGACGTAGACCGAGTCGATCCCGGCCCGGACGGCGCGCTGGTAGACGGTCGGGGCGGGCTGCCACTGGTCCGGATCCATGGTCAGGCCGCCGGGCAGGGTCCAGCGCAGGCAGTTGAACAGGTGGCCGGTGCCGGGCACGGCCAGCGTCAGCCCGAGCATGCCGTGCTCGCCCGGCGTCAGGCCGGTGCCGAGGGAGCAGAGGCTGGTGACGGTGGTGGCGGGGAATCCGGCGGTGAGCGTCCTGCCCGCCAGCGAGGAGAGGAACGGGGCGGCCTCGGCGTGCGCCCGCAGCAGCTCGGCCCCCAGACCGTCCACCAGGAAGAGGCAGACGCGCTCCGCGGGCTCCAGGACGAGCGGAGGATCGGTCGCTGCGGTGAGGGCGGTGGCAGCGTCGCGCGCGTCCGGCGCGCCGGACGTATTCGCCGTGATGGGGGTGTCCGCCACCGGGTTCGGCGTGCTCACCGTGCCGGGCGCGTCCGCCGTCGTCTTGGGAGCACTCACCGTGCCGGGCGCGTCCGCCGTCGTCTCGGGAGCACTCACCGTGTCAGGCGCGTTCGCCGTATCGGGAGTGCCAGGCTCGCGCACGCCCAGCGCCGCCAGCATCGCATCAGGCAGATCTGCCAGCGACCCGCCGCCGTACACCGGCACCAGCATGCCCATCATCCTATGCCTTCGAGGATCTCTCCCTTTTTCTCCCGGGTCTTCCGCCCCTCCCATCGCCAATCACCGGGCGCTGACCGGTGGCGGTCAGGAGGCGGCGCGGGCGGTGGCCTCGGACAGGGCCTTGGCGAAGGCGAGGACGTGGGTGACCGCCTCGGGGCCGTCGGCCGCCTCACTGACCCTGAGCGACAGGTCGTCGGCCGTGATCGCGCCCGTGTAGCCGTGGTCGGCCTCGCAGTTTTCGTCGCCGCACGTGGCCGGCTCCAGGTCCACGTGGGAGATGGCGCCCCAGCCGATCGTGAGCGTCGCCTCCGTGGGAGGGACGCCCGGCACGTATGAGGCCGGGTCGGGGACCACGCGGGTGACGGCGACCGACTGGACGCGGCTCAGTCGTACGGCCTCCGTGGTCGTGGAGGCGTGGGACGTCGAGACGCCCTCCACCGCGGGGTGCTCGTCGGTGTGGCAGACCAGCAGTCGCGTCGCCGACAGCACCAGCACGGTGACGTGCCTGCGCACCTCCATCGCGGGATCGAACGTGGCCTCATGATGGACCACGAAGGCGGTCACCGCCTCCTTGCCCAGCGCGGATTCGACCGCGTCGGTGACGAGGTCGGGGTAGTAGCCGCTGCGCTCGATCGCTTCGCGCAGGCCCGCGGCGGAGACTCGGGTTTCCCTCATGGGTCCATCCTGCCAGGGCCGGGCAGTACACTCACCCGCCCCATATAACGCTCTATAACGTCTTTTATCCAGGCATCAGGCGGCACTTGCGTTCACTTCTTTTGCCGCCATTCGCCGTCATTCGCTGAGAGCTGATCAGGAGAGCCTCCGGGGGCCGCCGTCGAGGCGCGGGCCCGCCGGAGTGCGCAGGGTGGCGCGGGCGCCGAGGATGATGACGTTCGACTCGCCGACGAGCACCTGGTCCAGATCCAGCCTGGCCACCTCGGGCAGGTCGCCGGCCAGGCGGCCGACGCGTACGAGGAGGTCTTCCAGGGCGTCCACGGCCACGGGCGGGTAGCCGTACTGGCCGAAGAGCAGCGGGGCCGCCCGCACGGAGCGCACGAGCGCGGCGGCGTCCTCGCGGGTCAGGGGGGCCAGGCGGAACCCCTGGTCGAGCAGGAGGCGCGCGGTCACCTCGCCGAGCCCGAACGACACGACGGGGCCGAACGCGGGGTCCTCGACGGCGCCCACGACGGTCGGCACGGCGGGCTGCGGCGCCATCCGCTGGACCGCCAGCTCCACCGCCTCGCCCAGCTGATCGGCGAACCCGGCGAAGGCGTGGCGCACCATCTCGGGGCCTGTCAGGCCGAGCCGGACAGTGCCCGCGCGGCGCGAGGCGCCGGGGTCGGCCACCTTGAGCACCACGGGCCACCCGAGCCGCTCGGCCGCCGCCACCGCCTCGTCCGGCGACCGCACCACCTCGGCCGGCCAGACGGTCAGGCCGTAGCAGGACAGCAGCTCGGTGGCGTCGACCTCGACCGGCGGCCCCGGCTGGGCGAACACACCCGCCGCCGCTTCGCCGGCGACGCCTCGTGGCCCGGGCGCGCCCGCCGATTCGCCGGCGACGCCAGGTGCCGAAGCGGGCGCGTCACCCGGAGCGACGGGCGGGGTGGGTGCCGTGGTGGACAGGGCCGTGCGGACCAGATCTTTGGCGCGGGCCGTGTCGATGTCGTCGAGCTCGGGTGGCGGCACCGCCGGGTGGGCGCGCCACCTCGCGTAGCGGACGACGTGCGCCAGTGCCCTGACCGCCTCCTCAGGCGCCGCGTACGACGGGATCGAGCCGCGCGACGGCGTCACCTCGCACCCCGGCACGAGGGTCTCGACGCGCAGGGCCGGGTGCATGCCCAAATGGCCCTGGAACGTCGCGAGCACCGGCTTGGCGGAGCCTTTGGAGACCCGTAGCAGCTCGGCCGCCACCTCGTCCGTGTCGCCGGGAATGGGCGGCATGTAGATCACGACGGCGGCGTCCACGTCGGGGGAGGCGAGTTCGCCGGCGAGCGCCGTACCGAACTCCGAGGCTCCGGCGGCGGGACCCAGGTTGACCGGCGGGCGCGGCTCGAGGCCGACGGCGAGGCAGGCGTCGGCGGCGAGCAGGCCGAGGGCGTCGGAGTTGGTCACGAGCGCGACCCTGGGCCCGGCAGGCAGCGGTTGATACGCCAACAGCTGGCCGACGTCGAAGAGCTGGATGAGGTCGTCGACCCTGATCAGCCCCGCCTGCTCGATCAGCGAGCTGATCGCCGAGTCCGGCAGACCCAGCTCCTCCGCCGAGTGCCCGGCGGGGGTGCCGCCGCTCTTGACCACCACGACGGGCTTGCTCCGGGAGATGCGCCTGGCCAGCCGGGTGAACTTGCGCGGATTGCCGAGCGACTCCAGGTAGAGCAGGATCACCTCGGTCGAGTCGTCTTCCTCCCAGTACTGCAGCAGGTCGTTGCCGGAGACGTCGGCCCGGTTGCCGGCGGAGACGAACGACGAGATGCCCATGCCGCGCTGCGCCACCCGCTGGAGCAGCGCGGTGCCGAGCGCGCCCGACTGGCTGAAGAAGCCCACCTTGCCCCGGCATGGCAGGGTGGCGGCGAGGGTGGCGTTGAGCTTGACGGCGGGGTCGGTGTTGGCGATGCCGAGGCAGTTGGGGCCCACGACGCGCAGCCCGTACGAACGCGCGAGGCGAGCCAGCTCGTCCTGCCTGTCCTTGCCCTCCGGGCCGGTCTCCCCGAACCCCGACGAGACCACCACCAGGCCGTGCACGCCCTTCTCCGCGCACTCCTTGACCACGTCGATCACGCCGGAGGCGGGCACGGCCACCACGGCCAGGTCCACCTCGCCGTCGATGGCCCCCACGCTCGGGTACGCCCGCACGCCCGCCACGGCCCGCACCTCCCGGTGCACCGGATAGACGGGGCCGGTGAAGTCGGCCGCCAGCAGGTTGCGCAGGACGGTCTGGCCGACCCCGCCGGGCTCGCGGGAGGCGCCGATGACGGCGACCGAACCTGGGGTGAGCAGCCTGGCGATGGACCTGGACTCGGCCCGGTGCTCGCGCGCGAGCGTGACCTCCGTCGAGGTCTCGGTGGGGGTGAGGTCGAGCGTCATGCGTACGACGCCGTCCTCGAACTGGCTCTGTGCCGTGTAGCCGGCCTGGCGCAGCAGGCCCGTCATCCGCATGTTGGCGGGCAGGACGTCGGCGACGAAGCGTCCGATGCCGCGCTCGCGAGCGGTGGCCGCCAGGTGCTCCAGGAGCACGGAGGCCACTCCCCTGCCCTGGTGCGCGTCCTCGACGAGGAAGGCCACCTCGGCCTCGCCCGGTCCGGTGCGGTCATAACGGATGACGGCGACCATCTCGGTGCCGATGGTGGCGATCAGGGCGACGCGGTTGACGTAGTCGACGTTCGTGAACCGCTCGACTTCCCTGTCGGAAAGCCGGGGCCTCGGCCCGAAGAACCGGAAATAGATCGACTCGTCTGACAGACGCGAGTAAAAAGAGCGGAGGCGGTCTGCGTCGGCGGGTTTGATCGGACGAACATGGGCCGTGCCGCCGTCGGCCAGGACGACATCGGCCTCCCAATGGGCCGGATAGTTTGCCTCCACAATCACGAGCGTAAACCCGCATCCCATATGCCAAGACCGGGGTCCCCGTTGGGCAACGCTTGTGCATCGACTGCAGCCCGGTGTCATGGGTCCGCCCCACGGGCAGCCCGGAAGCTGTTAGTTTTGCCGTGGCCAGGCTCGTTCTGAAGGCAGCAAGGTGGTGACATCATGACGCGGGTCGTCGTGGTGGGCGATCTCATGACCGACGCGGTCGCGCGCGCCCGTTATGCGCTCGCCAGGGCGAGCGACACCCCGGCGATCGTGACCATGCACGGCGGCGGCTCGGGGGCTAACATCGCCTCGTGGCTGGCCGTCGAGGGTGCCGAGGTGGCCTTCATCGGCCGCAGGGGCGCCGACATCACGGGGCGAAACCGCGACATGGAGCTGATGGGCTACGGCGTGGACGCCCGGCTCGTCATGGACCCCGAGCGCCCCACGGGCACCTGCGTGGTGCTCGTCACGCACAAGGGCGAGCGCACCATGCTCTCCGACCCGGGCGCCAACGCGGCGCTGTCGCCCGAGGACCTGCCGCGTGACCTGTTCACGGGCGGCTCGCACCTCCACCTGTCGGGCTACACGCTGATCAACGAGGGCTCGCGTGACGCGGGCCTCGCGGCGCTCGACATGGCCAGGCGCAGCGGGATGTCGATCTCGGTCGACTGCGCCTCGTCCGCACCTCTGGACCGTACGGGGGCGGAGCCGTTCCTGGAGTGGACCAACGGGGCCAAGCTGCTGTTCGCCAACATCGAGCAGGCCAAGGTGCTGACCGGGCGCGACGACGCCGAGGCCGCCGCCAAGGTGCTGACCGCGTGGTTCCCGCAGGTCGTCATCAAGATGAACGCCGAAGGCGCCCTCTGGTACAGCAACGGCCGCCCCGATCCGGTCCGCGCGCCCGCCGAGCCGGTCGACAAGATCGTGGATGGCACGGGTGCCGGAGACGCGTTCAGCGCCGGCTTCCTGCCCGCCTGGCTGGCGGGCAAGCCGCCGGCGGAGGCGCTCACCTCGGGCTGCCGGCTGGCGGCGAAGGCGATCATGCACCTGGGCGCCCGCCCGCCGTTCTGACCGGGCCTTGACCTGGGCGCCCGCCCGCCGTTCTGACCTGCCTGTTCTTCCTGGACGCCCGGGCAGCGGTCACCCTTGCGGATGCGCCTGATCGGCGCTCTGGGCGGTCAGGGGCGAGTTCCCCGTTGCCGACAGCTCTCCGCCGCTATGGTGGGCAAGTCGGGATTTAGTGCGACATAAGGGAGCCGGATGCAGGGCGTGCGTCCGTTACGGCCGGGCGACCCCACGTCGGTCGGCTCGTACGAGGTCACCGGCTTTTTGGGCGAGGGCGGCCAGGGCAGCGTCTACCTCGGCATCTCCCCCGCCGGCGAGCGGGTCGCGATCAAGCTGCTGCACGCCAGGTTCGCCGACGACGAGCAGGCGGTACGCCGCTTCCGCCGCGAGGCGGAGGCGGCGCGGCGGGTGGCGGAGTTCTGCACGGCTCGCGTGCTCGAGGTCGGAGCCGTCGACGACCAGCCGTACATCGTCGGCGAGTACGTGGACGGGCCGTCCCTGCAGCACCACGTCACCAGAGAAGGGCCGGTGCAGGGGCCGGCGCTGATACGACTGGCGATCACGACCGCCACCGCGCTGATGGCCATTCACGGGTCCGGAGTGATCCACCGGGACTTCAAACCGAACAACGTCCTGCTGGGCCCCGACGGCCCACGGGTGATCGACTTCGGGATCGCGCGGGCGCTCGACATCAGCCAGAGCCTGACGACCGGGATCGTGGGGACGCCCGCGTTCATGGCGCCCGAGCAGTTCCTCGGGGAGGCCTCGCCGGCGAGCGACGTGTTCGCCTGGGCGGGGACGATGGTGTTCGCGGCCACGGGGCGGGGGGCGTTCGGGCTCGGGCCGCTGCCCGTGGTGATGCATCGCATCCTCAACCTGGATCCCGATCTGTCGGGCGTGCCGGGCGAAATAGCGCCGCTGCTGTGGGCCTCCCTGGCCAAGGATGCCCGGCATCGGCCCACCGCCGAGCAGCTGATGCGGGACCTGATCCGCGCCGGCACCGCCAGCCTGCCGGGCACGACGCCGCAGCCGGGCACGACGCCGCAGCCGAGCGCGACGCCGCAGAGCGGCGGGCCTTGGGGCGGGGCGCCGCAGAGCGGCGGGGCGCAGGCCTACGGTCCCCCGCCCTATCCGGTGAGCGGGCCCGTGACGCCGTCCCAGCAAGGGCCCACGACCCAGCCCGCGCGGCGACGGCGGGCGGCGCTGATCACGGTCGGGGCGGCGGCCACCGCCCTGGTGGCCGGGGTCGCGGTGTGGCTCGTGGCGCAGACGGGTGTCACCATCACGCCGACCCCCTCCCCCACAGCACCCTCACGGGAAGCGGGCTTCGGCACGGCGGTGACGTCGGTCGCGAACCCCTCCACGAAAACAGGCGGCACCTTGCGCGTCGTCTCGTCGCAGCCGCTGGAGTCCACCGATCCGGGAAACATCTACCAGACGCAATCCCTGAACCTGGTCCGCCTCTACGGACGCGCGCTGACGATGTTCAAGCCCGCGCCGGGAACCGCCGGCACGCAGATCGTCCCGGATCTCGCCGAGTCGCTGGGCGTGCCGAGCGCCGACGGCAAGACCTGGACCTACAAACTCCGACAAGGCGTGAAATTTCAGGACGGCACCCCCATCACCGCCAAGGACGTCAAGTACGCGATCCTGCGCAGCATGGACGCCGACCTCCCGTCGGGCTCCACCTACTTCGACCTCATGCTCGACCTCCCCGCCGGCTACCAGGGCCCCCGCAAGTCGCGGGGCATGAACACCGACTCGGCCATCCAGACCCCCGACGACCGCACGATCGTCTTCCATCTCAAGCAGCCGTACTCCACGTTCGACCAGGTCGTACAGCTCCCGGAGACCGTCCCCGTACCGGAGGGCGAGGACACCGTCCCGGCCTCGGGCCCCTACAAGATCGAGAGCGTGTCCGCCGACAAGAACAAGGTCGTCCTCACGCGCAACGACCAGTGGGACGCCTCCACCGACCCCAACCGCAGGCCGCTCCCCGACCGGTACGAGATCGAGTACGACACGACCAACGCGGAGCAGCGGCTGCGCAGCGGCGAGGCGGAGTTCGGCCCCGTCATCGGGCAGGAGGAAGTGACCGGCGTGCTCACCGACCCGGCGCTCAAGAAGCGGGCGGACGTGCCGGTGACGGCGGTCGTGCGGATGCTGGCGATCAATCCGGAGGTGGCGCCGTTCGACAACGTCGAGTGCCGCCGGGCCGTGGTCCGCGCGCTCCAGCTCAAGAACCTCGCCCCGATCTACGGCGCCGCACAGGCGGAGCAGAAGGTGCCGACGTCGCTCCTGCCGCCCGTGATCGCCGGTCGCCGCCGGCCCGATCCCGATCTCTCGGCGGACGGCGACCAGCAGGCCGCCAAGCAGTCGCTGGCCGCGTGCGGGCAGCCTGCCGGGTTCGCCGTCACGTACCTCTATCGGGACCAGCCCGCAGACCAGAAGGCGGCCGAGGTCGTCCAGCAGAGCCTCGCCCGCGTGGGCATCCAGGTCACGCTGAAGAAGGCCCCCGTCGTGGAGTTCTACAAGGCGTACGGCGGCAACCCCGAATACCTCAAAGAGAACAAGATCGGCCTGATCGCGAAGGCCTGGGCACCCGACTGGCCGGATCCCGAGTCGTTCCTCACGCTGATCGCGGACAGCAGGCAGATCAACAAGGAGTACTCGTTCAACGTGAGCGTCCGCGTCAGGGCCATCGACTCCCTCATGGACCAGGCCAGGGCCGAGCTCGACGCGGGCAGGCGGGCCGGCTTGTGGAGCCAGGTGGAGTCGAGGCTCGCCCAGGAGGCCGTGCTCGTCCCGCTGGCCTGGACGAGCACTCTGCTGCTACGCGGGCAGAACGCCACGAACGTCCACGTCAGCCCGGTCTATGGCGACTACGACCTGCTGACCATGGGCGTCAGGTAGTGGTGGCCAGGGCGAGCGGCAGCACCGCCGGGGCGCCCGCGTGCCGCACGAGGGCCGCCGCGAGCGTCATCGTCCACCCCGTGTCGACGCGGTCGTCCACGAGCAGCACCGGCCCGCCGCACTGAGCGATCGAGGCGCTCAGCTCCTTGGGCATGGCGAGCGTGGCCCTGATCGCCTGCACCCGCTTGGCGCTGTTGAACTGCTGCCCGGGCGAGCCCGCCCGATATCCCAGCTCCCCCAGGTAGGCCAGCCGCCCCACGGACGCCAGCCGCTCGGCGAACCCGCGCACGAGCGCGGGCCGCGTCGCGGACGGAACGTTCACCACGGCGACGGGCCGCTCGCGCCAGTCCCAGCCCGACAGCACCTGCACCACGGCCTTGAACATGTCGTCGGCCATCGGCCCGTCGTCCCCGTTGAACAGCTCCCGCAGCCGGTTGCCCCACCCGATGTCGGTCAGCCGGCCGAGCGCCCGGCCGGGCTCGGCGCCCAGCTCGGGCTTGATCCGGCCGGACAGGTCGGACAGCCCGGTCGGCCACTGCTTGCGTGCCTCGATCTCGACACCTGGCCTGCTGAGCCGCTGGCGGGCGCTCTCGACGGCCTGCGCGCCGATCTCCGGCGAACGGTGCCGCCCGGTGCAGTTGTCGCAGCGCCCGCACGGCCTGGCCGCCTCGTCGTCGAGGTGCCTGCGCAGGAACTGCTCCCTGCACTCGGACGTGGTCAGGTAGCCGAGCATGGCCTCCTGCTCGGCCCTGCGCTCGGCGGCGATGCGGGCGTAACGCTCGGCGTCATAGGTCCACTGCTCGCCGGTGGCCTCCCAGCCGCCCTTGACCCGCCGGACCGCGCCGTCCACGTCGAGCACCTTGAGCATCATCTCCAGCCGGCTCCGGCTCAGGTCGACGGCCGTTTCGAGGGCCGGCGTGGACATGACGCCGCCTTCTTCGAGCGCGTGGAGCGTGGCGCGTACGACGGGCTCGGGCGGGAACGCCAGCGAGGCGAAATACGCCCAGATCTCCCGGTCCTCCACCCCCGGCAGCAGGATCACCTCGGCCCGCTCGACCCCGCGCCCCGCCCGGCCGACCTGCTGGTAGTAGGCGACGGGCGACTGCGGCGCCCCCACGTGCACCACGAACCCCAGGTCCGGCTTGTCGAACCCCATCCCCAAGGCGCTCGTCGCCACCAGCGCCTTGAGCTTGTTGTTCAGCAGCGCCTCCTCGGCCGCCAGCCGCTCCGCCGGGTCGGTCTGCCCGGAGTAGGCGGCCACCTCGAACCCCTGCTCGCGCATGTATCCGGCGATCTCGTGGGCGGCGGCGACGGTGAGGGTGTAGACGATGCCGGAGCCGGGCAGCTCGCGCAGCGTCTGGGCCAGCCACGCCAGCCGCTGCTCGGCGGTGGGCAGGCGCACGACGCTCAGGTGCAGGCTCTCCCGCTCCAACGGCCCGCGCAGCACGAGAGCGCCGTCCCCGTCGTCGTCGGGCAGGCGCATCTGCTCGGCCACGTCACGGGTGACGCGGGCGTTCGCGGTGGCGGTGGTGGCCAGGACGGGGATGCCCGGCGGCAGGTCCTCGAACAACGTGGCCAGCCTGCGATAGTCCGGCCTGAAGTCGTGCCCCCAGTCGGAGATGCAGTGGGCCTCGTCCACCACCACGAGCCCGGCGCTCTCGGCCAGCTCGGGCAGGACGTTGTCGCGGAAGTCGGGGTTGTTGAGCCGCTCGGGGCTGACCAGCAGCACGTCGACCATGCCCTCGGCGACCTGGCCGTAGATCTCCTCCCACGCCTCGGGGTTGGCGGAGTTGATCGTGACGGCCCTGATGCCGGCCCGCTCGGCGGCGGCGATCTGGTTGCGCATGAGCGCCAGCAGCGGCGAGACGATGACCGTGGGGCCCTCGCCGAGCTCGCGCAGGAGCGCGGTGGCCACGAAGTAGACGGCCGACTTGCCCCAGCCGGTGCGCTGCACGACGAGCACCCGCCGCCGGTCCACCACCAGGGCCTCGATGGCGGCCCACTGGTCGTCGCGCAGCACGGCGTGCTCGCCCGCCAGCGCCCGCAACCGCTCCTCGGCCTCTTCCCGCAGCATCGCGACATCGGGGGCTTCAATCATGCCCCCCTTGTTACCACGCCCTTTCGATGCCCGCGTCCCTCATGCGCCGCCGTCGGCGGCTGAGGGACCACAAAGCGGGGGCTCAAGCGGGGTCCGCGTGCTCGGGGAAGGCGTTGATGGTGACGCGGTGCATGCGGCGGCGCTCCGTGTAGTCGGCCACCGCGTAGTGCTGGGTCGGGCGGTTGTCCCAGAAGGCGAGGGTGCCGGGCCGCCAGCGCAGCCGGAGCTGGTACTCGGGCGAGCGGATGTGGTCGATCAGGAGCGGCAGCAGCGCCTCGTTCTCCCGATCCGTCAGGCCCACCAGGCGCGTCGTGGAGGCGCGGTTGACGAACAGGGCCTTTCGCCCGGTCTCGGCGTGCACGCGCACCACCGGGCGCTCCACCGGCGGCCATTTCGCCTGGATCTCGGCCAGGTCGAACGGGTGCCCCTTCGCGATCGCCTTCTTCATCGACATCGTGATGTCGTGCACGGCCGTCAGCTCGTCACACAGCCGCTGCAGCGAGGGCGAGAGCGTCTCGTACGCCAGGTACGTGTTCGCCCAGCACGTGTCCCCGCCCACGCTGGGCAGCTGTACGCAGCGGAGCAGGGAGCCCATCGGCGGGGTGGGCTCGAAGGTGTTGTCGCTGTGCCACTCGTCGCCGCCCTCGCCCTTCGGTGAAGTCTGGTCGAGGACGTGGATGGGGCTGGCGGAGTCCTTTTTGAAGGCGGGGTGGTTGAGCGTGCCGAAGTTCAGGGCGAACTGCAGGTGGTGCTCGTCGTCGATGTGCTGGTCGCGGAAGAACAGCACGAGGTGCTTGAGCCAGCCCGCCCGCAGGGTCGCGACCTCTTCTTGGGACAGCGGTTTGCGCAGATCGACCCCGGTGACCTCGGCGCCGATGTGCTTGGTCACGGGATGGAACTCGATCATGACGCCTCCGGGACGACGGGATCCTCGTGCGGCGAAAGTAACACCAAGCAATTGCTTGGTCAAGTGCCGTACGGCGCGTCGATCGAACACGTATGCGAGAAGTTGCTGGGATCAAGTATCATCTTGACGTATGGATACGCCACAGGGGACGTGGCTCGTGCCATCATCTCCAGGGGCGAACACGCCGGAACCCACACCGGTCGCGTGGCCGTACGCACCTCTGGCCGTCATCGCATCGCGATCATTCGGGTTACGTCGCCGCCTCACCCGCCGATCTGACGCTACTCCAGCGAGCTGACGGATACGGTTACCGCACAAGGACAGAAGGAGGATGCGCTTCCCCTCGGCGCGACGGCCGAGGCAGCCGCGCAGCACAAGATGGCCCGACGCACGACTGCACCCCCACCTGAGGACTTCGAGGAGCGGATCGTCGACATCGACGTCACCTCGGAGATGCGCACCAGCTATCTCGAGTACGCGTACTCGGTGATCTACCAGCGCGCCCTGCCCGACGCGCGTGACGGCCTCAAGCCCGTGCAGCGGCGCATCCTCTACTCGATGAGCGAGATGGGCCTGCGCCCCGACCGCGGGCACGTCAAGTCGTCGCGCGTCGTCGGCGACGTCATGGGCAAGCTGCACCCCCACGGTGACAGCGCCATCTACGACGCCCTCGTGCGCCTGGCGCAGCCGTTCTCCATGCGCCTGCCGCTCGTCGACGGCCACGGCAACTTCGGCTCCCCCGACGACCTGCCCGCCGCCATGCGTTACACCGAGGCCAGGCTGGCCCCGGCGGCGATGCTCATGGTCGAGTCGCTCCACGAGGACACCGTCGACTTCAAGCCCAATTACGACGGCCAGGAGACCGAGCCGGTCGTCATGCCGTCGGCCTTCCCCAACCTGCTGGTCAACGGCACGAGCGGCATCGCGGTCGGCATGGCCACCAACATGGCGCCGCACAACCTCGGCGAGGTCGTGGCCGCCGCCCGCCACCTGATCAAGAAGCCGGGCGCGACGCTCGACGAGCTGATGACGTTCGTGCCGGGTCCCGACCTGCCGACGGGCGGCTCGATCATCGGGCTCCAAGGAGTGCGCGACGCGTACGAGACGGGGCGTGGCACGTTCCGCATGCGGGCCAAGTGCGCGGTGGAGCAGATCACGCCGCGCCGCAAGGGCATCGTCGTCACCGAGCTGCCCTACAACGTCGGCCCCGAGCGGGTCGTCACCAAGATCAAGGAGCTGGTGACGTCCAAGAAGCTCCAGGGCATCGCCGACCTCAAGGACCTCACCGACCGCCACAAGGGCCTGCGGCTGGTCATCGAGATCAAGAACGGCTTCATCCCCGAGGCCGTCCTCGAGGAGCTCTACCGGCTGACGCCGATGGAGGAGACGTTCGGCATCAACAACGTCGCCCTGGTCGACGGCGAGCCGCGCACGCTCGGGCTGCGCGAGATGCTCCAGGTCTATGTCGACCACCGGCTCGAGGTGGTGCGCCGCAGGTCGGAGTTCAGGCGGCGCAAGCGCGAGGAGCGCCTCCACCTGGTCGACGGCCTCATCATCGCCCTGCTCAACATCGACGAGGTCATCCAGGTCATCCGCGCCTCCGACGACTCGGCGCAGGCGCGCACGCGGCTGATGGACGTGTTCGACCTGACCGACATCCAGGCCGCCTACATCCTGGACACGCCGCTGCGGCGGCTCACCAAGTACGACAAGCTGGAGCTCGATCAGGAGAAGCAGACGCTGAGCGACGAGATCGCGCAGCTCACCGAGATCCTCTCCTCGGAGGCCAAGCTCCGCCAGGTGGTCTCGGGCGAGCTGGCCGACGTGGCCAAGAAGTACGGCACGCCGCGCCGCACCGTGCTGCTGGAGTCGCCGGGCGTCACCCGCACCCCGGTCGCGGAGCTGCAGGTGGCCGACGACCCGTGCCTGGCGCTGCTGTCCTCGACCGGCCTGCTGGCGCGCACCTCCGACGCCTCGCCGCTGCCCGGCGAGGGCGAGCGTGCCGCGCACGACGTGCTGGTGTCGGCCGTGAAGACATCCGTACGCGGCGAGGTGGGCGTGGTGACGTCGCTGGGCCGGCTGATCCGGGTCCAGGTCGTGGACCTGCCGACGCTGCCCGCCACGGCCAACCCGCCGACCCTGTCGGGCGGGCACCCGGTCTCCGAGTACGTCTCCCTGCAGCCCGACGAGAAGGTGGTCGGCCTCGGCTCCCTCGACCCCGATGGCCCCGGCCTGGCCCTGGGCACGGCTCAGGGCGTGGTCAAGCGGGTGGTGCCCGACTACCCGGCCAACCGCGACGACTTCGAAGTGATCACGTTGAAGGACGGCGACAGCGTGGTGGGCGCGGTCGAGCTCGTCTCCGAGTCGCACGACCTGGTGTTCATCTCCTCCGACGCCCAGCTGCTGCGCTACTCCGCCTCGCTGGTGCGCCCGCAGGGCCGCCCGGCGGGCGGCATGGCGGGGATCCGGCTGGACGACGGCGCCCGGGTGATCTGGTTCGGAGTGGTGGATCCCGAGCGTCCCGCGCACGTGGTCACAATCGCCGGGTCCTCCACGGCGCTGCCAGGCACACAGGTGGGCGGCGGCAAGGTGTCCGACTACGCCGAGTTCCCCGCCAAGGGCCGGGCGACGGGCGGGGTGCGGGCCCAGCGCTTCCTGAAGGGCGAGGACGAGCTGCTGCTGGCCTGGGCCGGCCCGGCGCCGGCCAAGGCGGTCTCGAACGTGGGCAAGCCGGTGCCGCTTCCGGAGGAGCTGGGACGCCGGGACGGCTCGGGCGTCCGCCTCACCCACACCATCGGCGCCGTCGGCGGCGCCCTCGCCTCGACCACCGACTCTTTCACTCCAGAGGTCACGGCGTCAGCGGCCTCGTCGGAGGACGAGCGGCCATAGCGCTGACACTTCCCCGGGGCCGCCGGTCATTCTCCGGTCCGACACCGGCATGACACGATGCGGCCCCGGTCCGAGCTGCCACGACGTGGCCCGGGCCGGGGCCCCGTCATGAAATGCCGTCCACCTCCGATCTCATCTGGGAGAGCGCTCGTCGTGGCCTCGTGGCTGCCGGGCACCGAGGGCGACGGGGTGGCCGACCCGCTGTTCGGCGCGGGGCTGCGCACGGACCGGGCCCGCGACCGGCTCAAGGCCGCGCGTGACCGGCTCGCGTCCGGCGACGGTTACGCCAAGGCCGCGGCGGCGGTGCTGATGCTGTCCGGGCACGGCTGGAACGCCGACGGCCCGGTACGTGACACGCGTGCCGTCCTGGCCGCCCTGGGCACAGCCGCGGCGCTGCTCGAACGCTCGAAGACCGACACGTACGCCGTGGACGACGCCGTCGTGCCGGTCGCCAGGGACATCGCGCGGAGCGCGGGCAGGCGGCCCGACCTGCAGGCGGCGGCCGACCACGAGCTGGCGGCGGGGAACGTGCGGAAGGCGGTGGACCTGCCGGCCCGGGCCGCCCGCTGAAATGACTGGAGCTGACCCCGCGCCGGGCGGGGTCAGCCCCTCTCCCCAGAACGCGGCCCGCCGCCTACGCGGGCAGTCCCCTCGCGCCCGGGGAAGCCGGAAATTACTACCCGTCCTTGCAGAGGCAGAACGGGTGCCCCGCCGGATCCAGGAACACCCGGAAGGTGTCGTCCTCGCTCGGCTGGTGCTCGTGCTTGGTCGCGCCGATCTCGATCACCTGCTTCTCCGCCTCGTCCATGTCGGTGACCGTCACGTCGATGTGCAGTTGCTGGGGGCGTTCCGGATCCGGCCAGGTCGGCGACCGGAAGTCGGGCGCGAGCTGGAACGCCAGTCGCTTGGGAGACCCGCCGTCGCTCACCACCACCCACTCGTCATCCGCGGACGTGATGGGCCACCCCAGCAACCGGGAGTAGAACTCGGCCAGCCTCTTCGGGTCGGGACAGTCGAGCACGGTGGTACGGAACTCCGCGATGCCGCTCACTCATTTCACCTTTCACAGTCGTTTCTGCCGGGACGTCCTCAGACAAGATGGGACGTCCTCCGACAAGAATGGATGCCATGGCTGCCAACTCGTTCATGGTCCCACTGGGGACTCCAGCGCCCGCCTTCGATCTGACCGCCATCAACGGCGGCAGCGTCTCGCTCGAAGACCTCAAAGGCTCACCCGCCACCCTCGTGGTTTTCCTGTCCAACCACTGTCCGTACGTGCGGCACATCGAGAAGGGCCTCGGCGCCCTTGCCGCCGGCTACGGCGCCAGGCTGTCGATCGTCGCGATCTCCAGCAACGACAGCGTGAACTACCCGGACGACGACCCGACACACCTCGCGGAGCAGGCCGCTCGTGCCGGATTCACGTTTCCGTACCTGCTGGACGACACCCAGGAGGTGGCCAAGGCCTATCGGGCGGCGTGCACGCCGGACTTCTTCCTGTACGACGGGCAGCTCCAGCTCGTCTACCGGGGCGAGTTCGACGGCGCGAGGCCGGGCAACTCGGTGCCGGTGACCGGCGAGTCGTTGCGTGCGGCCATCGACGCCCTGCTCGACGGCCGGCCGGTGCCGGAGGAGCAGCAACCGTCGCTCGGCTGCGGCATCAAGTGGAAGCCGGGCAACGCGCCCGCCTGATCCACGGGCGGGCCGACCCGGGCCGGCCGCGCGATGGCCTGCGCTGCCGGCCCTGGCCGTGGCGGCTACGGGCTTGCGGCGGCGATGGCGGACGGGAGCGCGAGCAGCAGTTCGTGCGGCTCGCCGCCCTGCCAGTGGCGGATCAGCCGGTTGCCCGCCTCCCCTGGGTCGAAGCTCTCACAGCCCAGAGGCCCGAAGCAGCCCGCCTGGTCCAGCATGAGGATCAACGGGTCGTCATCGGGGAGGCGGGCGGCGTAGGCGGCGGTGTCGAGGAGGGCCAGGGCCGTCTTGGCGTTGCGGCCCCCGTCCTTGGCCTCCACGCGGTCGAGGCGGCGCCATGCCTGGGCACGGAGATACGCGGCGAGCGATTCGGACCTACTCACGACAAACCTTCTTCGATCACGTACAAAGGGCTACGACATCATCACGCAAAGTGACGCGCTTTCGTGGGATGTTTGCCAACTCTGGCCAGTCGCGACCCCGTTCACCACCAGCTATGAGGCACGGTGCATCATTTGTGGCATGAGTGCGTTCGACGACCTGTATGCCGCCAACGCGAAATTCGCCAAGAAGTTCGGCAACTCCGGGCTCACCGGCCGGGCCGCCCGCGGGCTGGCCGTGGTGACCTGCATGGACTCCCGCATCGACCCGCTCGGCCTGCTCGGCCTGAAAGCCGGCGACGCCAAGATCCTCCGTAACGCCGGCGCCCGGGTGACGGACGACGTCCTGCGTACCCTGGTGCTGGCCGTTTACCTGCTCGGGGTGGACCGCGTCCTCGTCATGCCCCATACGGACTGCGGCATGGCCAAGGTGACGGACTCCGACGTGCACGCCCTGACCCAGGAGCGCGGGGTGGACACTCGGAGCCTGGAGTTCCACACGGTGCCCGACCAGATCGAGGCGCTCCGCCACGACCTCACCCGCATCGCATCCACGCCGTTCCTGCCGGAGGGCATGCCGGTGGCGGGCGCCATCTACGACGTCCACACCGGGCGCCTGACGCCTGCGCCGTTCTGAGAGCACATTCCTGGTGCCCGGTTGTGCCGGTCGTACGGCACGACCGGGCACGCGAACCCCGCACACCGCCCTGTAGCGTCAGAGCCCCCACGACGACCTGCGGGGCTCCGCCCGGCTTCCCAGCCCAGACGACCGCCCGCAGAGCCCTACGGACGCCTCAGAGACGCGCCTGCGTGTCCGGCAAGCATCCCCACCCGATGCCCACACCCCGCAGCGGCCCTTCAGGAACGCCTTGAACCACCGACGCGTGGAGCGGCAGCCGAAACCGTCTGAAGAGACAGCCGCCGCTCAGCCCTCGCTAGGCGTCGATGTGGTCGCGGTCCACCTCGGCGGCGCTCTTGACGATGAACTCCCGCCGAGGCGCCACGTCGCTGCCCATCAGCAGGTTGAAGATGGCCTCGGCCTCCTGGACGTCCTCGATGCGGACCCGGCGCAGGATGCGGTGCCGCGGGTCCATGGTCGTCTCGGCCAGCTGGTCGGCGTCCATCTCGCCCAGACCCTTGTAACGCTGCACCGGGTCCTTCCACCGCTTGCCGCGCCGCTCGAGATCCCGCAGCACCTTCTGCAGCTCGGCGTCGGAGTAGCAGTAGATGTACTTCTCCTTGCCCCGCCCGGGGTTGGTCAGCTCGATGCGGTGCAGCGGCGGCACCGCGGCGAACACGCGCCCCGCCTCCACCATCGGCCGCATGTAGCGGTGGAAGAGCGTCAGGAGCAGGCAGCGGATGTGGGCGCCGTCCACGTCGGCGTCGGCCATCAGGATGATCTTGCCGTAGCGGGCGGCCTCGATGTCGAACGAGCGCCCGGACCCGGCCCCGACCACCTGGATGATGGCGGCGCACTCGGCGTTCTTGAGCATGTCGCTCACGGACGCCTTCTGCACGTTGAGGATCTTGCCGCGGATGGGCAGCAGCGCCTGGAACTCCGAGTCGCGAGCCAGCTTGGCCGTGCCGAGCGCGGAGTCACCCTCGACGATGAACAGCTCGCTGCGGTCCACCGCGTCGTTGCGGCAGTCGACCAGCTTGGCCGGGAGCGCGGAGTTTTCCAACGCGCTCTTGCGCCGCTGATTGTCGCGGTGCTCGCGGGCCGCGATGCGGGCCTTGGCGGCGGCGACGATCTTCTCGAGGACGGCGCGGAGCGGCTGCTTGTAGCCGCGCGGCGGGTTGGTGAACAGCTCCCTGAGCTCGCGGGAGACCACATGGGAGACGATGCGGGTGGCCGCCGAGGTGCCGAGCACCTCCTTGGTCTGGCCCTCGAACTGCGGCTCCGGCACCCGGACCGTGACCACGCCGGTCAGGCCCTCGGAGATGTCGTCCTTGGTGACGGGATCGTCGCCGTTCTTCAGCAGGCGGGTCTCGCGCAGCAGCTCGTTGATCGTGCGGACCAGGCCGCGCTCGAACCCGGTCAGGTGAGTGCCGCCCTTGGGGGTGGAGATCACGTTGACGAACGAGCGAACGGTCGACTCGTATCCCTTGCCCCAGCGGACCGCCACGTCGACGGTGAGCTCGCGCTGCACCTCGGTGGGCGTCATGTGGCCCTGGTCGTCGAGGACCGGCACGGTCTCGTGGAAGTGGCCCTCGCCCTGCAGGCGCAGCACGTCGCAGACGGGCTCGTCGCGGGCCAGGAACTCGGTGAACTCGGAGATGCCGCCGTCGAAGCGGAACTCCTCCTCGATGCGCTCCTCGTGCCTGCTGTCGTAGACGGCCAGGGTCAGGCCGGGCACCAGGAACGCGGTCTGCCGCAGCCGCACGTGGATCTCGTCGAGCGAGACCTCGGCGTCGGGCAGGAAGATCTGCTTGTCGGCCCAGAAGCGCACGCGCGTGCCGGTGGGGTTCTTGGGGCGCTTGTCGCCGATCCGGAGCCCGGACTTCTTCTTGAACTTCGCGCTGGGCCCGGGGCCGTCGAAGATGCCGGGGACGCCGCGGCGGAAGCTGATCTCGTGCACGCGGCCGTCACGGTCGACCTCCACGTCCACCCGCGAGGACAGGGCGTTGACCACGGAGGCGCCCACGCCGTGCAGGCCGCCGGAGGCGCCGTAGGAGCCGCCGCCGAACTTGCCGCCCGCGTGCAGCTTGGTGTAAACCAGCTCGACCCCGGCCAGTCCGGTCTTGGGCTCGATGTCGACGGGGATGCCCCGGCCGTTGTCGCGCACCTCGATCGAGCCGTCGGCGTAGAGCTCGACCTCGATCCGGTCGCAGTGACCCGCGAGCGCCTCGTCGACGCCGTTGTCCACGATCTCCCAGAGGCAGTGCATGAGCCCGCGACTGTCGGTGGACCCGATATACATGCCCGGGCGCTTGCGGACTGCTTCCAGGCCCTCAAGCACCGACAGGTGACGAGCCGTGTAACCCGCCTCCACTAGCGTCACTCCAGCTCCCCTGGTCTAGGCATCGAACACGTGTGCGTAGCCTACCGTTCTTCCCACACGCGCGCGTACAAGCTTGCCACGCCGTCACGTTTGCCGTTACCAACCGGCTGATCGTCATTACTTTGGGACACATTCCGCTCTGGGCGTAGAGACCGGGCGGTTGGGAACGTCCACGTCCGGTTAGATGTTGTTCCAAGTGACTGACGCCCAGATCCTCGCTTCGGCGGGGGTGACCCGAAAGGCGATACGTGACTGGAGCTCTCGCCCCCGTTAAGCCGCTGACGGCCCTCGACCGCTGCGACCGCTGCGGCGCCCAGGCCTACATTCGCGCGACCCTGCCCGTGGGTGGGGAGTTGCTGTTCTGCGCCCACCACGGGCGTCAGCACATCGCAGCGCTGCGCGAAAAGGGCGCCGACATCCTGGACGAGTCGGCTCGACTCAGCGAAACCCCTTCAATTGCCCCTAACGACGAGCGCTGACGCAGCGCTGGTCGTGCTGAGATAACCACATATCGCATTACACAGAACGGCGACCCCGGCCCGTCCGGGGCCGCCGTTCTGTGTTCAAGAACCCCCTTCGATGCCGCTGTGCCACAGCCCTGCGCGCCCGTGGCAGGGCCTCGTGCGCCGCTCAGGCCCCAGATGGTGACGGCGCCCCCAGTCAGCGGACCCGGTAGTGGTACCGGCCCGCGACCTCGAAGCCCGCGCCGCGATACAGCGCCTGCGCGGCCAGGTTGGGCGCGGTGGTGACCAGGTAGGCGGATCCGGCGTCCGCGTGCCGCACCAACGCCTGCAGGACCGCGCGGGCCAGCCCTCGACGGCGGGCCTCGGGCAGCGTGGCCATGCAGTAGATCCCGGCCGTGTCCCCCTGCGGGACGGCCCGGCCGACGGCGAGCGCCACGCCGTCTTCCTCGTACGCGCCGTACCAGGCCGGCACGCCGGTGCAGATGCGCTCCGCCGCCTCCAGACCGCTGCCGTACCGCCCGTCCACGGCCCACCACGTCCGGAGCCATCCCGGCCAGGGCCGATCCTCGATCCTGACCTCGTGCAGACCGGGAACGGGCGCGAGCGCGCCGGCGGCCATGACGACCGTCGGGTCGACCAGCTCATACCCTCTGGCCTCGAGCTCCTCGTCCAGCCCGGGCAGGGCCTGGGTCCCCACCGAGAAGACGCACCGCTGCCCGCGCTCGCGGTAGAACGCCTCGGCCGCCTCGATGGCCCCGTTCAGATCGGCAGGTCGCTCCAGGGCCAGCACCGAGTTGGCCCGTTTGGTCACGCCGCCGGCGTAACGCAGCACCCAGCCGTCGTGCCGCCGCTGTTCGTAGGCGGGCCAGGCCTCGTGGACGAGCAGGTCGAAGCGCATCGGAGGATTCTAGCCAAGCGAACACCGACAAACAGCATCAGACATCACACCGTGCACATTAGGATGCCCCGGGTGAACCCCTCATCGTCCGGAAAGCGGTGGCGGAGCCGCGCATGGGTCTGGTTCGCCGTCATCACCGGCGCGATCGTGCTGCCCTTCGTCATCTCCTGGCCGTTCGGCGGGCTGGCCGAGGCGAAGCACGAGCCGCCCCGGCTGAGTCTCGGCCAGACCGTGACCGGTCACCGGTTCCAGTTCACCCTCCGCAGGGCGTACTTCACCACCAAGAACCCGGAATACACCCAGGGTCCCCCGGGCCGCTACCTGGTCCTCGTCCTGGACGTCAAGAACGTCAGCAAGCAGCCGACCGACCTGCTCCAGGCGTTCATAGACCTGCAGGTGAAGGTCGACGGCAAGGAGCTCGGCGCTTTCAACGTCAACAGGTACCGGGCACTGCGCCAGGACGAGATCGGCACCCTGCTCAACCCGGGCCTGCCCGAGCAGGCGCGCTTCTCGTGGGAGGTGCCCGGCGAGGTGGGCGACCCGAAGAAGCTCACCATGTCGATCATGGACGAGGTGTACGAGCCGAGCTGGTCACTGCGCGGCTACAGCTCTGGCACCTCGCTCTGGTACAAGGACAAGGTCATGGGGACATTCGAGACCGTCCTGGAGCATGCGTGAGAAGGGTCACCTCAATAGTCACGGGAACACTGCTCCTGGCCGCCTTGGGAGGCCTCCAGCGGCTCGTCCCCGACGCCGATCGCATCTACGAGCCCATCGCCTCGACCGGCGGCCTCAGGCAGGACGTGGCCACCCAGCCGTACACCTTGCGCGTGGACGGCGTCGAGATCGGCCGCCGGCTGATGATCACGAACACCTCCAGCACGCCCGCGCGGGACACCCGCGGCCTGTGGGTGGTGCTGAGGACCACCGCCACCGCGACCAAGGAGCGGGTCGGGCTGGGTAAGGCGGTCCTCCGCGCACAGGACGGCACCGAGTACGGCGCCACCGACCGCTTCTTCGGCTTCGCCAACTCCAACCTGGAGGCCGGGATCCCGAGCTCGGGCCCGCTCGCTTTCGAGCTCCCGCCCGCGGCCCTCCCCGGCGCCGTCCTGGTCATCACCGCGCCCCCGTACCGCGGCGGCATCCAGCGGCTCAGCGGCGCGCTCGGCCCCGCCGTGCACGTCGACCTGGGCATCACCGCGGCTCAGGCCGCCGCGCCCGCCCCCACCGTGAACGTCGAGCAGGTGTCCTGATGAAGCAGCTCACCGCTACACGCCTGCGCTACGGCCTCGGCCTGGTCGTCGCGGCCGCGGCGCTGGTCGCGGTCCAGGTCGTGCCGAAGCTGGAGGACTACAAGCTGACCATGGGCGGCGACCCCGTCGAGGCAGCGCCGGGCGCCGCCGCCCGCTTCGGCGGCTCGCAGTGGCGCCTCATCAGCCTGGCGCCCAGCACCAGCGAGGACCCGCTGCCCAGCGGCACCCAGGCGGTGACCGCCGTCATCGGGGTCACCCCGGCCGACGAGGCCGCGGGCAAGGCCATGGCCAAGGGGTGCGAGGCGGCCGTGCGTGACGCCGCCGACCGGGTCTGGGATCGGCACGAACGCCTGCCGGGCGTGCCCGACGTGCAGAGCGTCTGCTTCCGCGTGGACAAGAAGTACCGGCCGCTCCCGGTGCGGCCGGGCGAAGAGATCAGGTGGCAGGCGTCCTTCGTGGTTCCGGCGGAAGCGGTCGGCTCTCTGCAGGTTGAGGTCCGTCTGAGTCGCGTGACCGGTTTCGTACGGCTGGCGCCGCCCCCAGCGCCAGGCCAAGCGCGGCCGCAAGCAGGCTGATCCTGAGCACCTCGTAGACCACCGTCACCAGGTACTGGATCGGGCCGTGCCAGAGGGTCCACCAGGCGGATTCGTGCGGCCCGACAAGCTGCAGCACACCGATGAACACCCACTTCCTGGCCACCTCCAGCACGAGGTAGCACAGGCACAAGGTCAGGTAGAAGATCGCACCCGCGCGCAGGGCCACGCGCAGCCCGTCGATCATGGGCAGGTACTTGCCGCGCAGGTCGCGCGAGACGAACTCGGCGACGTTGCGCACCGGTGCCGGCGCGGCCGTCCACATCCGGCCGGCCCGCTGCTCCACCCGGGTGCCGGCGACGGCGGCGTCGACGTCGCCCGCCTCGCGGCCGAACACCACCGCGGCGATGGTCAGCCACACCAGCGGCAGCAGGAGCGCGTCCTTCGGCTCGGGCAGCACGGTGCCGACCACGTCCAGGACCGGGGAGAGCGCGCTCGTGACGGCCTCACGTGCCCCGGTCCACACCGTCCTGGAGGTCACCCAGTCGACGCCACCCGAGATGAGCTCCTCGACGCTGATGACCGCGAAGAACATCCACATCGCCTCGAACACGGTAGTGGCCAGGGCCAGCCGCGCCTTGCGCACCCGCTCGTAGGCCTTCTCGAACGCGACCCTGACCAGGAAGGCCGCCACGGCGATCGCGCACGTCACGAGCAGCGGGTTGAACTCAAGATTCTTGATCTGCTGGACGCCGAAGAGTTCCTGGGACAGGACGCTGTACTGGCGGACGTCCTCGCCGAACAACCCCCACGCGCCGTAGAAGGCCAGGAACGGCAGCAGCGTGTGCGCGATGAGCCTGGGCAGCCGGTCCTCCTCCGGCTCGCCCTCCATGACGGCCGGCTGTTCGCGCTTGAGCGTCCTCAACATGGCGACGTACGCGGCCAGGGTGGCGAGCACGGCGAGGCTCATCACGGCGAACCCGAGATACTTCCTGGGCGCGTCCACGTCGCCCACGTAGGCGGCGACCACCAGCACGAGATCGTGAACGACCCGCCCGGCGGTGTAGAAGAACGCCAGCGGCAGGAAGTGCCGTGCGGCCAGCGTGAGCGTCTCCAGAGGCAGCCGCGCCGAGGGGGATGTCCATTTCATCCCGGCGGATGTTACCGGGTGGGGCCACGGTGGGCAGGCATATCCTGTGCGACGTGCTGATTTTGTTGCCGCCCTCGGAGGGCAAGGCGTCCGAGGGAGACGGTCCTCCGCTGGCGGAGCTGTCGTTCCCGGCTCTCGAGAGGCCGCGCAAGCGCGTGCTGAACGCCCTCGTACGGGCCTCCAAACGTCGTGACGCTCTGGACGTGCTCGGCCTGACGCCGGGTCTGGCAGGCGAGCTGGCCAAGAACGCGGAGCTGAAGACCGCTCCCACGCTGCCGGCTGCCGATCTCTATACCGGGGTCCTGTACGACAACCTCGGTTTGAGGAGCTTGGAAGGCGATGCGAGGAGGCGGGCGGAGGAGTCAGTGCTGATCTTCTCCGGGCTGTGGGGCGTGTTGCGGATCACCGATCGGGTCCCGCCCTATCGCCTGTCGATGGGCGTGAACCTGCCGCCGATCGGCGGGCTGGCCGCGTTCTGGCGGCCACAGCTGTCCAAGCAGCTGGACCGTGAGTCCGGGCTGGTGGTGGATCTGCGCTCGGCCACGTACGCGGGCGCCTGGCAGCCCGGCGATCGTTCGGTGACGGTACGGGTGTTCCGCGACGGCAAGGTCGTCAGCCACATGGCCAAGGCGACCCGGGGCGAGATCGCCCGCGCCCTCCTGCTGCAGGACACCACCCCGTCGACCCCGGACGAGCTGGCCAAGCTGCTGACCGACCTGGGCCACGCCGTCGACCTGGCGCCCCCCACGCGCCCCCGCCGCCCCTGGACGCTGGACGTGCACACCACCTGACGCACCGCACGGGGGCAGGGCACACAGGCAGGCCACAGAACACGCACAAGGTCTCACAACACGCATGAGGCCTCGCGGCAACGCACGGCATGCACGCGCGGCACGCACCATGCGCGCAGCACGCGATCTTGTGACATGTGCGACTGCTGGTCAAGAGGCCATTTGTGACAGTTACGACTCCTGAGGCCTCAGGATGCGACTTTTGTGACGGCTGCAACTCCCGGGCGCAGGGCACGGCGGAGGGCGGTCGAGGCGGAAAAGCCGCCGCCCCGCCCTGATGATCCGGGCGGGGCGGCGGGTGAAACCGGGTCAGTCCAAGTAGTCCCGAAGGACCTGGGAGCGCGACGGGTGGCGCAGCTTGGACATGGTCTTCGACTCGATCTGGCGGATGCGCTCGCGCGTCACCCCGTAGACCTTGCCGATCTCGTCCAGCGTCTTGGGCTGCCCATCGGTGAGACCGAAGCGCATCGAGACGACGCCCGCCTCCCGCTCCGACAACGTGTCGAGAACGGAGTGCAGCTGCTCCTGGAGCAGCGTGAAGCTGACGGCGTCGGCGGGAACGATGGCCTCGGAGTCCTCGATGAGGTCGCCGAACTCGCTGTCGCCCTCCTCACCCAGCGGGGTGTGAAGGGAGATGGGCTCACGGCCGTACTTCTGGACCTCGACGACCTTCTCGGGCGTCATGTCCAGCTCGCGGGCCAGCTCTTCCGGCGTCGGCTCGCGGCCGAGGTCCTGCAGCATCTGCCGCTGGACCCGGGCCAGCTTGTTGATCACTTCGACCATGTGGACCGGGATGCGGATGGTCCGCGCCTGGTCGGCCATGGCACGCGTGATCGCCTGCCGGATCCACCACGTGGCGTAGGTGGAGAACTTGTAGCCCTTGGTGTAGTCGAACTTCTCGACCGCCCTGATCAGGCCCAGGTTGCCTTCCTGGATCAGGTCGAGGAAGAGCATGCCGCGGCCGGTGTAGCGCTTGGCCAGCGAGACCACGAGCCGGAGGTTGGCCTCCAGCAGGTGGTTCTTGGCCCGGCGGCCGTCCTCGGCGATCCACTCCAGCTCGGCCTTGACGTCGACCGGCAGCCCCTCGGTCTCCCCGCCGCCGAGCTGCTCCTCGGCGAACAGGCCCGCCTCGATGCGCTTGGCGAGCTCGACCTCCTGCTCGGCGTTGAGCAGGGGGACCTTGCCGATCTGCTTGAGGTAGTCCTTGACCGGGTCGGCCGTGGCGCCGGCGGCGGCGACCTGCGCGACCGGGGCGTCATCGTCGTCGTCAGAGAGGATGAGGACCTCGTCCTCGCTCTTCGCTGACGCCGCGACTTCGGCGGGCTTGGGCTCCTCCTCGGAGTCGTCGTCGGAGTCGGAGTCACCCTCGTCGGAGTCACCCTCGGCGACGATCTCCTCGTCGTCGACGTCGATGTCCTCGAGGTCCTCCAGCTCGACGTCGCCGTCGAGCTCGATGTCCTCGTCGTCCTCCGCGTCGGACCTGGGCTCGGATGTCTTCGGCTTGGTCTCGGCAGGCCCAGCGCTCTTCGGCTCGGCCTTCTTGGCGGCGGCGGGAGCCGCGGCCTTCTTGGCCGCCGGAGCGGCCTTCTTGGCTGGGGCCGCCTTCTTGGCGGCCGGCTCGGCTTCAGCGGTGCCCACGACCGCGGTCACGGTCTCGGGCTGCTGCTCTTTGGCGGCCGCCGCCGTCTTGGTCTTGACGGGGGCGGCGGTGCGGCGCTTTGCTGGACCACGAGACTTCTTCGGCGCAGCCGAATCCGCGGCGGTCACCACCACGGTCACGCCCTCTTTGCTGAGGTTCCGCAAGAACGCGGCGGCGTGCGACATGGGGATGTCCGCCTCCTCGAAGGCCTGACGAACATCCTCAGACTCGAGGAAACCCTGCGAGCGCCCACGCTCGAGCAGTCGCTGAATGACGGGCTCGTTCAGCTCTTGTGGCTTCGAGCGAGTCGAACTTGCAGGCGACACGAACACCTCTCGAACGAACGCGTGGCGACAATGGACCCAGATGCCCGCTGGGGGGCTGTTGCCTCTCTCGGAGATCGGTGAGGCCGTGCGGACCGCTACGGACCTGCACAGCATTGTGGCACGACCCTGCGCTCCATACGGCCACCTCCCGGCGGTTGCCCTCCACCCTAGGCCGACCGAGACAGTAGTGCGTACGGAAGCCGGGCACTGATACCCGAAAGCAACCGTTATGACTGTTTCATTCAGTCACTCTTCGTGGCTGGCGGGACGTGAATAGCTAGCGCGGTAACGTCATCATCCTGTTCATATCCAGACAACATCCGGTCAACCAGGAAGTCCAGCAACATATGCGGACTACTCACGACCTCAGGCGGCGCTTCGGTCACAACACTGCAAAGCTCTGCCAAACCCGCGTCCAATCCGCGCTTCCTGTTCTCCACGAGGCCGTCGGAGTAGAGCACAGCGGTATGGCCGGGCGGCACCACGAACCGGAACTGCCTTCGGCTGGTGGGCCAGCCTAGCGGAGTGCCGGGCTCGCCGTCGCTCAGGATCGCCGTGCCCTGAGGCGAGACCAGGACGGGTGGCGGATGACCGGCCAGGGCCAGCGTGCCCTCGCCGGTGACCGGCTCGACCACCATGTACGCCAGGGTCGTGACCTGCTCTTCCTCCTCCGTGGCCTCGAAGACCCGGTCGAGACCCGTGAGCACGGCCGCGGGCGGCGGGTTGGTCAGCGCCAGCGCCCGCATGGCGTTGCGGATGCGACCCATGCCCGCGGCGGCCTTGACGCCCTTGCCCATGACGTCGCCGACGACCGCCGCGACACGCCCGTCCTGCAGCACGAACGCGTCGTACCAGTCGCCGCCGACCTGGACGTGGCGGCTGCCCGAGCGGAAGCGCTGGGCCAGCACCAGGCCCTTGACCACGGGCAGGCGGTCGGGCAGCAGGCTGCGCTGGAGCGTCTCGGCGGTGCGGTGCTCACGCTCGAACAGCGTGGCCCGCTCGACCGCCAGCGCGCACTGGCCGGCCAGCGCCTCCAGGAAGACGCCGTCCTCCTGGGAGATCTTCTGTGGCCTGGTGAAGGAGAACCGGAGCGCGCCCAAGGCCCGCCCCGCGGCCAGCAGCGGCAGGCCCACCCAGGCGCGCTCGTCGCCGTGGGTGAGGAAGTTGGCCAGGACCTCCTCGTCGTCGCCCGCCTCGAGCAGCTGGGCCTTCAGCGACTCGGGCGACTCGGCGAAGACCGGCCTGCGGCTGTTGACCGCCATGGTCATCACGTTGGAGTGGGACAGCGGGATCTCGTCGCCGGTGACCCCGGAGGCTTCGAGGATGCCCTCGCCGTTGATCAGCTTGAGCGCCGCGCGGTCGGGGTCGAGCAGCGCCACGGCCGAGCGGTCGGCGGCCAGGGCGGTGCGGCCGACGTCGATGATGACCTGCACGACCTGCTCCACGGTCAGGGCCTCGGCCAGCTGGGCGGTGGCGCCCTGGAGCCGGGCCGTGCGCAGGGCGGCGGCGCCGAGCTGGTCGGTCAGCCTGCCGCGCATCTCCTCGGCCTCGCGCTGCGGCGTGACGTCGGTGTTGGCGCCGACCCACTCGACGACCCTGCCGTGCCTGATGATCGGCACGGCCCGCACCTCGAAGTGGCGGTAGCCGCTGGCGCGGGTGCGCACGCGGTAGTTCCACTCGAACATGGTCCGCCCGCGCAGCGCCTCCTTCCAGGCCTCCTCGGTCTGCTGGCGCTCCTCGGGGTGGACGACCTCCAGCCAGCCGCTGGCGAGGTATTCCTCCAGGCCCTGGCCGGTGATGGCGCGCCACTGAGGCGCGTCCTCCACGACGGCGCCGGTGGGCGAGGTGATCCAGACCAGCTGCGACTGGGCCTCGACCAGCGAGCGGTAGCGCTCCTCGCTGCGGCGCAGCGCCTCCTCGGTCTGGCGGCCCTCGGTGATGTCCTGCCCGATCAGGGCGACCGCGCCCAGCTCGCCCGCCTCGTTGTGGACCGGCGAGAACGACAGCGACCAGTGCCTGGTGTCGCCCTCCGCCGACCGCACCCGCACGCGGCTCTCGGTGACCGGCGCGTCGCTCTCGACGACGGCCTGCACGGCGTGGCTGATGATCTGGCTGAGGTCGGCGGCCAGCACCTCGGCGGGCAGACTGCCGATCATCCGCTCGGCGGGCACGTTGACGACGTCGCTGAACACGTCGTTGACCCGCTTGATGCGGCCTTCGCCGTCGAAGAACGCGAAGGCGAACTCGGCCTCCGACAGCATGCCCTGGAACAGGGCGGAGTCTGAGATGTCCACATCCGACTCCCGGGGACGGGGAACGGAGGTCTCGGCGCTCATGGTCGGCACCTCCGTCGCGTGCCAGGGTCTCCCACGCGGCACATCTCCATAACTTTGTATCGGCGTAGCGCAGCTCCGGGCGACCGGATCCTGCAGTACATCATCGGCGATGGGCACGGGCGGACGGAAGCCCCCGCCGCGGCCCGGTCGCCTTTAGGGTCTACGCATCCTGTCAAAGTCGCTCCACGTTGCGCAGCAAGATCAGGTTACAGCGCCAGATTGCCGGAGGCCGAGTCCCGGCCGCCAACTACTTGGCCGCGCGCTTGGCCTCCTGCTTGGCGGCCCGCACGCGGGCCAGGCTGTCGGCGTCGACCACGTCGGCGACCGACCGGTGTGATCCCTCCTCGCCATAGAGTCCGGCCGCCTCACGCCAGCCTGGCGGTTGGACCCCCAACTGCTTCCCCAGCAATGCCAGAAAAATCTGGGCCTTCTGCTTGCCGTATCCCGGAAGGGCCATCAGTCGTTTCAACAACTCTTTGCCGTCGGCCGCCTCGGCCCACATCTTCTCCGGCTGACCGTCGTAGTGTTCGACGAGGTAGGCCGCGAGCTGCTGGATCCTGGCCGCCATGGACTTGGGGTAGCGGTGCACGGCCGGCTTGCCCGCCAGCAGCTCGGCGAACGCCTCCGGGTCGTACGAGGCGATCTCCCCCGCGGTGAGGTCGTGCCCCAGCCGCTCGGATATCGTATACGGCCCCGTGAACGCCCACTCCATCGGAATCTGCTGGTCGAGAAGCATGCCGACGAGCAGGGCGAGCGGACTGCGGCCGAGGAGCTCGTCCGCCTCGCTCCGCTGGGCGAGCTGGATGCGCATGGAGACAGCTTCGCATGAATGGGCCCCTGGTGAAGGGAACACAACCATCGCGGAGCCTTGACACGCGCCGGAGAAAAGGTGAAATGAGAGCGCAAGTCGCCCTGCAGGCATTCCTGGGGGTTTGCCCCTGGGTCTCCAGAGGAATCTCACATCTATGCTCGCTCTGGCCACACGGTTCCTACGGGAACCGGTCAGCCTCAGGCTGGCCGAAGAGTTCCTGACCGTGCCCGTGGACACGATCGACCGCTGCGTGGCCGACGTGTGCGCGTGTGCGCAGCATCTCGGCGTCTCGGCGACGCCGGAGATCGTGGAGCGCATCGCTCGCGAGCACCTGCTCGCGATCGTGAACTCAGCGCCTCCGCCCCGAAGTTCCCGGTAGACAAAGAAGGCCCGCAAGTTCAGTAAAGTCCCATCCAGAAGTCCCCGATAACATCGGGGTCACCAGGCCGAGTTCTACGCACCGTTTGCGCCTGGAATACGAGAGAGTGAGGGTGTGCGCCGACACCGACGAGAGCCCCGGGAGAGCACCCCGCCAGACGACGTGTTCAAGGAGATGGTGCAGGCGGCTCGTGAGCTGCTGGCCGTGCGCACTCCGCTCGACGCGGAGCTGATGGTCTCCGACATGATCGGCGCCTGGTGGGGCAGGCGGGTCAGGGGCGGCGACGTGGAGCAGGTGCTCGGGGAGGGCCTGGTCGACTACGCCGCCAAGGCCGGCACGCCGGCCTCGTTGACGTTGCTGATCTGCCTGGCCTACCTCGGCACGGCCCGCCAGGGCGCCAAGGCCGAGGGCGCGGCGCTGGCGATGATGGAGTCGGGAGTGGCCAGGCCCGGCTGGGCCGACCGGGTGGGCGCGGTGAAGCCAGCCGGGTGCTACGTCTCCCGCGACGCCTACGGCGACCAGGACACGGTCATCTGCACCTTCGCCTACCGCTGGAACGAGGACTCGCTCCCCGCCGACCGCCACGCGCTGGTCATGGTCGTCGACTACAACATGAGCGGCATGGCCCGTGACGCCTGGGTGTCCTCGCAGGTCGACAAGCTGCTGGAGCAGGCCAGGGCCGAGGCGGCGGGCAATCCGCTGCTGCTGTTCGAGGAGATCGAGCCCGACCAGGCAAGGGCGCTGCTGGAGTCGGCCATGAAGGCCACGCGGGAGCCGAAGACGCCGCCGCCCGTCAGCGACAGCTACAGCGCCTACCACGCCTTCGCCCGGGCCAGGCTCAAGGCGCTGCCGCCGGGGCGCAAGAGGCCGGCGCCGCTGCACACCGAGGCCCCGTACAGCAGGGAGCGGCGGGCCATGCTGGCGGCGGAGTTCCTGGCGTCCGACGCGGCCGAGCACCTGTCCGACCCCTCGGCGGCCTCGCGCTGCGCCGACCACATCATCGACTACGGCTGCGACCAGGACTTCAACCGGCCGCTGCGGGTCAGCCCGACCAAGTGCGAGACGTTCCTGCTCGACTGGCTGCCGCGCAAGGTCATGCTGAGCGTGGCCGAGCAGGAGGCCATGCCGCACGTGCTGTCGGCGTGGGTCCGCTTTGCCGCCGCCCGTACGGGCCTGCCCGAGCAGGGGCTCAAGGCCACGCTGGACGCGGTGTGGGAGGCGATCGGCAAGTTCCCCGAGGCCTACCGCGACCCGACGTCGTTCGGGCTCGACCGGCCGCTGCTGGAGCGGCTGCTGCCGGACGGCGACCTGTCGGCGCTGGCCAGGCGGGCCTTCGCGTTCCCGTTCCTGCAGGGCACGCACAACGGGATCGAGCTCGACAAGCTCAACCCGGCAGACGAGGCAGACCGGCGCACGCTGCTCGAGATCGACCACGGCGGCACGATCGACCAGGAGCACCTGGCGTGGCACGAGGAGATCGCCACCCGGCTGTGGGAGGGCGACCCGCCGCAGCTCTGGGAGGCCGCGCAGCGCCTGCTCGACCTCGGCCACGACCGGCACGACGTGCTCCACGTGCTGATCGAGATCGCCGAGCGGATCGGCGACGACCCGGACGAGCTGGCGGCCGCGCTCGACGACATCGCCGACATTCCCGACGAAATCTAGATCCACGACGACCTCGTACGGCGAGACAGGCCAGGTGGGGGGCGGGAAGTCAGCCATTGTTCGCCACATCGGACAGGCGCCGAGATAGCCTCTACTGCCATGGTGATCGACCTCAACGCGGACCTGGGCGAGGGCTTCGGGATCTGGCGGCTCGGCGACGACGTCGCGCTGCTCGACATCGTCACGAGCGCCAACGTGGCCTGCGGGTTCCACGCGGGCGACCCCGTGACGATCAGGCGCACGTGCGCGGCGGCCGTCGACCGCGGGGTGACGATCGGGGCGCAGGTGTCCTACCGCGACCTGGCGCACTTCGGGCGCCGGGAGATGGACGTCGAGCCGGAGGAGCTGTGCGCCGAGGTGCTCTACCAGATCGCGGCGGTCGACGGCATCGCCAGGGCGATGGGCGGCCGGGTCTCCTACGTCAAGCCGCACGGCGCGCTCTACAACCGGATCTGCCGTGACGCGGTGCAGGCGGCGGCGTTGATCGACGCGGTGGCCGACTACGACCCCTCGTTGCCGGTGCTCACGCTGCCGGGCTCGGCGGTGCACGCGGTGGCGGCGGCCGAGGGCGTCCCGACGGTGAGTGAGGCGTTCGCTGACCGGGCGTACACGCCCGAGGGCATGCTGGTGCCGCGCAGGGAGGCGGGCGCCGTCATTCACGACGCCGCCGCGGTGGCCGCCCGTGCCCGCCAGATGGCCGTGGAAGGCTCTGTGACGGCCGTTGACGGGAGTTCCGTACCTATTTCCGCTCGTTCCATCTGCGTCCACGGAGACACGCCTGACGCCGTCAGGCTGGCGCAAGGGGTGCGGGACACGTTGCTGGCGGCCGGAGTGGTCCTGCAGGCGTTCGCGTGATCCGTACGGCCGGGGAGCACGGGCTGCTCGTGGAGACCGGGTCCCTGGAGCTGTCGCACCGGCTCGACGCGGCGTTGCGGGCCGACCGGCCCGAAGGGGTGGTCGAGATCGTGCCGGGGCCCGAGACCGTGCTCGTGGTGGCTCCCGCCGCGGATCAGGGGCGGTTGCGGGCGCGGCTGGCGGACGTCGTCGAGCGAGAGCGCGGCAAGGGCGGTGTTCAGGCGGCCGAGGGGGCGGTCGTGACGATTCCCGTCGTCTATGACGGCGCGGATCTCGATTCCGTCGCGGCGCTGGCGGGGATCAGCGTGGACGAGGTGATCTCCCGGCATTCGGGGCGCGAGCTGGTGGTGGGGTGGCTGGGGTTCGCGCCCGGGTTCGCCTATCTGACCGGGCTCGATCCGGTGCTGGAGATGCCAAGGCTGGACACGCCGCGCACGTCGGTGCCCGCCGGGTCGGTGGCGGTGGCGGGGCCGTACTCGGCGGTCTACCCGACCGCCTCGCCGGGCGGGTGGCGGCTGCTCGGGCGCACGTCCGTGCGGGTGTGGGACGTGGCGGCCGAGCCACCCTCGCTGTTCAGGCCGGGCATGCGCGTGCGGTTCCAGGCGACATGATCGAGGTGCTGGCGCCCGGTCCGTACGCGACCGTCCAGGATCTGGGGCGGCCCGGTTTCGCCCATTTGGGGGTGCCCCGCTCTGGGGCGGCCGACGCGAGGAGTCTGCGGCTGGCCAACAGGCTCGTGGGCAACGCGGAGGGGCTGGCGGGCATCGAGCTGACGTTGGGCATGGCGCGGCTGCTGTTCCACGACGGCGCGTGGGTGGCGCTGGCGGGCGCGCCCGTGGACGCCAGCGCCACCCATGCGCCGTCGGCGGGGATGGGCGCGCCGTTCTGGGTGCCGCCGGGTGCGGAGCTGCGGCTCGGCATGCCCGCCTGGGGCCTGCGCACCTATCTGGCCGTGCGCGGCGGGATCGCGGTCGAGCCCGTGCTCGGCAGCCGGTCCACCGACTCGCTGTCCGGGCTCGGGCCCGAGCCGCTGCGGGCGGGCACGCTGCTGCCCGTCGGCCCGCCGGAAGGCGGGATCGCCGTCGATCTGGCGCCGCCGCCCGAGCCCCGGCCCGCCGTGCTCCGGGTGACGCCCGGGCCGCGTGACGACTGGTTCGCGCCGGACGCGCTGGGCGTGCTGTGCGCCCGGCCGTACACCGTGAGCCAGGACAGCAACCGCGTCGGGGTGCGCCTGAACGGCGCCGAGCTGGTCAGGGCCAGGGAGGGTGAGCTGCCGAGCGAGGGCATGGTCACCGGGGCGATCCAGGTGCCGCCGAGCGGGCAGCCGATCGTCTTCCTCGCCGACCACCCGCCGACCGGCGGCTATCCGGTGATCGGTGTCGTACGCGAGGCCGACCTGCCGGTCGCCGCCCAGCTGCGGCCGGGCGACGAGGTGCGGTTCACAGTTCGGCCTGGCCGGTGACGCAGGTCACGACTGAGCCGCTCACCCACACGTTCCCCTCCTCGTCGGTGGAGATGTGCACCCGTCCTGAACGGTCGAGCACCGTGCCCTGGCTCGCCACGTACGGGGCCTTGGCCCGGCCGGTGCGCAGCAGCCACTGCGCGAGCGAGGCGTTGAAGCTGCCGGTCACGGGGTCCTCGATGGTGGAGCCGTGCGCGTGCGTGAACGCCCGCACCTCGAAGTCGTACGGCGCCCCCTCGGGGTACGGGCCCGCCACGCCCAGGAAGCACGGGACGAGCCCGGGACGCAGCGCGAGCACCGACTCGGCGTCCGCCAGCAGCACCGCCACCCAGCCTGGGCCGTTGTCCGCCCACTCCGCGTCCACGATGTCCGCGCGCCCGATCCCAAGCGCGTCGGCGATCTTCTGGATGAGCGGCTCCTCCACGGGCCCGGACCTCAGCAGAGGCGGCGCCTGGAACGCCAGCCCGTCGCCGGTCCTGCGCACCCGCACCAGCCCGGCTCCGCACTCCTGGACGATCTCACCCTCCGTCCGCGGCACTCCCCCGGCCTCCAGCCAGGCGTGACAGGTGCCCAGGGTCGGGTGCCCCGCGAACGGCAGTTCCTCGGTCGCGGTGAAGATCCGCACGCGGTAGTCCGCCTCGGGCGTGCTCGGGGGCAGCAGGAAGGTGGTCTCTGCCAGGTTCGTCCATGAGGCGAACCGCTGCATCTCCTTGGGGGTCAAGCCCTCGCCGTCGAGCACGACCGCGAGCGCGTTTCCGTGGTACGGGGTGGCGGTGAAGACGTCCACCTCGGTAAATGGGCGCAACATACCTGGAGTCTCGCAGACAGGGTCTTTTCCCGTTGACACAGCGCCCCCAGACTGGACGGTGTGGCGGACTTCGATGTGGTGGTGCTGGGTTCCGGACCGGGCGGGCAGAAGGCCGCGATCGCGGCGGCCAAGCTCGGCAGGCGTGTCGCGGTGGTCGAGAAACGGCACATGATCGGCGGCGTGTGCATCAACACGGGCACGATCCCGTCGAAGACCCTGCGCGAGGCCGTCCTCTACCTCACAGGGCTCAACCAGCGGGAGCTGTACGGCGCGAGCTACCGCGTCAAGGACGAGATCACGGTCACCGACCTCGGGATGCGCACGCAGCACGTGATCGGCCGGGAGATCCAGGTGATCCGCAGCCAGCTCGCCCGCAACCACGTCACCGTGTTACAGGGCACCGGCCGCTTCCTGGACCCGCACACGATCGGGATCACCCACGAGGAGGGCAAGACCGAGGAGACGAAGATCTCCGCCGAGAAGATCGTGATCGCCACCGGCACGTCGCCCGCCCGTCCCGGCACAGTCGAGTTCGACGACAGGACGATCATCGACTCCGACGCGATCCTCCATCTCGACCGGATCCCCGAGACGCTCGTCGTGGTGGGGGCCGGGGTCATCGGCATCGAGTACGCCTCCATGTTCGCCGCGCTCGGCACCAAGGTCACGGTGGTGGAGCGGCGCGAGCGCATGCTGGAGTTCTGCGACCTGGAGATCGTGGAGGCGCTGAAGTACCACCTGCGCGACCTGGCCGTGACGTTCCGCTTCGGGGAGAACGTGGCCGCGGTCGAGCGCCGCCCGGGCGGGGCGCTGACTCTGCTGGAGAGCGGCAAGAAGATCCCCGCCGACTGCGTCATGTACTCCGCCGGGCGGCAGGGCAAGACCGCCGAGCTGTGCCTGGAGGCCGCAGGACTGGCCGCCGACGACCGCGGGCGGATCGCGGTGGACGCCAACTACGCCACCGAGGTGCCGCACATCTACGCCGTGGGCGACGTGATCGGCTTCCCCGCGCTGGCGGCCACCTCCATGGAGCAGGGCAGGCTGGCCGCGCAGCACGCGTGCGGGGAGCCGGTCGACGACATGCACGAGCTGCCGCCCATCGGGATCTACACCATTCCCGAGATCAGCTTCGTCGGCCGGTCGGAGGACGAGCTGACCCGGGACAAGGTGCCGTTCGAGGTGGGCATCTCGCGCTACCGCGAGCTGGCCAGGGGCCAGATCATCGGCGACTCGTACGGGATGCTCAAGCTGCTCGTCTCCCCCGAGGACCGGCGGCTGCTGGGCGTCCACGTGTTCGGTACGGGGGCGACGGAGCTCGTGCACATCGGGCAGACGGTCATGGGGTGCGGCGGGACGGTCGACTACCTGGTCAACGCCGTGTTCAACTATCCGACGCTGGCCGAGTCGTACAAGGTGGCCGCGCTGGACGCGATGAACAAGATGCGGGTGGTCGCCCGGCTCACCGCCGGCATGTGATCACGACAGCGTCCACTTCTGGTTGGCGGCGCCCGTGCAGGTCCAGATCTGCAGGCGGGTGCCGTCCGCGCTGGAGTTGCCGGTGACGTCGAGGCACTTGTTCGCGGCGGGGTCCGGAACTGTTCGGTGAGGAAGGGGTTCCTGTGTGCATGAGCTCGCTTGAGTAAGCACCTGGTTGACGTATTGGAATGGATCACCTACGCTTCGTAGCGATCTGGACGGCTGGCGCGGTGTCGGTTTCCGGGGCCCCTGTTCCACCGGAGCGATGGTCCGGGGCCTCCCCGGTTGCCTCTGACCGCGTCGGCACGACCAGGTCGCAAAGGGAACCCGCCGCTCCGGATCGGACCGCGCGCGGGACGTGCGTCGCCGCCCGGGGTTGTACGCGGGGGACCAGTGCGCCCAAGACCGTTCGGGGCGCGCCGCTGCACGGGATTCACTCCTGCTCAGTGTCGAGGAACGGTTCACCAGGTCCCTGCCCGAGATGGCAGGCGTGCCAGGGCGCAAGGGACGCCCCGGCCAAGGTCAGTCGGCGGCGGGGCGGCGGGTGCGGGGCGAGGGCTTCTTGCGGCCCGCCACCAGCGTGTCGCCCGGCGCGGGAGCAGGGCTCTCCGCCGCCGTGGCGTCCTTGTCCTTGCTCTGGGTGCGCGGCCGCGGGTGTGGGGCCGTGTCCTCCGTGGCCGATGCCGGGGGCTCCTCCGGGTCCTGGGCCGGCGGTTTGTCGGGCTCTCGGAGTGAGGCGATGACGCGGTCCGCCTCGGTGTCGGCGGCGAACTCGTTCGCGGCCTCCGACTCCCTCCGCCGGATCACCACCATGTGGTCCACCGACACCCGCCCCGCGCCCACCACGGCGAGCAGGAGGGAGGCGGCCCCGAGGAGGATGAGCTCGTTCATGCTGATCGGATTGAGCGGCGGCGCCACCAGGAAGACCGCCAGCGCCTCGGCGAACAGGATCAGCCCGGTGATCGAGACGGCCAGACCGGCGATCAGGAGCGCGCCGCCGATGAGCTCGGTGAGCATGGTGACCGTGGCCCACGCGCCGGGTGCGGGGGCGCCCTGCTCGAGGAACTTCGCTCCGGTGGCCTTCAGGCCGTCTTCCAGCTTGGTCCAGCCGTTGGCGAAGAAAATGCCGCCCACGCCGACGCGGGCGACTAAAGCAGCAAGATCACGGAGGGCCTGTTTCACGGTAGTTGTCTGCCCTAATCGGGACATGGCACACCTCAATCACGGCGGAGCAGCATGGCCACCGCGACGGCGGTCAGGCTGAGCAGGACGACGCTGACGACCACGGTCGTGTGCAGAGCGTTCACGAAGGCCCAGCGCGCGGCGTCCATGAGCGCGCCGCCCGCGCTGCCGCCGACCTGTTGGGCGACGTGCGCGGCACCCGCGAGCGACTGCCGGGCCTGGTCCATGCCGCTCGCGGACACCCCTGGCACGGAGGGCAGGCCGGGGGCGTACACGATCGTGGTGATGGTGCCGAGCACGGCCACGCCCAGCCCGGCGCCCAGCTCGTACGCGGTCTCCTCGATGGCCGCGGCCCCGCCCGCCTGGGACTCCGACGCCGACGACATGATCGTGTCGGAGGCGGCGAGCAGCGCCACCTGCACCCCGAACCCGATGCCCACGAAGCAGAGCGCCAGCATGACGGGATGGCCCTCGACCCCCCAGGTCAAGGTGGGGGTCATGGAGAGCGCGACGAGCCCGAGCCCCCCGCTCATCGTGGCCCGCATGCCGATCCTCGGCAGGATGTGGGCGGCGGCGAGCCCGCCGGAGATCGCCGAGATCACCAGCGGCAACATCCTGACCGCCGCGCGCAACGGCGAGTCGCCGAGCACGAGCTGCAGGTATTGGGCGAGCATGAGCTGCAGGCCCACCAGCGAGAACACACCGAGCAGCACACCGGCCACCCCGGTCGCGAACTCGCGCCGTCTGAACAGCTCGACCTCCAGCAGCGGCGCGCGCAAGCGCAGCTGGCGGCGTACGAACAGGCCCAGCAGGCCGAGACCGCCCAGGAACACCAGCACCGAGGCCCACAGCGGCATCAGGCTGCCCGCGCCCGCCTCCTTCAGCCCGAACGCCAGCGCCAGGATGCCGAACACGGACAGCACCGCGCTCACGCCGTCCCATGGGCGGCCCTTGCGTACGGGCGACTCGGGGAGCAGGCGTACGGCGGCGGGCAGCAGCACCAGCAGGATCGGCACGTTGATCAGGAAGACGGCGCCCCACCACATGCCGACGAGCACGCCGCCGATGAGCGGACCGACCGCCGCCCCGGCCGCCGCGACCGCGCTCCAGACGCCGAGCGCGATGGCGCGCTCACGCCTGTCGGTGAACACCTGGCGGATCAGCGAGAGCGTGGCCGGCATGATCATCGCTCCGCCCACACCGAGCAGCGCCCTGGCCAGGATGAGCGTCAGCGGCGTCGGGGCGAACGCGGCCCCGGCCGAGGCCAGGCCGAACAGCACGTAGCCGAACAGGACCAGCCGCTTGCGCCCGTACCGGTCGCCGAGCGTGCCGAACATGATCAGTAGTGGCGCGACCACCAGGGAATAGGTGTCGATGATCCACAGCAGCTCCACCGCGGAGGGCTCGAGCGCGGCGGTCAGCGCGGGCACCGCGATGTGCAGCACCGTGGCGTCGACCGTGATCAGCAACAAGCTCACGCACAGCAGCACGAGAATGGACCAACGGCGGTCCCGGTGGTCCTGATCGGCGGTCCGTATGAAAGGTGCGGCCTGTGTGACGGTCATGGGCCTCCTTGCAGGCCGATCCGTTGACAGGGCCCGCACGTGCTCTTGGTCGGTGGCGCGGGAAGCCCGGCTCGACACTCGCTCCTCCCGAGCTCCTCGGCCTCGACTCCCACCGCTCCGGCTTGCGTCGCAGCTTAGGGCATGTCAGGCACTAGTCATAGCGGTATCGGATGATCCGCCGGTGCCCGTAACCTCTCTAGAGAGATACAGCCATATGTCGGTATCTATCCAACATCGGGCCTGTCAGCCGATCATGGACTCGTGGGGACCGACGCAAGTGGCAGAAATGACAACATTTCCAACCGGTCCTCACGTGAATGGTGTGACGAGGCTCTTGCCAGGCTGAACGCCGGCCGCCCCGAGTCCGCACTCGACGCCGCCCGCCGCGCGGCCGACCTGGATCCGGGCGCGGAATGGGCGTACCGGCTCATCAGCCTCGCCCACGAACGGCTGGGCCGCGACGCCGACGCAGCGCCCGCCGCCGAGCGGGCCGTGGAGCTGGCCCGCGGCTCCTGGCCGGCCCGGCTGCGCCTGGCGGCGGTCCTGCGCCGCGTCCCCGGCCGTTGGCAGGAGGCGGTGGAGCACGCCACGCTCGCCGGGAAGTTCGCGCCCGAGGAGCCCGGCCCCGAGGTCATGCGGGGCGACCTGGCCCTGCTGCGCGGCGAGCACACCGGCGCCGAGCAGTCGTACCGGACCGCGCTCGCCATCGACCCCGGCCATCCCCAGGCGCGCGTGAACCTCGGCCTGTCCCTGCTGCGCTGGGACCGGCCCCGCCCGCACCACGATCCCGCCTGGCCGGTCGACCCGCGCGACACGGGCCGGGCCAGGCGGGCGCTGGAAGTCTGGTCCCGTCAGGCCCGCCTCCTGGTCGCCGCCGCCACGCTCGCGATCGCGGGGGCGGCGCTCCTCCTCGACTGGGGCGCGCAGGCGGTGCTCGGCGGGTTCGCGGTGCTGGTGCTGCTGGCGCCGCTGACGGTCAGGCAGGCACGGCGGGTGGCCGTCTGGTCGTACGTGCCCGCGATGCTCCGCGGGGACCCCTGGCTCGGCGCGGCGCTCGTGTCGACGGCGGTGTCGGTGCTCGCGTTCGCCGCCTGGCTGTTACTGGGTGCGATGCCGTCCGTGCCGTTCGCGTTCGATCCGGTATGGGCGGGGCTGGCGGGCATCGTGGTGCTGGGCTGGCCGGCGCTGGCGGCCGTACGGGCGCTGGCCGAGGCGTGGCGCGGCCACCCTCTCCTGGCGCTGGCCGAAACCGTCCATGCCCGGACGAACCAGGCGCTGGCACAAGCTGAGCGCACTGCCCGGAGGAACGCCGGCGTGCTGCTCTGGATCGTCCTCGCCCGGACCTGGTCCGTGCTGGTCCCGCTGGTGGGCGGGGCTCTCGCGGTGGAGCCGAGGGCGGCTGTCGCGGCGGTGGTGGTGCCGTACCCGATGATCCGCGGCTACCTGCGCGCCCGCCATCGCGACGACCGGTGGCTGCCGGTCGCCATGGCACTCGTCGTCCTGTCCGCCACGGCCTGCGCGGCGGGCGGCCTGCTGGGAGCGTGGCGGATCGAGCCGGCCGCGGCATGGGCGTGGCGTGCCGGGCTGGGCGCGATGGCGGCGGCAGCGGTGGTGTTCGCCGCGAGGGCCTCGCGCGCCTGGTGGCGGGGCGGGCCGGGTCCGTGGCGGGCATCCTTGATCATGTGCGACCTGCCCGTGGGCGCGGAGCCCTCCTTCGCGCTCGACCCGGAGGTGCGCCAGACCTTCTCGTACGCCCGCGGCATCGTCCTGTCCTTCGGCGACTCCCTCGGCCCCAGGGTCGCGGGCGCGGTCGCGTCCGTCACCTCGTCCGGCGAGCTCCGGGTGATCACGGAGACGGAGGCGTGGGACGCCATCGAGGCCGATCCCCGGGTGGCGGTGTTCGCGGCGGACCCGCTGCAGCGCAGGTTCTGGGTCGAGGTGCGCGGGATCGCCATGGCCGACTCGGACGTGCTGCGCGTCACCCCCAAGCAAGTGCTCGTTGGCGAGTTCCCCGGGCGGCACCAGCGACGCCAGTAGAATCTTGTTCTATGCGTACCTTGCGCACACCGGACGAGCGCTTCGCAAACCTGCCCGGCTTCCCGTACGAGCCCCGCTACGCCGAGGTCGCCGACGGCCTGCGCATGGCGTACGTCGAGGCGGGCCCCGCCGACGGCGAGCCCGTCGTGCTCCTGCACGGCGAGCCGACCTGGTCGTTCCTCTACCGGCACGTCATGGGCGAACTGGCCGCGGCCGGGCTGCGCGCGATAGCGGTGGACCTGGTCGGGTTCGGCCGCTCGGACAAGCCGGTCGACCAGGCCGAGCACACCTATGCCAGGCACGTCGAGTGGACCCGTGCGCTGCTGCTTGACGTGCTTCGCATGGATCCGCAGCGAAGCGAGGACATCCATCGAAGCTCGGCCAAAGAGCAGGGCCTGAGCTCCATCACCATGGTCGGCCAGGACTGGGGCGGTCTGATCGGGCTGCGGATCGCCGCCGAGCATCCCGCGAGCGTGGCCAGGATCGTGGCGGCCAACACGGGCTTGCCCACGGGTGACATTCCCATGCCCGAGGTGTGGCACCGGTTCAAGGAGGCCGTGCTCAAGGCCCCGGTGCTGGACATCGCCAGGCTGGTTCAGGCGGGCTGCAAGACGGAGCTGTCCGGGGAGATCCGCGCGGCGTACGACGCGCCGTTCCCCGACGAGTCGTACAAAGCGGGCCCCCGCGCCATGCCGGGCCTCGTCCCGATCACGCCCGACGACCCCGCCGCGCCCGCCAACCGTGCTGCCTGGCAGGTTCTCACGACGCTCGACCGGCCGTTCCTGGTGGCGTTCTCCGACGGCGACCCGATCACCGGCGGCATGGCGCCCATCCTGCTCAAATCGATCTCCGGCACGTCCGGCCTGCGGCATCCCGTGATCCGCGGCGCCGGGCACTTCTTGCAAGAGGACGCGGGCGCGGAGCTCGGGCGGCAGATCGCCGCTTTCGTGACCTCCACCTAGCGTGTCAGGAGCGCCCAATCGTCGGTCCGGTGCGGTATAACCGGGGGCGGACCGGGGAGGCGTGATGCAGGAGTCCGGCAGGGCCCAGGCCGCGGGGCGGGCCGCGGCGCGGGATCTGTTCGAGAAGGTTCGGCTGCGTTATTACCAGATTCCCCCGGCCGTGCGCCGGGTGCTCTACGTGGTCGTGCTGGTCGCCGCCATGGGCGTGGGCGCGGCACTCGGGTGGGACCTGCTCAAGACCTTCCCCGTCGTCCTGCTGCTGCTCGGCTTCATCGCGCTGACCATGCGCTTCCCCCGCGCCGCGGCCACCGTCCTGGTGGTCGCGGGGTGGGTCGTGCTGGCGCTGCCGCTCTTCTCCTGGCGCTTCCCCCCGGGCTCCGGCACGGTGCACCTGATGGTCGCCCTGGCCCTGCCCGTCGCCGCGGGCGCCCACCTCATCCGCTGGGTGACGCCGTGGGTCACCACGCTGCTGGCGCTCGTCCCCGCGGGCGTGCTCGCCGTGCCCTTCTCCTTCGTCGCCCCCGGCGTGGCAGTCTGGGTGGCGTACGCCGTGGCTGCCGCGGTGCTGGTCTACCGGTTCCTGCTGGCCCGCAAGGTGCGGGCGCAGCGTGCCGCGGCCGAGGAGCAGCAGGTACGCGTCAGGGTGCGCGAGGGCAGGCTCGAGCCGTCGCACGACAAGCCAGGCGGCCCGCCGCAGATCTCCGTCGAGGAGGCGCTCGGCGAGCTGGAGAGCATGGTGGGCCTGGCCCCGGTCAAGGAGCAGGTGCGTTCGATCGCCGCCTCCATCGAGGCGTCCAGGCTCCGCGCCGAGGCGGGCTACACCACCGAGCGGCCCACCAGGCACTTCGTCTTCGTCGGCCCGCCCGGCACCGGCAAGACCAGCGTGGCCCGCACGCTGGCCAAGATCTTCTACGCGTTCGGCCTGCTGGAGACCCCCTACGTGGTCGAGGCGCAGCGGGCCGACCTGGTGGGCGAGTTCCTGGGCGCGACGGCGATCAAGACCAACGAGCTGGTCGACCGGGCGCTCGGCGGCGTGCTCTTCATCGACGAGGCGTACGGGCTGGTCAACTCCTCCGACGGGCAGCCCGACAGGTTCGGCGCCGAGGCCGTGCAGACGCTGCTCAAGCGGGCCGAGGACGACCGGGAGCGGCTGATCATCATCCTGGCCGGCTACGAGCAGGAGATGAGCTCGTTCCTGTCCAGCAACCCCGGCCTGGCCAGCAGGTTCGCCACCCGGGTGCGGTTCCCCGGCTACTCCCCCGCCGAGCTGGTCCAGGTCACCGAGCTGCTCCAGCGGCGCAGGGGCGACACGATGGACGGCGAGACCGGGCGGGTGCTGCTCGGCTTGTTCGAGGACGTGCACCGGCGCGGACTGGTCGACGAGCTGGGCAACGCCAGGTTCGCACGCAGCCTGGTCGAGGCCGCCGCGCAGGCCCGCGACGTACGCGTGGTGGGCGCGGGCGGCACCCCGACCACGCAGGACCTGGTGACCACCACGACACCCGACGTGACCAAGGCGTTCGAGGAGCTGACCGCGCGTTTCCGCGGCTACGTCGCCACGCCCACGCTGGAGGAGGCGCTGGCCGACCTCGACAGGATGGCCGGCCTGGCGCCGGTCAAGCGCCAGGTGCACGCCATCGCGGCCCAGCTCCAGGTGGCGCGGATGCGGCAGGAGCGCGGGCTGCCCACGCCGCCGCAGATGCGGCACTTCGTGTTCGTCGGCCCGCCCGGCACCGGCAAGACCACGGTCGCCAGAGTCGTGGGCCGCATCTTCGCCGCGCTCGGCCTGCTGGCCAAGCCCGACGTCGTCGAGGCACACCGGGCCGACCTGGTCGGCCAGCACCTCGGCGCCACCGCGATCAAGACCAACGAGCTGGTCGACCGGGCGCTCGGCGGCGTGCTCTTCATCGACGAGGCCTACAGCCTGGTCAACCCCGGATACCAGGGCGGCGACGCGTTCGGCGCCGAGGCCGTGCAGACGCTGCTCAAACGGGCCGAGGACGACCGCGACCGCCTCGTGATCGTGCTGGCCGGCTACGAGCGTGAGATGGACTCGTTCCTGGCCACCAACCCGGGCCTGGCCAGCCGGTTCAACCAGCGCGTGGCCTTCCCCAGCTACTCACCGCGCGAGCTGTCCGAGATCGCGGTGCTCCTGGCGGAGAAGTCCGGCGACACCTTCGACGACGAGGCGCTGCGCGACCTCGACGAGGTGTTCGCCTGGGTGTGCGAGGAGCGGCTGATCGACGGCCTCGGCAACGGCCGCTTCGCCAGGTCGCTGTTCGAGCGCGCCGCCATGCGCCGCGACGTGCGGCTGGCCGCCCACGCCTCACGCGGCGGATCCGCCAGCTCGGCCGATCTGACGACGATCACCAGCGAGGACGTGCGCACCGCGGTGGACGAGCTCTCCGGACGTTGACCGTCTTCGGCGCGTGCCCGCATGACAGACGTCGACCGTCTTCGGCCAAGTGCCCGCATGACGGACGTTGACCGTCTTCGGCAAGTGCCTGCATGGCGGAGTCCCGGTCCGCGTCATGTTCCCCCACAGTGACGGGGCGATGTCGTAGAGTGAGCGGCGTCGGCGATGACCAAGCCGATGTGCGGTGCGCGGCGGAGGGGGAGCGATGGCGGGGTTCTTGGCCCGCAGGCTGCTCAACTACGTCGTGCTGGTCGTTGTGGCCGCCAGCCTCGCCTACCTTCTGGCGGCCACGGCCCTCGATCCCCGTTCCAACTACGCGGACCGCACCCCCAAGCCTCCGCCTGCCGTCGTGGACGCGCAGCTCACGGCGCTCAACCTCAACGACAAGACACCGCTGCTGCAGCGTTACGCCACGTGGGCGAGCGGGGTGCTGCACGGCGACTTCGGCAAGTCCGTCGGAGGCTCTCCGGTCAACGACGATCTCAAGCGGCGCATGGGTGTGACGTTCCGGCTGGTCATGCTGGGGCTGGTGTTCGGGAGCCTGTTCGGGGTGCTGGTGGGCGCCTTCGCGGCGGTCAGGCAGTACGGGTGGTTCGACCGGCTCTCGACAGGATTGTCCTTCGTGGTGCTCGCCGTGCCGGTCGTCGTGCTGGCCAACACGCTGATCCTGGTCGGCTCCTGGGCCAACGAGCACGTCTTCGGCCGCTCGGTGTTCCTGGTGAGCGGCGAATACAGCGTCGGGCTGGAGGCAGGGTTCTGGGGGCAGCTGCTCGACCGGCTGCAGCACCTGATCCTGCCGACGATCTCGCTGTCGCTGGGCCTCATCGCGGTCTTCAGCCGCTACCAGCGCAACATGATGCTCGACGTGTTCGGCGCCGACTTCGTCCGCACGGCCAGGGCCAAGGGGCTGAGCAGGCGCCAGGCGCTCATCAAGCACGCGCTGCGGACCGCGCTCATCCCGGTGGCGACGTATTTCGCGTTCACGTTCGGGGCGCTGCTGATGGGGGCCACGTTCACCGAGAAGATCTTCGGCTGGCACGGGCTCGGCGAGCAGCTGATCAACTCCATCTTCAGCAACGACGTCAACACCGTCGCGGCCATCTCCTTCCTGGCGGCAGTCGCCGTGCTGTGCGCCTCGCTCGCCTCCGACCTGCTGCAGGCCGCGCTCGACCCGAGGGTGCGGGCGTGATGACGCTTTCCGACGAGGAACTGGCCGAGGAACTGTCGGGCGGCGCGCTCGCCAGGGCGCCGTCCAGGGTGCGGGTGGTCTCCGGGCGCTTCTTCCGCTCCAGGCAGGGGCAGGTCGGGTTCGCGGTGCTGGCGCTGATGTTCCTGCTGGCCTTCGCCGGGCCGCTGTTCAGCCGGTGGACGTACACCGACAAGGACTTCACCGCGTTCATGCAGCCGCCGTCGGCCACCCATTGGTTCGGAACGCTCCAAACCGGGTCAGACGTGTACGCGGTGACGCTGCGCGGCATGCAGAAGTCCCTGGTCGTGGGGCTACTCGCGGCCCTGATCTCCACGGCGCTGGCGGCCGTGGTCGGGGCGTTCGGCGGCTACTTCCTGGGGTGGACGGACCGGGCGCTGAGCTGGGCGACGGATCTGCTGCTCGTGCTGCCCGGCTTCCTGATCCTGGCGATCATGTCGCCGCTGTTCGGCGCCGGGCAGTGGTGGCTGTTCGTGGTCATGCTGGCGCTGTTCCTGTGGATGGTCACCTCGAAGATCGTCAGGGGGATGACGATCTCGGTGAAGGAGCGGGAGTTCATCCAGGCCGCCCGCTACATGGGCGTCTCCCCCGTACGGATCATCTTCCGCCATGTGCTCCCCAACCTGTCGTCGCTGCTGATCGTGGACGCCACGCTCAACGTCAGCAGCGCCATCCTCACCGAGACCTCGCTCTCCTACTTCGGCTTCGGCATCCAGCCACCCGACGTGTCGTTCGGGACGCTCATCGCCGACGGGTCCAGGACGGCCGTCTACGCGCCGTGGACGTTCTGGTTCGTGGCGGGGCTGCTGGTGGTCACCGTGCTCGCGGTCAACCTCGTCGGCGACGCGCTGCGTGACGCGTTCGACCCCTCGGCCTCGCGGAAGGCGCGGCGGTGAGCCCGGTCCTCGAGGTCAGCGATCTGCACGTGTCGTTCGACGGCGTCCCGGCGGTGCGCGGGGTGAGCCTCGACGTACGGCCCGGCGAGGTCCTCGGCATCGTCGGCGAGTCCGGCTCGGGCAAGTCGATCACCTCGGCGGCCATCATGGGGCTGCTGCCACCGGGAGCGCGCGTCACCGGGTCCGTGCGGCTGCACGGCAAGGAGCTGATCGGGGCCTCTGACCGGCAGCTGACGTCCTTCCGCGGCAAGTCCATCTCGATGGTGTTCCAGGACCCGCTGTCCGCGCTGACCCCCGTCTACCGGGTGGGCGACCAGATCGCCGAGGCGGTGCGCGTGCACCAGCGGGTGAGCAAGGAGACGGCCCTGGTCAAGGCCGTCGAGCTGCTCGAGCTCGTGGGCATCCCGCATCCCGCCGAGCGGGCGCTGGCCTTCCCGCACGAGTTCTCCGGCGGCATGCGGCAGCGCGTCGTGATCGCGATGGCCATCGCCAACGACCCCGACGTGATCATCTGTGACGAGCCGACCACGGCGCTCGACGTGACCATCCAGGCGCAGGTGCTGGAGGTGCTGAAGAAGGCGCAGCGCAAGACCGGCGCCGCGATCATCATGATCACGCACGATCTCGGGGTGGTGGCGGGGTTCGCCGACCGGGTGCTGGTCATGTACGCCGGGCGGCCCGTCGAGGTGGGCGACGTGGACGACATCTTCTACGGGACGCGGATGCCGTACACGGTGGGGTTGCTCGGCTCGATCCCGCGCGTGGACCGGGGCGGGCGGCAGCCGCTGGCCCCCATCGAGGGCAGCCCGCCCGCTCCGCAGGCGCTGCCGCCGGGGTGCCCGTTCGCGCCGCGCTGCCCGATGAAGATCGACGCGTGTGACGAGCGGGAGCCGCCGCTGTTCGAGGTGGGGGCGGGACACCGGGCGGCCTGCATCCGCTGGTCCGAGGTACGGCCGCGCGTCCCCACCCCCGTCCACGCCGAGCCGGGGCGGCGGGTGCGCGACCAGCGCGCGGTGCTGGAGGTCCGCGACCTGGTCAAGGAATATCCGCTGCTCAAGGGGGCGGTGTTCAAGCGCAGGGTCGGCACCGTGCACGCGGTGGCCGGGGTCAGCTTCGACCTCCGGCAGGGCGAGACGCTGGGGCTGGTGGGCGAGTCGGGCAGCGGCAAGACGACCACGCTGACGCAGATCCTGGAGCTGGCCCCGCCCCAGAGCGGCCGGATCGTCGTGCTCGGACACGACACCGCGCGGCTCGGCGGCTCCGAGCGCAGGTCGATCAGGCGCGACATGCAGGTGGTGTTCCAGGATCCGCTGGCCTCGCTCGACCCGCGCATGACGGTGCACGACATCCTGGCCGAGCCGCTGCGCACACACGGCAAGCGGCGGCCCGGGCGGCGGATCGGCGAGCTGCTCGCCCTGGTCGGGCTGGACGCCTCACACGCCGCCCGCTACCCGCAGGACTTCTCCGGCGGCCAGCGGCAGCGCATCGGCATCGCCCGGGCGCTGGCGCTGGAGCCCCGGTTGCTGGTCCTCGACGAGCCGGTCTCGGCGCTGGACGTGTCGATCCAGGCCGGGGTGATCAACCTGCTGGGCTCGCTCAAGGCCCGGCTGGGGCTGTCCTATTTGTTCGTGGCGCACGACCTGGCCGTCGTGCGCTACATCGCCGACCGGGTGGCGGTGATGTACCTGGGCAGGATCGCCGAGATCGGCCAGGTGGACGCCGTCTTCGACGGTCCGGCACACCCGTACACGCAGGCTCTGCTGTCGGCGATCCCGCTGCCCGATCCGGTACGCGAGCGCGCACGGGAGCGGATCCTGCTCGAGGGCGACCTGCCCAGCCCGGCCAACCCTCCGACGGGCTGCAGGTTCCGCACCAGGTGCCCGAAGTTCCGCGCCGAGCTCACCGACGAGGAGCGGCGGCTCTGCGTGGACGTCGAGCCCGAGGTACGCCCGCTGGGCGAGGACCAGGGGGCGGCCTGCCATTACGCCGAAAGGCGCGAAGTCGTATAGACCTCGCTCAGACCAGGAGGAATTCGCTCGATGAAAGCATCACGTCTTGTCGTGGCCGTCGCTGTGGCGGGCTCGCTGTGCCTGGCGGGCTGCGGCAGAGGCCCGGGGGGCGGCCCAGGGGGCCAGGCGAGCGAGGGGGACGAGCGTACGATCAAGGCCTTCGACATCAACCTGCAGCCGCGCGACAAGGTCAAGGACGGCGGGACGCTGCGGTGGGGGATCAACGAGTTCCCCTCACAGTGGAACAGGAACCACGTGGACGGCAACCTGGCCGTGGCCGCCGCGGTCAGCAACGCGCTGCTGCCCTCGCCGTTCCTGTCCAACGAGAAGGCGGAGATCTCGGTCAACCACGACTACGTGCTCGAGGCCGAGGTCACCCGGCAGCAGCCCAAGCAGGTGATCACGTACCGGCTGAACCCCAAGGCCAAGTGGTCCGACGGCAAGCCGATCACGTGGGCGGACTATCAGGCGCAGTGGCACGCGCTGAACGGGCGGAACCCCGCCTTCCACATCGCCTCGCCCACCGGCTACCAGGACATCGAGAAGGTGGCGCGGGGCAAGGACGACTTCGAGGTGGTGGTGACGTTCGACAAGCCGTTCGGGGACTGGCAGGCGCTGTTCGGGCCGCTGCTGCCGGCTGCCACCAACCGCACGCCCGACACCTTCGACCACGCCTGGCTGAACAAGATCCCGGTGACGGCGGGGCCGTTCAAGTTCGGGGGGTTCGACCAGACGGCCAAGACGATCACTCTCGTGCGGGACGACTCCTGGTGGGGGAACCGGGCCAAGCTCGACAAGATCATCTATCGGGCGTCGGAGCAGGACTCGCTGGTCGGGGCGTTCAGCAACGGGGAGCTCGACATCATCGACGTGGGGCCGTCGGCTCCCGACTACACGCGGGCGAAGGGCACGCCGGGGGCGCAGGTCCGGCAGGCAGCCGGACCCGATTTCCGGCATTTCACCTTTAACGGGTCCAGCGAGCTGCTCAAGGACCAGAGCGTGCGCCAGGCCATCCAGCTCGGCATCAACCGCCAGGCCATCGCGCAGTCGGACCTCCAGGGCCTGGACTGGCCGATCGCCCTGCTGAACAACCACTTCTTCATGAACACCCAGGAGGGTTACCAGGACAACGCCGGGAAACTCGGCGTGTACGACCCCGCTCGCGCGCGGCAGCTCCTGGACGCCGCCGGATGGAAGCTGAGCGGCACGGTCAGGCAGAAGAACGGCAAGGTGCTCGATCTGCGGTTCGTGGTGCCCTCGGGGGTTCAGGTGAGCAAGCAGGAAGGGGAGCTGGCACAGAGCATGCTGGCCCAGATCGGCGTGAAGCTGACGATCAAGGCCGTGCCCAGCGACGACTTCTTCACCAAGTACGTCATCCCCGGCAACTTCGACATCACGCCCTTCGCGTACATCGGGACGCCGTTCCCCGTCTCCAGCAGCTACGGGATCTACGCGAACTCTCCCGACGGCAAGACGTGGAACGCCAACTTCGGCCGCACCGGCTCGCCCGCCATCGACCAGGCCATGAGCCGCGCCGCGCAGTCCCTGGACCCGGCGCGGGCCCGTATGTTGACGAATCAGGCGGATGAGCAGATCTGGCAGCTGGTCAACGTGCTGCCGCTCTACCAGCGCCCGCAGAACGTCGCGACCCGCCAGACGCTGGCCAACCTGGGGGCACGCGGCTTCTACGACGTCCGCTACGAGGACATCGGCTTCACCCGCTGACCGCCCGGCTGCGGAGCGTGCCGGGTTGTCGGTGGCGAGGTGTAGATAAGTACGCGTGACGACGAAGGTGACCTGGCCCCAGATTCTCGCGTGGCGCCTGCGCAGACAGTTCGTGAGCGGGAGCGACGCGGCTGATGCCGTGGCGGTCGCCCGGCGGCTGTGCGGCGTCCAGACCCAGGTCGCCTCGTCGGCCCAGCTCGCGGTGGCGGTCAGGCGCGCCGGGCCCGACCACGGCGAGATCGACAGGGTTCTGTGGAGCGAGCGCACACTGGTCAAGACGTGGATCATGCGCGGCACGCTCCACCTCGTCCCGTCCGACACGCTGGCCGACTATTGCGCGGCCCTGAGCACGCTGCGCTTCTGGGAGAAGGGCTCGTGGCAGCGGAGCCACGGCGTCACGGCCGACGAGATCGCGGCGATCATCGACGCCGTCCCCCGCGCCCTGAGCCACGGAGCACCGGCCGAAGGGTCGTCCGGGGAAGCGGCGTCCCGCGAAGGGACGTCCAGAGAAGCGGCGCCCGGCAAAGCGGCGTCCCGCGAAGGGACGTCCAGAGAAGCGGCGCCCGAGGAAGCGGCGTCCGGCGAAGGGGCGTCAGGCGAGGGGACGTCCGGGGAAGCGGTGTCCAGGGAAAGGATGGCCGGCGAGCGGGCTCTCACCAGGGACGAGCTTGTCGATGCCGTGGTGGCGGTGACGGGGGACGTTCACCTCAGAGAGGCGCTCACGTCCGGCTGGGGTGCCTTACTGAAGCCGCTGAGCCGCCTGGGCGAGCTCTGCTACGGCCCGCCCCGCGACGGCAGGGTGACCTTCACCGCCCCGCGCGCCTGGCTCCCGGCCTGGCCCGCCGCGCTTCCGCCGTACGAGGAGGCCGGTGTGCGGGTGGCCCGGGCGTTCCTGGGCGCGCACGGGCCGGCGACGCCGGAGATGTTCGACACGTGGCTGTTCGGCGGCGTGGCGAAGAAGGCGGTGCTCAAGGGGTGGTTCCGTGACCTCGCGCCTCAGCTGACCGAGGTCGAGACGGACGACGGCCGGACGCTGCTGGCGTTGACCGAGCACCTCGACGACCTGGCCGGCACCAGCCCCTCGACCGAGGTTCACCTGCTGCCGGGCTTCGACCAGTACATCCTGGCGGCCCCACGCGCTCTCGCCCCGCTCATCCCGCCGCCACTCAAGCCCAAGGTGAGCCGCCAGGCGGGGTGGATCTCCCCCGTTGTGATCCACGAGGGCCGGGTCGCGGGCGTCTGGGAGGCCAAGAGGGGCGACATCACCGTCGACCTCGCGTCCCCGGTCCCCCAGGGGCCTCTCGACGAGGCCATCGCCCGCGTCCGCTCCCTGCTGCCGTAGCCCGAGAGCCCCCGGACCCGGCCTGACGAGCGGGTTTCGAAGGCCGCGCCACCCAGCGGCGTCGGCGCGCGGCGGCTGGGGGCGTGTGATGACCGCAAGTAAGTACGCGTGACGACGGGAGGCGCGTCACGTGGACGTGACGCGTCGGCGCGCCGACGACCGTAGACGCGCGTGACGACCGTAGGCGTGTGGCGGCCGTTGGCCTACGTGACGGCCATGGGCGCCTCCCGGCAGGGGCGGTCAGGTGCCGGTGGTGGCCATTACGCGGTCGACGATGCCCTTGGTGCCCTCCTCGCGCGCGCAATGCGCGCAGCAGTACCAGTGCTCGCCCGACTGCACCCCATGTCCGATGACCTTGGTGCCGCAGTGCTCGCAGATGGGCGCCATTCCCTCGATCGCGCACTGGAAGCAGTCGAAGGTGTGCACCGCTCCCTGCGCATGCACCTCGAACGCCATGTCGTAGTCGTTTCCACAGGTCTCGCAGACAGCCATGGTGATCCCCTTCACAGTCGATCCGCCGGGGGGATACCCGGTTACGTGGTCTCTCTTCCTCAAAGAACCACCAATTTCCCCAAATGGGCCACCGTACTCACCTCAGGGCCGATCCACCACGAACCGGGGTCCTCAGGGGCAGATCACAGGCCGAGCCGGCCGCAGGACCCCAGAAGACGGCACAGGCCGCACAGAACGCAATAAGCGACATTCATCAGAACTCCCAGCGGCTTTTCGGTAATGTCGCAGTAAAGATCAACGACGTCCTTATTGCCTTGCCGAAGGGAAGATCGTGTTCATCCGATCGGTCATCGCTGCCGCCCTGGTCGCGGCCGGTGTCGTCGCCGTCCCCTCCGCCTCCTACGCCGCCACCGCCTCCTACACCCCCGAGCGCATCTGCGGCCCCGGCTTCCACCGCGTCAAGGACGGCCACCGGGCGATGGTGACGAAGAAGGGAGCGGTCTTCGGGCACGTGTACCTGATGTACAACAAGCGCAGCGGCAAGAACTGCGTGGCCGCCATCAAGACCAGGTACACGGGCGTCCGCACGCTCACCGGCGCCTACCTGGAGGTGAAGAAGGGCGGCAAGTCGATGGATCAGCAGAAGTACAAGTACTACGCCGAGACCGGCCACATCGACGGCGCCTGGAAGTGCGTGAAGTACGGAGGCTGGACCACGAACCCGAGCGGAGACGTGGCGGCATCGGGCGGCCGCACTCTGTGGGGCAACTGCGCCGGCTGAACGAGCCACGAAGGACTGGGGACCGGCACCCGTTCGCGGCGTGCGCCCGCGCCGTCCGCGCTGAACGCCGGCGACGACGTGCCTTCCCCCCAGCTGGTAGGCCCCCCGAGCCGCCGCCTGGCCGCGACGTCCAAGAGCTGGAGCAGAGCCAGTAATCCCCTGTGCGCTGGGCATCCCCCGCGCTCAGCGCCTCCATCGCGGGTTAGATGTCGCCTTTTTCGCGGAAGTTGTCACAACAAGGGGGCCTGTCCCGTCCTCCTCTCGTAAGCACATGAGGAGGCTCAAATGACCCAGCGGATCAACGTCGCCAAGAACGTCCCCGAGGCGTACCACCACTTCATCGCCGTGGAGAAGCTGCTCCACGACAGCGAGCTGCCGACCACCACCATCGAGCTCGTCAAGCTGCGCGCCAGCCAGATCAACGGCTGCGGCTACTGCGTGGACATGCACAGCCGCGACATGAAGAAGGCCGGTGAGAGCGACGAGCGGCTCTGGTCGGTGGTCACCTGGCGGGAGGCCACCGTGTTCACCCCCGCCGAGCGGGCCGCGCTGGCGCTGACGGAGGAGGCGACCAGGCTGGCCGACCGCGCGGCGGTGCCGGACGAGGTGTGGGAGGAGGCCGCACAGCACTACAGCGAGAAGCAGCTGGGGCTGCTCATCGTGGCCATCGCGATGATCAACGCCTGGAACCGAATCGGGGTCACGGCCCGGCTCACCCCCGGAACCTGACCATTCGTGGAAATGCGTTGAGTGATCAGGCCATAGCCGGTTAGGTTGGCGGGCGGCAAACGCCCACCATGCCGCCGCCAAGTGGCGTGGCGGCCGGTGGTGAGCCGGCTTCTGGAGGGGGAGACCATGAGACGCGTCAGGGTCACGAAGTCGGCGGCCAAGCGGCGCACGCGGCTGACCATGGAGCTGGACCTGCGGACACCGGCGGGTCGCACCCTTCCCTACTGACTTGTTCCTTACACCGAATTTATCGTGGGTTCTGTAGATAACAGAGGTAACAAAGTCATCACGGGGGGCTCACGATGAAGAGGCTTGTGGCGGTGCCGCCACGCATTGCCAGGCACAAGGTCCGCGACATTCGTTCCGCCGACCGCCGCAGGCTGCCCGCCGACCCCAAGGTGATCGACCTGCGTGCCTACACCGGCCGCAACGTCATCCTCTTTCCCGGCGGTCCCGCCCCCGCCGCCTGACCGCTCCCGCCGCCCGGTTCCTTGACTGGGCGGCGGGCTCTCGCGGTCAGCCGTACAAACGCTTGGTGTAGGCCTCGCCGTAGTACGTCTCCAGCTCTTCGATGGTCTCCTCGACCACTTGCACGTCCTTGACGAGCTTGGCGTGCGAGGGCAGGACCTCGGGGGTCCAGGAGTCCGGCTTCCAGAGCGAGGAGCGCAGGAACGCCTTGGCGCAGTGGAAGAAGATCTGCTCGATCTCCACCACGAGCGCGAGGTGCGGGCGGTGGCCCTTGACGATCATCTCGTCGAAGAACGGGGCCTCGCGGACGAGCCTGGCCCGGCCGTTGACGCGCAGGGTCTCGTTGCGGCCGGGGATGAGGAAGATCAGCCCCACACGCGGATTTTTGAGGATATTCAGGAATCCGTCCGCTCTGCGGTTACCCGGGCGGTCCGGGATGGCGATCGTCGTGTCGTCGATGACGTGGACGAACCCGGCGGGGTCGCCCTTGGGCGAGACGTCGCAGTTTCCGGCGGCGTCGGACGTGGCGATCAGGCAGAACGGGGAGGCCGCCAGCCACTGCCGGTCGCGCTCGTGCAGCCGTACGCGCTCTTTGGTCGCCGCCCTCGGCATGACCTCACCGAGCAGCTCACGCAGCTCCGCCTCGGACCCGATCTCCGTCCAGCTCATCTGCTCTCCCTTCGGGGTTTCCCCCATTTTGTCAGGACCCGTGGCTCGGCATCCGTGACGTTTCGCACAGCGAGACTCCTGCGCCCACCTCGCGGGACGGCGTCACCAGCGGCGGGCGTGGGACATCGCGGTCAGGTACGTGTCGCGTTCCGCCGCGAACCTGGCCGGGTCCATGCCCTGGCGTTCGGCACGCAGGTGCAGCATGGTCAGCTCGGTCGCCGCATGCTGGTAGTCGCTCATGGCCCGGCCGAGTCCCACTCCCCTGGCCCACTTGCGGGCCGCCTTGCGCGCCGGCAGGGTGCTCAGCATGCGGACGTCGGCCGCGGTGACCAGCCCGGTCTGCTCATAGCCGGGCAGGTAGACGCCCATCTTGGCGACGAGGTGTCGGCGCTCGACGACGGTCACGACGATCAGGAGCACAAGCGCCGCCATGATCACGAGGTACGCGGCGCCCAGCCAGGCCAGCGAGCCCGTGGTGGCGGCGCCGTTCCAGAGGCCGTGCAGGAAGACCGCGCCCAGGTAGCCGAGCGGGATGGCGGCGAGCCTGACCGGGGTGCGCCGGGTGAGCGCGTACGCGACGCCGAGGCCGATCAAGGACGTGTAGATGGGGTGGCCGAGCGGGTCGATGAGCCCTCGCAGCACGAACAGCTGGACCGCCCCGCCGGCGCCGTCCGTGTCGTACGCGAGCAGGTAGTAGCCGACGTTCTCCACGGCGGCGAAGCCCAGGCCGGCCATGGACGCGTACACGATGCCGTCGGTCAGCCCGTCGATCTCCTGCCGCCTGCGCAGGAGCAGCAGCAGCGCCGAGGCCTTGAGCGCCTCCTCGATCACGGGGGCCAGCAGCACCTTGCCCACGTCGTCGACGACCGCGGCGCCGAGCCCGGCTCTGGTGAACAGCGCCTGCCCCGCCATGGTCAGCGCGACGCCCAGCACGATCGCCACTCCCCCGCCCCACGCGAACGCGAACGCCAGGTGCAGCTTGGGCTCGGGCTCCAGCCGGTCGAGCGAGAGCACGGCCGCCAGCAGCACCGGCAGCGGCGCCACGGCCAGCAGCGCCGACAGGGCGAACCCGAGGGGCCCGCCCGACAGCAGCATGAGGACCAGCACGATCAGCGCCAGGGCACTGGAGACCACCAGGCCGATCAGAAGTGCCACGCTGGGACGCTGCGCTGTCATCGTGATGCCTCTCTTCTCCGCGGTGCGACCACTATGCGCGTCGCCGATCTACGGGTGCTTAACAGTCACTTGATTCCCGGTAATACGGATCCGCCACGACGGGCTCGCCGTCGGCGTACGTGTACACCTCCCGGCCGGAGACGAACACCCGCAGCGCCCGGCTCATGACGTCCAGCGGGTCCCCCGACCAGATCACCACGTCGGCGTCGAGCCCGGGCTTCAGCGCGCCCACCCGGTCGTCGAGGCCCATGATCCGGGCCGGGTTCAACGTGATCGAGCGCAGCGCCTCGGCCGGGTCGAGGCCCTCCTTGACCGCCAGCGTGGCCTGGTGGACGAGGAAGTGGATCGGCACGACGGGATGGTCGGTGGTGATGGCCAGCGCCACCCCGGCCCGGGCGAGGATGCCCGGGTTGCGCAGCGAGCGCTGCCGCAGCTCGACCTTGGAACGGGCGGTGAAGAGCGGGCCGATGATGACGGGGACGTTCCTGGCGGCCAGGGTGTCGGCCAGCAGGTGGCCCTCGGTGCCATGGTTGATGATCAGGCGGTACCCGAACTCGTCGGCCAGCCTGAGCGCGGTGGCGATGTCGTCGGCCCGGTGCGTGTGCTGGCACCACGGCAGCTCGCCGTCCAGCACGCGGGCCAGGATCTCCAGCGTGCCGTCGCGGTCGAACTGCTTGCCCTCCGCCGCGGCCGCCGCCCGCCTGGCCTGGTAGTCCTGTGCCTTCATGAACGCGTCCCTGATCACCGCGGCCACGCCCTGCCGGGTGGAGGGCAGCTTCTTCTGGTCGCCGTACACGCGCTTGGGGTTCTCACCGAGCGCGCTCTTGACGCTCGCCGGCTCCTTGATCAACATCTCGTCCACGGTCCGGCCCCAGCACTTGACCGCGACCGTCTGCCCGCCGATCGGGTTGCCGGAGCCGGGCTTGATCACGGCGGTCGTGACGCCGCCCGACAGCGCGTCGGCGAAGGCCAGGTCGGCGGGGTTGATGGCGTCGAGCGCGCGCAGGCGGGCGCCGTTCGGGTCGGTCATCTCGTTGGTGTCCTGGCCGGCCCAGCCCTCGGCCTCCTCGTGCACCCCGAGGTGGCCGTGGGCCTCGACGAAGCCGGGCAGCACCCAGCCGCCCGCGGCGTCCACGACGGGGATCCCCTCGGGCACGGCCACGCCCCGGCCAACCGCGACGATCTTCCCGTTCTGTACGAGCACAGTGCCGCCGTCGATGGGGTCGCCGTCAATCGGCACAACATATCCACTGGTAATGGCAAAATTCATGGCCTGTAACTTATCGGGCGGCGGATAGCAGCCCCAGATGGCACAGGCTCGTCGAGACGCTGCACAGCTGGGGATAGGCTGACATATCCGCATCTGCATGGGTTGCGCAGGGAGTACGGCGAATGTCGCAGGAGTACGGGCCAGGCACGGGCCCGGCCCCCCGGTCGCTCAGCGACGAGGAGCTCTCCGGCCTGCTGTCCGGCCAGCGGTTCGGCTCGCTGGCCACGAACAAGGGCAGCGGGGACCCTCACCTGTCCACCGTCATCTACACGTGGGACCCGAACCAGCGCGTGGCACGTATCTCGACCATCGCCGACCGGCTCAAGGTCCGCCAACTCCACAAGGACCCGCGCTGCGCCCTCTACGTGGCCAGCGACGACTTCTGGTCGTATGCCGTGGCCGAGGGCGAGGCGGAGCTGTCGCCGGTCAGCGCGGAGCCGGGCGACGAGGTGGGCATGGAGCTGCTCGCCATGCAGGAGGGCATCGAGGATTCGTACGCCTTCCTGCGCCAGATGGTCGAGGACCGGCGGTTGGTGATCAGGATCCGGGCGTCGCGGCTGTACGGGACGGCTCTGTCCGTGCCTTCCTGATGGCGCGGTGCCGGTTGTAGGCCACCGACGCGATCACGACCAGGACGAGCGCCAGGTCGATGCCCGCCGACCAGCTCATGGCGTGGACGTGGTCGCCGCCCTCGGCGGCGGCGAAGAAGACCGCGCCGATCACGGCCACGCCGCCCGCGCCCGCGAACTGCTGCGCCGTGCTGAGGATGCCGGACCCGATGCCGGCCTGGTGCGGCGCGACCTCGACCAGCGCCGCCCCGATGAGCTGCGGCAGGACCAGCCCGTTGCCCGAGCCGACGAGCATGAGCGCGGCCATGACGTACGGCAGGCCGAGACCGGCCGTGACCACCAGCAGGGTGAGGCCGAGCCCGGTGATCGTGCCACCGATCATGACGACGATCAGACCGTACCTCCTGACCAGCCGCGTCCCCAGGATCGAGGTCACCGAGAACAGCACCCCCATCGGCGCGAACGCCAGCCCGGCCTGGAAGGCCGTCAGCCCGAGCCCGCCCTGGAGCAGCAGCGTCAGCGTGAACATGAACGACGCGAAGTACGCCATGAACGCGACGATCGACCCCACGCCCGCCAGGTAGGAGTGGACCTTCAGCAGCGCCAGGTCGAGCACCGGCCGGCCGTCGCGCGCCCCGAGCACCCGCTGCCAGCGCCAGGTCAGCGCGAACACGGGAACGGCCGCCGCCATGCTGACCCAGGTCCAGGCGGGCCAGCCCAGGCTGTTGCCGAGGCCGAGCGGCACCAGCACCAGGGCCAGCCCGGCCGCGCCCGGCAGGTCGAGCCTGGCGCGCCGGGCGGTCTCGACCTCGGGCAGCAGCCAGACGGCCAGCGGCACCACGATCAGGCCGACGGGCAGGTTGACCAGGAAGATGATCCGCCAGCCGAGCCCCAGCACGTCGGTGGTCAGCAGCAGGCCGCCCAGCACCTGCCCGGCGATCGAGCCGAGGCCGCCCGCGACGCCGTACCAGCCGAGGGCGCGCGCCCGCTCCTCCGGCGGGAACACCGCCGAGATCGTGGCCAGCACCTGCGGCACCATCGCCGCGCCCGTCAGGCCCTGGAGCGGCGAGCCGGGCCGGAGAGCGGCAGGGCATCCAGCCCGTAACCAGCGACGGCCCGAGGGAGCGCGACCATAAACACGCGCAGGCGGGCGGCCACCAGCTGGGCCGGGTTCAGGGCGATCCCGCACAGGACCGACGCGACCGTGAACGCGGCCACACCCCAGATGAACAGCCGCCGGTAGCCGTGGCGGTCACCCAGCCGCCCTCCGGTGATCATGCCGGCCGCGTAGGTGAAGGCGTAGCCGGCCACGATCAGCTCGAGGGCGGCCGGACCCGCGTTCAGGTCGTGTTCGATGGAGGGGCGGCCACGTTGACCACGAAGAAGTCGAACTGAGCCATGAACCAGGCCGACAGCAACACAGCCAACGTAGCGCCATATTTCACACCATTCAGGCTAGAACTTCACGAACACCTCGGCCCCACGAGGGTTCTCAGGTCCAGGCGCGGCCGGGGAGGTCTCCCGCAGGCCGTGCCGCGACCACCAGCGCGACAGCGGCGCCGGAGCCCACCAGGCCCAGCGGCCGAGCAGGCGCATGGTGGCGGGCACCAGCAGGCCGCGGACGATCGTCGCGTCCACGCCGATCGCGATCACCAGGCCAACGCCGATCATCTTCATCAGCGTGACCTGCCCCAGCGTGAAGCCGCCGACCACCACGAGCAGCAGCAGGGCCGCGCTGGAGATCACACCGGACGAGCGCTGGGCGCCCACCGCGACAGACTCCGCGCTGTCATGCGTCCTGTCCCATTCCTCCCGGATCCTGGAGACCAGGAACACCTCGTAGTCCAGCGCCAGCCCGAACGCCATCACCAGGATGATGACCGGGAACACCACGTCCAGCCATCCGGCGGGATCGAAGCCCAGGAGCCCGGACAGGAACCCGTTCTGGAAGATCAGCGTGATCGCGCCGAACGAGGCCGACAGCGACAACATGTTCATGACGATCGACTTCAGCGGCAGCACGACCGAGCCGAACGCCCAGAACAGCAGCACCCCGCAGGCCACCGCCACGAACAGGGCGAACCACGGCATCCGGTCCGCGACTGCCTCGCGCACGTCGAGGAGGGTCGCCGGGCGGCCGGTCACCAGGGCCGTGGCGCCGGACGGTGCCGGGACGGCGCGCAGCTCGCGGGCCATCCGGGCGGCGGCGTCACTGGTGGGCTCCGCGCGGTAGGCCATCGTCAGCCGGGCCACGTCACCCTGCTGCCCGGTCACCGTCACGCCGTCCACGCCGTCGACCTGGCCGAGGCGCGCGGCGTACTCCTGGGCCTGCCGGGGCGTGACCGGGGTGACGACGGCCGTCATGACGCGGTCGGGCGCGCGGTCGAAACGGCCGCCGAGCTGCTCGGCCACGATCCGGCTGCTCGCGTCCGCGGGCAGCAGCGCCGGGTCGGGGATGCCCCACCGCACGCCGAGGAAGGGCGCGCCGAGCGCGATGAGCAGGCCCCCGACGGTCACCGTGGTCACGACCGGGCGGCGCATGGCGCCGTGCGCGAGCCGGTACCACCAGCCGCGCTCGGAACGCCGCGGCAGCGGGACACGCAGGGAGTTCACCCGGTGCCCGGCGATGCCGAGCAGCGCGGGCAGCACGGTGAGCGTGGCTCCGACGGCGAACAGCACCACGGCGGCGCCCGCGTACCCGATCGAGCGGTAGATGAGCTGCGGGAAGATCAGCAGTCCGAGGAAGCAGGTGGCCAGCGTCAGCCCGGAGAAGACCACCGCACGTCCGGCGGTGGCCATCGTGCGGGCCACCGCGTCCTCGACGTCACGCGCCGTCTCGAGCTCCTCGCGGAAGCGGGTGACCAGGAGGAGGGCGTAGTCGATGGCCAGGCCGAGGCCCAGGACGGTGACGATCTGGAAGGCGTACGTCGAGACGTCCACCAGCGAGGTGAGCAGGCGCAGAAGCGTCAGCGACCCGAACATGGTGATCAACCCGATGGCCAGCGGCAGCCCCGCCGCGACCGCGCTCCTGAACACCAGCACCAGCAGGAGCATGAGGATCGGCAGCGAGATGACCTCCGCGCGCACGACGTCGCCCATGCTGAGCCGGTTGATCTCCATCGGGAAGACCAGGGGGCCACCGTGGGTCGCCGTCAGCCCGGGGGCCGCCAGGCTGTCCTTGATCGCGGTGTAGCTCGCCGCGCGGTCCTCGCCCGCCATCGTGAGCGTCACGTAGGTGGCGTGGCGATCCTTGGAGACGTACTGCGGGGATTTCGTCGACCAGTACGTGTGCGCGGCGCCGACCTTGGCAGCCGGCAGTCGGCCGACGACTGTCGCGATGGCGCTCGCGAACGCGGGGTCGTCGACCGTCCGCGTCCTGCTCTCGTACACGACGATCACGTCCACGCCGTCGTGCGCGAACGTGCTCTCCAGCAGCTCGTCGGCGCGGTTGCTCTCGCTGCGCGGGTCGACGAAGCCCGCGCCGCCCGTGAACAGGCCCATCGCCGTGCTGCCGAACAGCCCGCCGACCACCGTGACGACCAGCGCCGCCGCCACGACCCACCACCTCCGGCGGACAGCGAACCGGCCTATTGCTGCGAACATCTCAATTCCTTTCAGAAACGGGCCCTGGCGACGGCTGTGTCGGCCAGGGCGCGCGGAAGCGGTGCCCACTGTGGTCGCCGGGCGGGGGCGGGCGCTTCCGTCCCTCGTCTCGGCCCGGCGGCCACTTGGCGGAGCGGACCCGGCCACTTGAGGGAGCCACGGCCGCCTGCCGCCCGCCTAGCATCTGGACGTGCTCACCCGCTGGACAGAACGCCTCTTCGACGACCAGACGGCCGCCGCGCGCCTGGCGGCGCTGTCGGTGCTGGCCCTGGGCGACCTGCAGCTGCTGCACCCCCCGGAAGGGGTGGCCGACTGGGCGCTGGCGCTCGCGGGGCTGGCCGCGTGCCTGGCGGGCATCCGCGCGCCGACGGCCGCCACCGCCACGGTGTCCGGGCTGCTCGTCGCGGGCGACGCGATCGGCACCCACGTGGGCATACCGCTCAAGGCGATGGTGGCGGTGGCGCTGTTCGAGCTGGCGCTGCGAGGGCGCGGGCGGCGGATCGCCGTCGGGGCGGGGGTGGCGGCGTTCTTCCTGACCGTGCACGCCATGTCGGCGCCGTCGGCCGAGGTGCTGCCGGTCCTCTTCCGGCTCGCCATCCTGGCGGGGGTGCCGCTGCTGTTCGGGGCCTATCTGCGGCTCACGCGCGAGAACGCCCGCCAGGCCAGGGAGCGGGCCGACGCCGAGGAGCGGCGCCGCCGTTCGGAGACGCTGGCCGCGCGGGCCGCCGAGCGCACCGCCATCGCCCGTGAGCTGCACGACCTGGTGGCCCATCACGTGTCGTCCATGGTACTCAGGGTCGGGGTCGCCCGGCACGTGCTGCCTGCCGCCGATGCCCGGGTGAGGCAGGTGCTCGACGACCTGCACGACTCGGGCAGCGCGGCCCTGGTGGACCTGCGCCGGCTGGTCGCGGTGCTGCGTGATCCCGCGCAGGTGGGCGGCGGGCCGTTCTTCTCCCTGGTCGATCGTGCGGACCTGCCGGGGGCGCTGGAGGAGGCCGCGGCCCGGGTCCGGCAGACCGGGCTCACGGTGCGGACGGAGATCGACCAGGCGGTGGCCGGGCTCGACTCCGTACGCGGACTGACGGTGCTGCGGCTGGCTCAGGAGGGGCTGGCGAACGCGGCCAAGCACGCGGGAGAGAAGGCAGAGGTACGGATGCGGGCGCGGGTGGCGGAGGGAACGGCCTTGCTGGAGATCGTGGACGACGGCGGCACCGCGCGGCACGGGCACGAGCGCGGGGACGGGCATGGGCTGATCGGGATGGCCGAGCGGGTGGAGCTGCTCGGCGGCCGGTTGGCGGCGGGGCCGTCGGGGCGCGGGTGGCGGCTGTACGCGGAGCTGCCAGCCCCGGACGTGCCCGCGGCCGGCGACGTGGTGGCCGGGGCGGTGCCGGCATGATCAGGGTGCTGCTCGCCGACGATCAGAAGCTCGTGCGCGTGGGCCTGCGCATGCTCTGCGAGTCGGACCCGGAGATCGAGGTGGTCGGCGAGGCGGGCGACGGGCGTGAGGCGGTGCACCTGGCCGCCGAGTCGCTGCCTGACGTGATCCTCATGGACCTGCGGATGCCCGGCGTGGACGGCATCACCGCGACCGGGCGCATCATGGCGGCCCGCCCGTCCAGCCGGGTCGTCGTGCTGACCACGTTCGACGACGACGACCATCTCTATCCGGCGCTGGCCGCGGGCGCGTTCGGGTTCCTGGTGAAGGACTCGCCGCCGGGCGATCTGCTCGCCGCGCTGCGCAGGGCGGTGGCCGGCGAGCCGCCGTTCAGCCAGTCCGTGCTGGGGCGGCTGGTCGAGCAGGCCGTACGCGCGCGTGGGCCCAGGCCACAGGCGACACCGGAGGTCCCCGAGCTGAGCCCGCGCGAGCGGGACGTGCTGGCCATGGTGGGCGCCGGGCTGTCGAACCGGGAGATCGCCGAGCGCCTGCACCTGGGGGTTTCGACGGTCAAGACGTACGTGGCGAGCCTGATGCGCAAGACCGGCGCGCCGAACCGGATCCGGCTGGCCGTGCTCGCCGCGCAGTCGTCAGGAGCTCAGTAGGTCGTCCAGGACGTCGGGCTTGTTGGTGATGATCCCGTCCACCTTGTAGGTCAGCATCCGGCGCATGACGTCCGGGTCGTCCACCGTCCAGGCGAGCACCTGCATGCCGAGTGCGTGCACGCGCCGTACGTACGAGGAGGTCAGCGAGGTGTACGGCGGGTTGATCTGGTCGGCGAACTTGGCCAGCCCCGGCAGCTGGGCCATGGACGGCGTGCCGAGCAGCCCGATCGGCACGTCGGGCAGCAACCGGTGGAAGGTCCGCATCGACTGCCAGCTGAAGGACTGCACCACCAGCCGCCCGGGCTCGAGCCAGCCTGAATGGCGGCGCAGCTCGGCGGCGACGCGGGCCTCGATGCCCGGGTAGAGCTCCGGCTTCTTGATCTCCAGCAGCAGGCCCATGCCCGACCCGCTCATCTCACGCAGCGCCTCGCCGAGCGTGGGCACCTTCTCGTCCTCGTACTTCCCGGAGAACCACGAGCCCGCGTCGAGCCGGCGGATCTGGTCGAGCGTCAGGTCGCCGACCCGCCACGGAGCCAGGTCGGGGAAGACCCGCTCGGCGTCGGTGGTGCGGGTCAGGGTCGTGTCGTGCATCAGGACCAGCTGGTGGTCCTTGGTCTCCTGGACGTCGAGCTCGAACATGTCGGCCCGCTGCTTGTCCGCCAGCTCGAAGGCGGCGATGGTGTTCTCGGGAGCGTACGCGGACGCGCCGCGGTGGGCGACGTTGGTGGCGGCGGTGGCCGCCTGGGCGGGGGTCGTCAGGACGGTGGTCGAGATCGCGAGGATGACGGCGAGTCGCCTGAACATGGGTCTCCTCGGGTGTGGAGAGATATACGACTCGACGATGACGAGAGATCATGACTGCCAGTTGAGGGCAGAGTAGCCGAGCGGTGCCCGAGCGGTGAGCATTCGACACGCGGGACGCGAAACGGCCGTGGAGGCGAGCCGGTTCGGCTCGCCTCCACGGCCGGGGGCGGGATCAGGCGACGAGTTGCTTGTCAGCCTTCCTCTGGATCAGATCCTTGTCAGTGATGATCACCGCGTCGGGGATCGCGTCGGGCAGGTCGTCCTCCAGGTAGCGGACCGGCCGGTAGCGGAAGGCCGCCAGGCCTATCAGCACGGTCACCGCGCCCGCGACGATGGCGAGCAGGGCGATCCCCCGGCCCTGCGCGGAGCCGGCGATGGGGTTGAAGACGTGCTCGACCAGCGGTCCGGCCAGCAGGAACCCGGCCGGGACCATGGCCCAGCTGAGCATCAGGTTGGTGGCGATGACCCGGCCCTGCAGGTCCAGCCCGACCTTCTGCTGCACGATCGAGAACCAGTGCGCGTTCAGCAGCGCGGTGAGCAGGCCGACGAAGAACAGCCCGATCGCGGGCAGCGCCGGGTGAGGCGCGAGCCCGATGACGGCGAAGGCGACGCCCAGTGCCATGAAGCAGCCCAGGACGCCGTGGGTGCGGCGCGCCAGACCGCCGGTCACCGTCATGATCACGCTGCCCGCCAGGAGCCCGACCCCGGTCATCGAGAGCGCCACGCCCAGACCGCCGGTGTCGGTGAGGCTGAGCAGCAGCGGCGTGGCCAGCACCTCGACCATGGCGAACGGGAAGTTCAGGAACGAGGTGAACAGGATGATCGCCAGGAGCCCGTGCCTGCGGCTGATGTAGCGCCAGCCGCCTGTCACCTCCCGCCAGAAGGGCTCCTCCCGCTTCTTGAAGAGCGTGTCCGGGAAGCGGACCGCCAAGGTCACGGTGACGGCGAAGGCGAAGGTCGACAGGTCGATCACGATGATGCCGTTCAGCCCGACGGCGGCCACGAGCGCGCCGCCGAGCAGCGGCGCCAGCACCGTCCCCGCTGCCTCGCCCAGCTGGGCCAGGCCGTTGGCTCTGCCGTAATAGCGTTTGGGCACCAGCTGGGCGACGGCCGCCATGTAGGCGGGCGTGTGGAAGGCCGTCGACACCGCGCCTATGGCGACGATGACGTAGACGTGCCAGAGCTGGAGCCCGCCCGTCCAGAGCAGGGTGGCCAGCGCGGCGGAGGCGACGCCTGCCGCCGAGTCCGCGGTGATCATGATGAGCCTGCGGTTCCAGCGGTCCGCCACCGCTCCGGCGATCGGCGCCAGCACGACGGCGGGCAGCAGCGCCATGACCGAGACGATGGCGAACATCGAGATCGACTGTGTCTGCTGGTAGATCCACAGGCCCAGGCCGAACGTGGTCAGCCCGGTGCCGATCAGCGACACCAGCTGGCCGAAGGCCACCAGGAAGAACGTCTTCAGGCTGGCCTGCTGGTAGCGGGGCGGCTGGGGCGCCTGGGTCGCCAGGGGCCGGTCGCCACCGCCAGTGTCGTCACCGGCATCCTCACCGGCGAGGATCTCGGCCAGCTCGGGCGCCTGATGCTTCTGGAAGTAGTGCCCGGCCTTGGGGATGACCTCCAGCGACACCGAGTCGGAGAAGGACTCCCACTCGCGGAAGCGCTCCTCGTACAGCTCGGTGGCGCGGTCGTTCTCGCCGACCACGCACACCAGCGGTGCGGTCAGCTTCTTGATGGGTGCCTGGTAGAGGTCGGTGTAGTAGTCCTCACCCTCCTGCGTGTCGTGCAGGAAGACGCCCATGATGAAGTCGCGCTCGCGGCGGTCCAGGTCCTCGGTGAAGAAGCCCATGGCCCGCAGGAACTCCAGAGCCTGCCGCTTGGAGGTCCACCGCTCCATCGGGAAGACCTTGCGGAACCAGGCGAAGGCCTTGCCCGGCAGGCGGGGCGCCGGGAAGTGCCCGCCGATGACCACCTTGACCAGGTCGACGCCTTCCTCCTCCAGCCTGCGCGCCAGCTCGACCGTGAGCGCGCCGCCCATGCAGTGGCCGTAGAGCGCGAGGGGACCGTCGGCCTTCTCCTTGATCTCCTTGACGCAGCCCTCGACGAGCTCGTGGAAGGGCAGCACGGGCTCGCCGGGGTTGCCGGTGTCGTGGCCCGGCGGCTCCAGCGCGAGCATGGTGATGTGCTCGGGCAGGGCCGCGGCCAGCGGCTGGTAGGTGATCGCGCCGCCGCCCGCGAACGGCACGCAGACCAGGGTCAGCGAGGCCGCGGAGCGCGGAGGCGTCAGCTCATGCAGTAGGCCGATATTTCCGGATGATCCGTCGAGTGCGGCGAATGCTCGGATTGTGGGGTTCTTGAAGAGGTCCAGCACGGTCGCCTGGATCCCCGAGTCCCGTACGGCACGCACGGCCTTGAAGGAGTCGCCGCCCAGCGCGAAGAAGTCGTCGTCGATGCCGATCCCCGTCACGCCCAGGATCGCCCCCCAGAGCTCGACCAGCTTGGCCTCGGCCGGCGTCCGCGGTGCCGTGCCCTCGGCGCGCGCCTCGCTCACCGGCTCGGGCAGCGCCTTGCGGTCCACCTTGCCGTTGGGAGTGAGCGGCAGCGCGTCCAGCAGCACGAACGCCGAGGGGATCATGTAGTCGGGCAGCTTGCGCCGCAGGTACTCGCGCCAGTCCTGATCGGATTCGGCGACGAGGTAGGCCGCGATGCTCTTGTCCTCCTCCGAGCCGCGTACCACCACGGCCGCCTCGCGGATCGCCGGATGCGCCAGCAGGAGCGACTCGATCTCGCCCAGCTCGATCCGGTAGCCGCGGACCTTCACCTGCCCGTCGGCCCGGCCGAGGAACTCGATCGAGTTGTCGCTCCGGCGGCGGGCCAGGTCACCGGTCCGGTACAGCCTGCTGCCGTCCCGCCAGGTGACGAAGCGCTCCGCCGTCAGCTCGGGCTGGTGGAGGTAGTCGCGGGCCAGTCCCTCGCCGCCGATGTAGAGCTCGCCGACCACGCCGGTGGGGACCAGCTGCATCGCGGCGTCGAGCAGGTGGATGCGGGTGTTGGCGATCGGGTGGCCGATCGTGATCGGCCCGTCGGTGACCCGGGTGAGGGTGGACCAGATGGTCGTCTCGGTCGGCCCGTACATGTTCCACAGCTCGCCCACCCGGCCGCGCAGGTCGGCGGCCAGGTCGGCGGGTAGCGCCTCGCCGCCGCAGAGCGCCTTCAGCTCCGGCTTGCCGTCCCATCCCGACGACAGCAGCAGCCGCCAGGTCGCCGGGGTGGCCTGCATGACGGTCGCGCCGTCCAGCAGGGCGGCCAGCCGTACCGGATCGTAGGCCGCCTCGCGGCTCGCGATCAGCACGCGGCCGCCGACCGTGAGCGGCAGGAACAGCTCGAGCACCGAGATGTCGAAGGCGAACGTGGTGACGGCCAGAAGCGTGTCCTGGCTGGTCAGGCCCGGCTCGCGGCTCATCGAGGCGAGGAAGTTGACCACCGAGGAGTGCTGGACGCGCACGCCCTTGGGCCGCCCGGTGGAGCCGGAGGTGTACAGGACGTAGCAGGGGTTCTCGCGGGTGACCGGCGCGGCCGCCCGTTCAGGGCTTTCCTGGGAGAAGCCGCTGTCGGCGAGGATGAGCTCGCCCTGGAAGCCGGAGTAGCGGCCGGCCAGCTCGCGCTCGGTGACCAGGACGCCGATCCCGGAGTGGTCCAGGATGTAGTCCTGGCGTTCCTGCGGGTACATCGGGTCGAGCGGCACGTACGCGCCGCCCGCCTTCAGCACGCCGAGCAGGGTGACCAGCATCGTGGCCGACCGCTCCATCGCGACGCCCACCAGCGTCTCGGGCGCCACGCCCGCCGCCCGCAGGCGCCGGGCGACCCGGTTGGCCTGCTCGTCCAGCTCCCGGTACGTCAGCGAGTCGCCCTCGAAGGTGACGGCCACGGCGTCGGGGGTCCGGTCGACCTGGGCTTCCACCAGCTCGTGGATGCACAGGTCGGGCACCTCGACGTCCTGACTGTCCAGCTGCTCGGCCAGCTCCTCACCGGTGAGGAGGGCCAGGTCGGACAGCGCGGTCTTGGGCGCCGCGACAATGGCGGAGAGCAGGGTCTCGTAGTGCCGGAGCAGACGCCGGGCGGTGCCGGCGTCGTAGAGCGCGGTGTTGTACTCCAACCTGCACGACAGCTCGTCGCCCTGCTCGTAGACGTAGAGCACCAGGTCCACCTGGGCGGTGCCGACCTCCACGGCCCGCTCCTCCACGGCCAGCCCGGCCATGCCGAGGTCGCTCTTGGGCAGGTTGAGCAGGTTGAACAGCACTTGGAAGAGCGGGTTGCGCGACAGGTCCCTGGGCGGGTTGAGCTCCTCCACCAGCCGTTCGAACGTCACGTCCTGGTGGGCGTACGCGCCCAGCGCGTACTCGCGCACCTGCGCCAGGAGCTCGGTGTACGGCAGGCCGCCGTCCATCGTGGCCCGCATGACCAGGGTGTTGATGAAGCAGCCCGCTATGCCTTCGAGCTCGGGGCGGGTGCGCCCCGCCACCGGCGAGCCGACGCAGATGTCCTCCTGGCCGCTGTAGCGGTACAGCAGCGTGTGGAGCGCGGCCAGCAGGGTCATGTAGAGCGTGGCGCCGCGCTCCTGGCTCAGCCTCCGCAGCCCCCCGGCCAGCTCCGCGGGGAGCACATGGGTGGCGACCGCCCCATCGAAGGTCTGCATCGGCGGGCGCGGCCGGTCCGTGGGCAGGTCCAGGCTGTGCGGGATGCCGCGCAGCCGTTCCTTCCAGAAGCCGAGGTCGGCGCTCTGCCCCCGCTGCCAGACCGCGTAGTCGCGGTACCTGACCTGCGGCTCGGGGAGTGTCTCCCCGTTGTAGAGAGCGGCCAGCTCGGTCCTCAGCAAGGTGATCGACCAGCCGTCCACGACGATGTGGTGGAAGCCGAGCGACAGCACGTGGTGATCCGGAGCCAGCCGCAGCAGCCGGGCGCGGAACAGCGGGCCGTGCTCCAGGTCGAAGGGCTCGGCCGCGGCCTCGCTCAGCGCCCGCTCGGCGTCGTCACAGTCCTCGACCGGCAGCGGCACCTCCCCCGCGGGCAGCACCACCTGCACCGGCTCGCCGTCCGGGGCGCGGAAGACGGTCCGCAGCGACTCGTGCCGCCGCACCAGCTCGCGCAGGGCGCCGTGCAGCCGCTCCACATCCAGCTCGCCCCGCAGGTCAAGCGCCGTGGCCACGACGTACGCGGCCGAGCCGTGCACCTGGTCGATGAACCACATGCGCCGCTGGATGAACGAGACGGGAGCAGGCCCGGGCTCCTCGACGACCGGGATCACCTCGCGGGCACCCGCCGGCATGACGGCCGGGACCACCTCGTGTGCGCCTGCCGAGGCGACGAGCGCCCGCTGGCCGTCCAGCGTGGGGTGCTCGAAGACCGCCTCGATGGGCAGGCCGAGGCGGGAGGCGAGCTGGGTGGCCACGAGGGAGTCGCCGCCCAGGTCGAAGAAGTCGTCCTGCGGGCCGGCGGGCACGAGGCCGAGCACGTCCCGCCAGGCGGCGGCGACCGTGTCGAGCTCCTGGACCGCCTGCGCCTCCCCCACCGGCGCCGCCGCTGTCAGAGGCGTCGGCGGAGCCGCGATCTCGAAGCGCCGGGTGCGCGGCTCGACCCAGTAGCGCCGCCGCTCGAACGGATACGTGGGCAGCGGCACCCGCCTGCCCGGCGGGCCGAACACCGTCCAGCCGACGGCGGCGCCGCTCACCCACAGCCGCCCGATGCTCTCCAGCAGGGCGGCCTGTCCGCTGTCCGGCTCGGCTAGCGGGGTGACCGTTGTCCGGCCTCCCTGGCGGCGCACCAGAGTGGCCAGCGTGCGGCCCGGCCCGATCTCCGCGACCGCGGCGCCGGCCGCCACCAGGGCGCCGGCGCAGTCGGCGAACCGCACGGTTTCCCGCAGGTGGCGCACCCAGTAGGCGGGGTCCTTGGTCTCGGCGCCGGACACCCAGCCGCCCGTGACGTTGGAGAGGTACGGCAGGCCGGGGGTGCCGAGCTCCACCGAGGCGACCTCGGCGGCGAAGGCGTCGAGCACCGGGTCCAGCATGGCGGAGTGGAAGGCGTGGGAGGTGCGCAGCGCGCGGCAGGCGACGCCCTGCCGTACCAGCCGCTGCTCCAGCTCGGCGATGGCCTGCTCAGGGCCGGCCAGCACGCACAGCTCGGGGGTGTTGACCGCCGCCAGTGAGACGTCCTCGCCGAGCAGGTCACCCACCTCGGACTCGGGCAGTGGCACGGCCAGCATCGAGCCGGCGGGCAGGCTCTGCACCAGGCGGCCGCGCGCGGCGACCAGGCGCAGGGCGTCCTCCAGGGTGAAGACGCCGGCCAGGCAGGCGGCGACGTACTCGCCGATGCTGTGCCCGGCCATCATCGCCGGCCGGACCCCGCGCTCGATCAGCGTGCGGGCGAGCGCGTACTCGGTGACGAAGAGCGCGGGCTGGGTGAGCCAGGTCTGGTCGAGGTCGCCGGCCTCGCCGTAGAGGGCCTGGCGCAGGTCGAGGCCGAGGTACGGCTGGAGGATGCCGGAGCAGGCGTCGACGGCCTCGCGGAAGACCTTCTCCGAGCGGTACAGGCCCGCGCCCATCCCCCTGCGCTGCGCGCCCTGGCCGGGGAAGACGAAGGCGACCTCGCGCGGGTGTGATTCGCCGGTGATGAGTTGGGCGTCCAGCGCCGACCGGTGGTCCTCGGCGACCAGGATGCCGCGGTGCCGCAGCTGGCGGCGGCCCTGGCGGAGGGTGGCGGCGACGTCGCCCAGGTCCGTGTCCGGATGCGCGCGCAGGTGGGCGCCGAGCCGGTTGGCCGCTTCCGCCAGCGCCGAGTCACTGGCGGCCGACAGGACGAGCAGGTGCGGGCCGGCCGCCGGTGCGGCGGAGGGCTGTGCGGGCGCTTCCTCCAGCACGACGTGGGCGTTGGTGCCGCCCATGCCGAAGGCGCTGACGCCCGCCCGGCGCGGTCCCTGCCCCTGCGGCCATTCCGCCCCTGCGGTGGGCACGTAGAACGGGCCGAAGTCCACGCGCGGGTTGGGCGTCTCGAAGTTGACCGAGGGCGGCAGCGTGCGGTGCTTGAGCGCCATCACGGTCTTGATCAGCCCGGCCATCCCGGCGGCGGCGTCCGCGTGGCCGATGTTGGACTTGACCGAGCCGAGCGCGATCCGCCGGTCCCCGGTGAAGATCTGGGAGAGCGCCGCGACCTCGATGGGATCGCCGAGCGCGGTGCCCGTGCCGTGCGCCTCGATGTAGCCGATGGTGCCGGGGTCGACGCCGGCCGCGGCCAGCGCCGCGGTGATGACCTCGGCCTGGCCGTCCACGGCGGGCGCGGCGTAGCCGACCTTCCTGGCGCCGTCGTTGTTGACCGCGGAGCCGCGTACGACGGCGTGGATGGGGTCGCCCGCGGCGACGGCGTCCTCCAGTCGCTTGAGCACGACGACGCCCACGCCGCTGGCCCCGATCGTGCCCTGGGCCTCGGCGTCGAAGGGACGGCAGTGGCCGTCCGGCGAGCCGATGCCGCCGCTCTGGTAGACGTAGCCGCGGCGGGTCCAGGCGTTGACCCGTACCGCACCGGCCAGCGCGATGTCGCAGTCGCCCGCGATCAGGCTCTGCCTGGCCAGGTGGAGCGCGACCAGCGAGGTGGAGCAGGCGCTGTTGACGCTGACGCTCGGCCCGCGCAGGTCGAGCTTGTACGAGGTCCGGGTGGGCAGCGAGTCCTTGTCGTTGCCGAGCATGACCTGGTACTCACCCACCGCCTTGAGCACGTCGGGCGCGGCCAGCAGGTTCTCGATGAAATAGCTGCTCATCGCCGAGCCGGCGAAGACGCCGATCTGCCCCGGGTGGCGGGCGGGGTCGCAGCCCGCGTCCTCCAGCGCCTCCCAGGCGGTCTCCAGGAACAGCCGCTGCTGCGGGTCGAGGATCTCGGCCTCGCGCGGGGTGAACTCGAACAGCGTGGCGTCGAACAGGTCGATGCCCTCCAGCACCGTCCCCGACCTGACGTACGCGGGATCCGCCAGCCGGTCGGGGTCCTCACCGTCGGCGAGCAGCTCCTCGTCGGTGAAGTCCTGTACGGCTTCCACGCCGTCGCGGATCGCCGCCCAGAACTCCTCGGGCCCCGTGGCGCCGGGGAAGCGGCAGGCCATGCCGACGATGGCGAGCGCGCCACTGGCGGGCGCGGTGGTCACGACCGCCTCCGGCGCCGGCCCGTCAGGGCTCAGGTACGCCGTCAGCGAGGCGATCGTCGGATACCTGAACAGGTCGGTGACCGTCAGGCTGAAGCGCTTGCGCAGCCGCTCGTGCACCTGCAGGACCAGCAGCGAGTGGCCGCCCACCTCGAAGAAGTTGCTGTCGGGGCCGAAGGCGTCGCTGCCCAGCGCCTCGCGCCAGGCCTGGGTGACGAGCCGGGAGATCTCGCGGCCCGGCAGCTGCCTGGGCGCCTCGTCCCCGCGCATCGCCGCGGCGAGAACCTGCTGGAGGTCGGCCACCAGGCCGCGGATCGTGCCCGACTGAAACAGGTCCGTGTTGTACTCCACGAGCCCGTCCAGAGTCTCGCGGACCCCCACGGTCAGGTCGAACTTGGCCGTGCGCTCGGGGATCTCCACGGGGGTGACCGCCAGCCCGGCCAGCTCCAACGCCGCCGTGGCCTCGGGCAACATGTTGAACATCGTCTGGAACACCGGGCTGCGGTCCAGGTGGCGCTCCGGATTGAGCTCCTCCACCAGCCGCTCGAAGGGCATCCCCTGGTGGTCGTGGGCGTCGAGCACCGCCTCCTTGACCCGCTCGACCACCTCGGGGAACGACGGCTCGCCCGACAGGTCGGCGCGGATGGCCAGGGTGTTGGTGAAGAACCCGATCAGGCCCTCGTACTCGACCCTGTCCCGGTTGGCGATGGGCGTGCCCACCACCAGGTCCAGCCGGCCGGAGCGCCGGGAGAGCACCACCAGGTAGGCCGCGAACAGCACCATGTACGGCGTGGCGCCCAGGCTCCGGCAGTATGCCTTGAACTCCTCGCGCGGCAGGTCGAGGGAGAAGGGCACCTCGGCGCCCGCGTACGTCTGGACCGCCGGACGGGGCAGGTCCGCCGGCAGCTCGGTGACCGGCGGCGCGTCCGCCAGCGCCCCGCGCCAGTAGTCCAGTTCCCGGCTGTAGTCATTCTCCTGCTGCCAGATCGCGTAGTCGGCGTACTGCCGGGACAACGCCGGCAGTGCCTGGCCGTTGTAGAGCGCGCCGAGCTCCCGGCGCAGCACGTCCAGCGACCAGGCGTCGGCGACGATGTGGTGGAGCGTGAGATGCAGGACGTGCCGCTCGGCGCCTTCGCGCACCAGGTGCGCGCGGATGAGCGGGCCGGTGGTCAGGTCCATCGGCGTGCCGTCCGGGGCGTCCGCCAGGTCGATCGTGAGCGATTCGGCCACGATCTGGTAGGGGCCGTCCTCGTCCATGGCGAACGTGGTGCGCAGGCTCTCGTGCCTGGCCACCAGGGCGTTCAGCGCGCGGTGCAGCGCTTCGCGGTCGAGCGGGCCCTCGATGCGAAAGGCGAGCGGAATCAGGTAGTGCGCGGCGCCGGGCGCCATCTTGTCCAGATACCAGGCGCGAACCTGGGTGAAAGACATCGGCAGCCGGCCGGGCCTCGTCCGCTCGGCCTGCTGCTGCTTCTTCTTCCGTAACGCGTCCAGGAGCTGGCGCTGCTGGGCTGACAGGCTCATGAATCACCTTCCATCGACCGCAACAGGGCCTCGGTCTCTTCCTCTGAATACATGGCGACCATGAGATAGAGCTCGGCGGCCGCCTCCACGTCCGGTGACGTGAGCTGCGCGCCGAGCTCGGCGACGGTCGGGTGCTCGAAGATCGTGCGCAGCGGCACCTGCACCTCGAGCGCCTCGCGCAGCCGGGAGGCGATCTGGGTCGCGTTGAGCGAGTGACCGCCCAGGTCGAAGAGGTTGTCGTGCCGTCCGACTTCCCCGCCCAGCACCTCCTGCCAGATGGCGGCGATGACCTGCTCCACCGGGGTGGCCGCAGGCGTGACGGTCCGCACGCTCTGGTCGGGGTCCGGCAGGGCGGTCCTGTCCACCTTGCCCGAAGGGTTCACCGGCAAGGAGTCCAGCGCGACGAACGTGCTCGGCACCATGTACTCGGGCAGCCGCTCGGCCAGGTAGGCACGCAGCTCGGGGGTGCCGTCGGCGACGACGTAACCCACCAGCCCGCCCTCCCGGGCCATGACGAACGCCTCGCGCACGGCGGGGTGCCCGGTCAGCACCGCGGCGATCTCTCCGGGCTCGACCCGGTAACCGCGGATCTTGACCTGGTCGTCCGCGCGGCCGAGGAACTCGATCTCCCCTGCCTCGTTGCGGCGGGCCAGGTCCCCGGTCCGGTAGAGCCTGCGCCCGTCCCGCCAGGTGATGAAACGTTCCCGCGTCAGCTCGGGCTGGCCGTAGTAGCCCCTGGCCAGGCAGGCGCCGCCGAGGTGCAGCTCGCCGGGCACGCCGTCGGGCGCCTCGTGGCCCAGGCGGTTCAGGATCAGCGCCTGGATGCCCGTGACCGGCTTGCCTATGGGCGGCAGCCGCGGCCAGTCCTGCGGAGGGCCGGTGAGCGTGTGGGCGATGTCGATGATCGCGCCTTCGGTCGGGCCGTACTGGTTGTGGAGCGTCATCCACGGCCTGATGAACCGCTCGAGCTGCGGGGTCACCTGGAGCTGCTCCCCCGCGGTGATCACCTCGCGCAGCGTGGCGGGCGGCTCGATCCCGGCGCCGGCCAGCGACTGCAGCGCCACGAACGGCAGGAAGATGCGTTCCACCCGGTTCCGGGCGATGTGGTCGAGCAGGGCAGCCGGGTCGCGCCGCATCTCGTCGCTGACCATGACCAGCGTCCCGCCGTACGCCCAGGTGCTGAAGATCTCCTGCACCGAGACGTCGAAGCCGAGCGCGGTGAACTGCAGGCTCCGGTACGCGCCGCTGTGCCAGGCCATGAGGTTGGCGACCGGGCGGTGCGGCATCGCCACGCCCTTCGGCTGGCCGGTCGAGCCCGAGGTGAACAGGATGTAGGCCAGGTTGTCGGGCGTGACGCCGCTGTCCGGCCGGTGTTCCGGCTGGCCGTCGAGCTCGCTGTCGACGTGGACGGGCCGCTCGTGCGGCAGGCCGCCGGCCAGCGCCCGGTGCGTCACCAGGACCGGCGTGTCGACCCGGTCGAGCACCTGGGTGAGGCGTCCCTCCGGGTAGAAGGGGTCGAGCGGCACGTACGCGCCGCCCGACTTCAGGATCCCCAGCAGCGCCACGGGCAGGTCGAGCGAGCGCCGTACGTGCAGGGCGACCGGCACCTCGGGGCCCACCCCCAACCCGCGCAGCAGATGAGCCAGCCTGTTGGCCCGCCGGTCGAGCTCGGCGTAGGTCAGCGTGGCGCCGTCGAACTCGACGGCGACCGCGTCGGGCGTCCTGTCGGCCTGCTGTTCGAAGAGCCGGTGCAGGCACTGGTCGGGACCGTGGCCTGGGGGCTCGTGCTCCCGGGCGAGCAAGGCGGAGATCGGCGCCGCCGGGTCGGCCGCCACCTGCTCCAGGACGCGCACGTAGTGCCCAAGCAGGCGCTCCGCCGTGGCGCGCTCGAACAGGTCGGTGGCGAACTCCAGGCTCATCTCCTGCCCTTCGGCGTAGAGCACCAGGTCGGCCTTGGCGCCGCCGTTCTCCACCTCCTCGAGCATCCGGAAGGTCACCCCGTCGCCCCGCTTGGCGCCCGGCGGCTCCTGCATCGCGAACATCACGTCGAAGGGCGGCCGGCCGTCAAGACAGAGCTCCCGTACGATCTCCTCGAGCGGCACGTCCGTGGGCGTGGCCAGGACCGTCGCCCGCACGTGTGACAGCAGGCGCTCGAAGGAGGGGTCGCCCGCCAGTCCGGTCCTGATCGGCAGCGTCTCCACGAAAAAGCCGATCGCGGAGTCCGCGCCCGGCGCCTCCCTACCGGAGAACGGCACGCCCGTCACGATGTCGTCCTGGCCGCTGTAGCGGTGCAGCAGTGCCTGGAAGGCCGCGAACAGCACCATGAACGGGCTGGCCTGAGCGCGCCTGCCCAGCGACTCCAGCTCGGCGAGCAGCCCGTCCGGCAGCGTGGCCCGGACGCGGGCGCCGCGCCGCAGCGGCTCCGCCGATCGCGGGCGGTCGGCGGGCAGCCCCAGCCGCTCGGGCGCCGGTTCCAGGGCCTTCCTCCAGTACGGCAGGCCGTCACGCCCCTGCCTGCGCACGTACGGCCCGTCCACCGGGGGCAGCTTCTCCCCCGCGTAGAGCCGCGCCAGCTCGTCCAGGAAGACCCCGGCCGACCAGCCGTCGAAGGCGATGTGGTGGACGTTCACCAGCAGCCGGTGCCTGTCGTCGGCGAGCCGGAGCAGCAGCGCCCGCAGCACGGGACCGTTCCGCAGGTCGAAGGGGTCACGGGCGGCGTGCTTGGCCAGCGCCTCCGCGCCACGCGGGGTGGCGTCCATGATCTTCAGCTGTACGGGCTGCGCCGGCATGACCACGGGCACCGGCTCGCCGTCGTGCTCTTCGTAGCGGGTACGCAGGGACGGATGCCTGTGCACGATCTCGTTGATCGCGTTCTCCAGACGCCCGGCGTCGAGGGGGCCGTCCAGGGCGAACAGGATGGGCACGTTGTACTGCGCGCCCGGCGCCACCTGGTCGATGAACCAGAGCCGGCGCTGTGCGGGCGTGAGGAAGCTCTCGACCGAGGTCTCCGCCGCCACCGCGGGTAGGACGTCGATCGCGCGGGCGAGCGCGGCGAGCGTGGAATGCTCGAAGAGCATCCGGGGCTCGACCGGCTTGTCCAGCCTTTCCCAGGCACGGGCGGCGATGCGCATCGCCAGCAGCGACTGCCCGCCCAGTGCCAGGAAGTCGTCGTCGGCGCCGATCGGCCCGGCGTCGAGGACGTCCTGCCAGATCTCGGCGAGCAGCGTCTCGGTCGGGGTGCCGGGCGGCGTGATCGAGCGGGGCGCGCGGACCGGGTCGGGCAGCGCGGAACGGTCCAGCTTGCCGTTGCCGGTCAGCGGGAGCTCGTCCAGGAAGACCCAGGCGGTGGGGATCATGTAGTCGGGCAGGAACGGGCGAAGGTGGGCGCGTACCTCCTGCTCGGTCGCCGTGCCCACGATGTAGGCGACCAGCTCGTGGCCGCGCACGGCGGTGGTGGCGGCCCGGACCCGCGGGTGACGGCCGAGCACGGTCTCGATCTCGCCGAGCTCCACCCGGTTGCCGCGGATCTTGACCTGGTCGTCCTCGCGGCCGAGGAACTCGATCTGCCCGGCCTGATCACGGCGGGCCAGGTCCCCGGTGCGGTAGAGGAGCCGCCCGTCCTGGTCGCGGACGAAGCGATCGGCCGTGAGGTCGGGCCGGTCGAGGTAGCCGAGGCCGACGCACACGCCGCCGAGGTAGATCTCGCCCTCCTCGACCGGGCGCATCGCCTCGTCCAGGAGGTGGACGGTGACGCCGGGCAGCGGCGAGCCGAGCGCGGGCGGGCGGCTCTGGCCGTCGTACACCGGCACCGTGCCGGCGATCGCGTTGACGGCGCATTCCGCCGGGCCGTAGAGGTTGATCAGCCGGAAAGGCAGCTCGGGTCGCGGGTAGGTGGTGAGCCGGTCGCCACCGGTGCTCAGCGTCGCCAGCTTGGTCCCCTCCGGCCAGGACAGGCCGAGCAGGCCCTCAGCGATGGGAGTGGGCGCGTAGCAGGTGGTCAGCTCCTGATCCACGATCCAGTCGCGTAACGCGGGCAGCGAGAGCCTGGTCTGCTCGCTGGGGATGACCATCGTGGTGCCCGCGGTCAGGTACATCCAGATCTCCCAGACCGACGGGTCGAAGTTGGGGCTGGTGAGCAGCGGGGCACGGCCGCCCAGCCCGAAGGTCTCGTGCGACCACCTGATCAGGTTGGTGAGCGCGCGGTGCGGGACGAGCACGCCCTTGGGGGTCCCCGTCGAGCCGGAGGTGTGGATGACGTACGCGAGATCGCCGGGCTCGACGTCGGGGGTGGGTGACGCGTCCGCCTCGGCGGGCGTGTCGATCACCGGGACGCCGTCGGGGACCAGGGATCTCCACTCCGGCGCCGTGACCACGGCCGCGGCCCCCGCCAGCATGGCGTGAATTCGCTCCGCGGGCGTGGCCGGGTCGATCGGTGCGAAGGCAACGCCTGCCTTCATCGCACCGAGCTGGCCCGCGACCAACCGGATCGATCGGCCCGCGAGCACAGCCACCCAGCTCTGCTTGGTCATCGTGAAGTGACGCAGCTGAGCGGCGATGCCGTTCGCCAGGCGATCTAGATCACGATACGTGAGGTGTTCTTGATCATCCGAAACCGCGATCCTTTCCGGGGTCGCAGCCAGCTGATCGTGGTAAAGCCGCAGAACAGATGCCAGGTTTGCCGCATCTGACGTCATTGTCACGCCTGCCGATTGTTGAGTTTTATGGGCCCTTATGGGCGCCGCGGAAAAGGATGACCTTGCCACCAGATCCGTGTCAACTCTGATTAATCCCGCAGAAGCGCCATAACAGAGCGCCCTATAATCCCGCTACAAGGCTGCTACAGAGACGAACTCCAGCCGGTGCGGGAGCGCCGCACGCTCGGCGCACCAACGGTTGCTCACCGTCGTCGGTAGCGGGAAGGCTCGGCGCCGACATGACGGAACGGGGAGCCGAGTTCGCCTCGACTCCCCGTTCTGAAGGGTTATTTCACGCCTTCACGGCGCACAGAACCGCTCAGCTGCAACCGCTCGTCGAGCCGCAGCCCTCGCAGACGTAGCAGCTTCCCGCCGGGCGCATCTTGGTGCCGCAGGTCATGCAGAGCGGCGCGTCGGCCGTGAAGCGCTGGTGGCTCTCCAGCGTCAGCTCCTTGACCGCCGGCTGCTGTGCCGCCTCCGCCTTCGGCTTCTCCTCGATGGGCGCCGACTGGGCCAGCGCCTCGCGGTCGACCGCCTCCTGCAGCGCCGCCGGGTCCTCGCCGCGCTGCTGCGCCGCGCGCTCGGCCGCCGAGAAGATGCCCAGGGCCGCCCTCTCCTCATAGGGGAGGTGGTCGAGGGCCAGGCGGCGGAAGATGTAGTCCATCACCGACGTCGCCATCCGGATGTCCGGGTCGTCCGTCATCCCGGCGGGCTCGAAGCGCATGTTGACGAACTTGCTCATGTACGTCTCCAGCGGCACGCCGTACTGGAGGCCGATGGAGATCGCGACGGAGAACGCGTCCATGACGCCCGCCAGCGTCGAGCCCTGCTTGGACATCTTGAGGAAGACCTCGCCGAGCCCGTCGTCAGGGTAGGACGAAGCGGTCATGTAGCCCTTTGCGCCGCCCACCGTGAAGCGGGTCGTCGTGCTCGGCCGCTGGTTGGGCATGCGCCGCCTGGTCGGCCGGTTGACCTCGATGACCTTGACCTCGGGCTCCTTGACCTCCTTGGCCTCTTCCTTCTTGGCGCCGTTGCCCGCCGACAGCGGCTGGCCGACCTTGCAGTTGTCACGGTAGACGGCCAGGGCCTTGAGCCCCAGCCTCCAGCCCTCCTGGTAGACCTGCTCGATGTCGTCGATCGTGGCCGACTCGGGCAGGTTGACCGTCTTGGAGATGGCCCCGGACAGGAACGGCTGGGTGGCCGCCATCATGCGCACGTGGCCCATGGGCGCGATCGCCCGCTCACCCATCGCGCAGTCGAACACCTCGTAGTGCTCCTGCCGCAGGCCCGGCGCCTCGACGACGTGGCCGTGCTCGGCGATGTACTCGACGATGGCCTCGATCTGCTCCTGCTGGTAGCCGAGCTGCTTGAGCGCCCTCGGGATCGTCTGGTTGACGATCTGCATGGAGCCGCCGCCGACGAGCTTCTTGAACTTGACCAGCGCCAGGTCCGGCTCGATGCCGGTGGTGTCGCAGTCCATCATCAGGCCGATGGTCCCCGTGGGGGCCAGCAGGCTGGCCTGGGCGTTGCGGTAGCCGTTCTTCTCGCCGAGCTTGAGGCACTCCGACCACTGGCGCGACGCCTCGGAGTGGATCTTCGCGTCCATGGAGCCGATCGTGCGCAGGTTGTCGTTGGCCGCCGCGTGCTTGCGCATGACGCGCTTGTGCGGCTCGGCGTTCCTGGCGTAACCGTCGTACGGCCCGACCACCCCGGCCAGCTCGGCGCTGCGGCGGTAGGACACGCCGGTCATCAGCGACGTGATCGCCGCCGCCACGGCGCGACCGCCGTCGGAGTCGTACGCGTGGCCCGTCGCCATGAGCAGGGCGCCGAGGTTGGCGTAGCCGATGCCGAGCTGCCGGTACGCCCGCGAGGTCTCGCCGATCTTCTCGGTCGGGAAGTCCGCGAACGTGATCGAGATGTCCATCGCGGTGATGATCAGCTCGGTCAGCTTGACGAAGTCGGCGACATTGAAGGAGTTGTCGTCCTTGAGGAACTTCAGCAGGTTGATGCTGGCCAGGTTGCAGGAGGAGTTGTCCAGGTGGACGTACTCGGAGCACGGGTTGCTGGCCGTGATCCGCCCCGTCTCGGGGGTGGTGTGCCAGTCGTTGATCGTGTCGTCGTACTGCAGACCCGGGTCGGCGCACTCCCAGGCGGCCTTGGCCATCTTGCGGAAGAGCTCCCTGGCGTCCACCGTCTCGATGACCTCGCCGGTCAGGCGGGCGCGCAAGCCGAACTCGCCGCCCTTCTCCACCGCGCGCATGAACTCGTCGGAGACGCGCACGGAGTTGTTGGCGTTCTGGTACTGGACGGAGACGATGTCCTTGCCGCCCAGGTCCATGTCGAAACCGGCGTCACGCAGCGCGCGGACCTTGTCCTCCTCGCGCGCCTTGGTCTCGATGAACTCCTCGATGTCGGGGTGGTCGACGTCGAGCACGACCATCTTGGCCGCCCTGCGGGTGGCGCCGCCGGACTTGATCGTCCCCGCCGACGCGTCCGCGCCGCGCATGAAGCTCACCGGGCCGCTGGCCGTGCCGCCGCTCGACAGCAACTCCTTCGACGAGCGGATGCGGGACAGGTTGACACCCGAGCCCGAGCCGCCCTTGAAGATCACACCCTCTTCCTTGTACCACTCGAGGATGGACTCCATCTGGTCGTCCACGGAAAGAATGAAACAAGCGCTCACTTGCTGGGGCGACTTGGTGCCCACGTTGAACCAGACCGGCGAGTTGAACGCGAACGCCTGGTGCGCCAGCGCGTGCTTGAGCTCGTGGTCGAAGATCTCGGCGTCCTCGTCGCTGGCGAAGTAGCCGTGCTCGATCCCGGTCTTGGTGTAGACGCCGACGACCCGGTCGATCAGCTGCTTCAGGCTCCACTCGCGCTGCGGGGTGCCCACCGCCCCGCGGAAGTATTTGGTCGTCACGATGTTGGCCGCGTTCACCGACCAGAACGCGGGGAACTCGACGCCCCGCTGCTCAAAATTGACCGAGCCGTCGCGCCAGTTCGTCATGACGACGTCGCGGCGCTCCCACTGGATCTCGTCATACGGGTGCACGCCAGGCTTGGTGAAGATCCGCTTCATCTTCAGCCCCTTGCGCGGACGCTTGCCACCCCGCGCGACTGAACCGCTGGCCGTCTCCGTCATGACTCCCCCTTCTCCGCCTTCAACTGTGAGATCTCGGCCTCGAAGTCCGCCAGGCTCTCGAAACCGCGATACACCGATGCGAACCGCAGGTAGGCCACCTCATCGAGGTCCCGCAGCGGGCCCAGGATGGCCAGGCCCACCTCGTTGGAGGGGATTTCGGCCGCGCCCTTGGCCCTGATGGCCTCTTCCACCCGCTGCCCGAGCTGCGCCAGTGAATCCTCACTTACCGGCCTGCCCTGACACGCCCGCCGCACGCCCGCGACGACCTTGTCTCTCGAGAACGGCTCCGTCACCCCGCTGCGCTTGCTCACCATGAGCAGTACGGTCTCCTGCGTGGTGAACCTGCGCCCGCACTCGGGACAGGTGCGGCGACGTCTGATGGCCGCACCGTCGTCCGTGGAGCGACTGTCGATGACCCTGGTGTCAGGGTGGCGACAGAACGGACAGTGCACGCTTTCGCCCTCCTAGACCTGCGGCCACCACACGCGCGAAACCGTCCTGACGGGACGCTCGCGCACGCCCCATAGTGCTGGCCATGGCGCGGTCACGAAAACACAAGGTGTGGTGAACTACATCGGTGTAACTACTAGATGTTGTGGTCCAACCGTAGAAGCGCGCGACCATGAACGCAAGTTGAGCGGCGGCATCGAAGTGAAGTCGCTGATCAGCCCGCCGTCACCACCAGGACCCGGGCGTGTCGCCCTCAGGGGTGATCTTTGCGCTGCTGGAGGCGTCACATGAGTTGCGCGGGGCCTCGTCCGTGAACGAACCTCACAAAGTTATCCGACGCCTCTACTCCCACGAACGTCACCCACCCACCGGACCGCGGCGCCCAGGCGATCAACGCAAGGCGGCGGCGTCGTCCGGGACGCAGAGTGGGGCGACCAACCGCGGAGACCGGCGACGCCACCGCACACACGGAGGCATCACCCGGCCCAAGGACGCACCGCCACCCTGCACACGGAGGCGCCACCCGACGCAAGGACGCACTGCCATCCTGGACACAGAGGCGGTCAGTCAACCCAAGCCCCCATGTCACCCCTGGACACGGAGGTGGGCGATCAGCCTTGGGACCCGACGCCACCCCCGAGGCCCAGAGGTGGGCGATCAGCGTAAAGCGGCGGTGTCACCTGGGACGTAGAGTCGGGTGCCGGGCCGGATGAGTGAGTCGGGCAGCCCGTTGAGACGCTTGATCTCCTCCACTACAGCACCCGGATCGTCCCCTTGGGTGAGCGCCTCGGCGATGCGCCACAACGTGTCACCCTCACGCACTTCAACCCACGGCAGGCCCGCATGGCTGGTCACGACGACCTGGACCGCCGCGTGCCCGACCGCGCGCGTGCCGAGCCAGAACCCGCCCAGTGACAGCAACGCCATCGCGACCACCAGCACGACGCGCCCGCGCCGGGTCAGCCGCAACGGCGGAGCGGACCGCCGGCGCACTCGCGCCAATGCCCGCCGCTCACGCCACCTCGCGGCCCGGCGACCCCACCGCCGGCCGCTCCGTCTCCCGACGCCTGCACCACGCCGCGGTCGCCCACCCCGCACGACGTCTTCCCCTGCGCCATGAGCGCCTCCCCGCACACCGCCAGTCACACGTTGCCGCATGCCTCGGGTCGCGCCTCCCCGCGCACCACCGGCCACACGTTCCCGCATGCCGCCGACCGTGCTGCCCCGCGCACCGCCGGTCACGCCTCCCCGCGCTCCGGCGACACCTCCGCGCCCGCCCCGAAGATCCTCCGAAGCGCCCTCGCCACCACCCCGCAAACCAGCGACCCCGCGGCTACCCGCCGTCGTCCTTGCCCCGGAAACTCCCAGACCACCCCCTTTCGCAGCTTTCCGCGGCCGTGCGTCGGCGGCCGGCGCGCGTGCCACCCCTCGATCGTTCATCCCCATCCCCCGATCCGCGTCGGCACCACCCCTGGGGCGCCGTTGCCGCCGGCCCTCGCCGGAGCGCCGGCCGGCGGCGGTTTCGTCGCCTGCGTCCGCACGGGCCCCTCCCCTGCCCGGCGGTACGGTCGCGGCCGCGTCGGCGCCAGGACGCGGCGGCGGGACCAATCGCAAATGGGGCCTTCCCCTGCGACTCGAACGGGACCCCAACCTCTTCCCGGAATTCCCGCGGAAACCGGCCTCCGTCCGCGTATTGTCTCGTCGATCGTTACTCTGCGTGGCATCGGCGATGAGTGTGAGTCGTTTGGCGTCTTGGCTGGTCGTGTCCGCTTTTGTGGGCGTTCGCATGGTTGACCTCCTGCCGTGCGGCCTGAGGGAAAGGCCAAATAAAGATCAGCAAATCGAACACGATGTCGATCGAACTCCCGTACGATGTTGTACACCACGCAGGCGACAATTTCGAGGAAGACTCGAACAATTGTTTGAAGATGATCTTCAACGGCGATACGGTCGCTGTGTGCGACATGAGGACCACAGACCGGGAGGTTCGCCGGTGAGGCGGGCCGCCAGGCGAGGAGGAGGAAGAGCATGAGTGAGCGGGATGGCGCAAACGGGGTCAGCGACCTCGCGGTGCGCCGGCGCGATTCCCTGGGCCTGACGCCCAGGCAGCGCAAGATCCTCGAAGTCATCCGCGACTCGGTGCAACAGCGCGGCTATCCGCCCTCCATGCGCGAGATCGGCGAGGCGGTTCAGCTGACCAGCACGTCGAGCGTGTCGCACCAGTTGACGGCGCTGCAGCGCAAGGGCTACCTGCGACGCGACCCGCACCGGCCGCGCGCGCTCGAGGTGCGCCTCCCGGGCGAGCCCGTGCTGTGGGTCGACCCCGACGCGAGCGACGAAGAGCCGACGATCAACCGTCCCACGGCGGCTTACGTCCCGCTCGTCGGCCGCATCGCCGCCGGTGGTCCGATCCTGGCCGAGGAGAGCGTCGAAGACGTCTTCGCACTGCCCAAGCAGCTCGTCGGCGAGGGCACGCTGTTCCTGTTGCAGGTCACCGGTGACTCGATGATCGAGGCCGCCATCGCCGACGGCGACTGGGTGGTCGTGCGGCAGCAGCCGGTGGCGGAGAGCGGCGACATCGTGGCCGCGATGATCGAGGGCGAGGCCACCGTCAAGACCTTCAAGCGCAAGGACGGCCACGTCTGGCTCGTCCCGCACAACTCCAATTACGAGCCCATCCCCGGCGACGAGGCCAGCGTCCTGGGCAAGGTCGTAGCAGTCCTGCGCCGGTTGTAACCAGGCAAGGCTCGTAGGGCCTCGGCGCGCGTCATATCGCACGCGCCGCGCTCCGGCGCGCGCCAAACACACCACCCGCGGGGTACGACAACCTCGCGGGCGCTACCGTGTCGCCACCAACGGCACGCCTTGGCACCGGCTCCGGCGTCCCACGATGCCGTCCGGCTGCACCGTGGTCCGAGTGGGCGGCACTTCGCCGGTGCCCGTCTCGGGCGCCCGGTGCCCGGCCGCTGCCGGGAAGCTCGGCTGCGCCGTCTCACGATGCCGCCGACTGGGCAATGCGCCGCCTCCAACGTCCGCTTCGCGCTCGGCCTCGTCTGAGGCTGTGGCATCGACGGAGTCAGTGGGCCTGGGACGGAAGCTGCGCCGAGGCGGACGTTGTGGCATGGGCGACTGTTCTGGCATTGGCGGACGTTGTGGCATGAGTGGCGTTGTGGCATTGGCGGACGGTGTGGCATAGGTGGCTTTGTGGGTGGGCGCCATCGTGCCGCGAACCGCATGCGACGATCACCCGCAGACGGCGGCCAGTCGCTCACTCCAGTACGAAGCTCGCATTCCCCTTGAAGGCGCTGGTGCCGTCGTTCTGCTCCACCCACACCAGCCCCGCCCGATGCCGCAGGAAATACCCGGGAAAGTTCACGGACTCCAGCGACACCGTGCCCGAACCCGCCAGCCCCGCGCGGCGCGCGAAACTGGCGTCCGCGTCGAAAAGGCCGGTCCCGTCCCGCCGTTCCACCCATGCCTCGAAATTCCGGTGCCGCAGGTAGTACCCGGGGAAGTTGGCCGACTCCAGCGAGACCGTCCCCGCGCCCGACAGCCCCGTGACCAGCCGGAACTGGGAGTCGGCCAGCGGTGAGACGTTGCCCTCGAGCCGCACCCGGTAGTCCCAGTGCCGCAGCGCCTGCCCCGGCGTGTCGTACGACATCAGCCGCACCGGCGTCGCCCCGTCGGGCACCGGGATGCCGAAGTCGGGCGTCCCGTCCGCCCGCCAGTACACCTTCTGCACCCGTGTACGCCGATTCGGGTCGTTCAGCGGGTCGCCTGAGATGTCGCGGTAGTTCCGGTCGTGGTAGACGAGGATGTCGCTCTGCCCGTCCTCCGAGGTCGTGAAGGAGTTGTGGCCGGGCCCGTACTGGCTGGTCGCGGCGCTGCTGGCGAAGACCGGGTTCGGGCTCTTCGTCCAGGAGGACGCCTGCAGCGGGTCAGCCGAGGCGGAGGCGGTCAGCATGCCGAGGCAGTAGTTGGCGTCCGTGGCACTCGCGGAGTACGTCAGGAAGAGCCGGCCGTTGCGCTGCAGCACCGAAGGGCCCTCGGCCACCTTGTAGCCGCGCGTCTCCCAGGCCAGCGTCGGCACGGCAAGGCGGGTCGTGGCGCCGGTGATCGTCCACGGGTTTGCGCCCATGCGGGCGATGTACAGGTTGGAGTTGGTGGCGGTGCCCGGCTCCTGCTGGGCCCAGAGCAGGTAGCGCACGCCGTTCGCGACGAACGTGGTGGCGTCCAGCGAGAAGGTGTCCCAGGGCGTGGCGATGCGGCCACGCTCGGTCCAGGAACCGGTCAGCGGGTTGGCGGCGGTGCTCTCCAGCACGTACATCCGGATCCGCCAGACGTCGTCGGCCCGCCCTGCCGCGAAGTACACGTACCACCTGCCGTTGATGAAGTGGATCTCCGGCGCCCAGATGTGCGCGCCCATCTCGCCGGTGGCGTGCTTGCGCCAGATGACCGTCTCGGGGGCGCTCGCCAGGCCCTGGATGGTGGTGGCGCGGCGCAGCACGATGCGGTCGTATTCGGGGGCGGTGGCGGTGAAGTAGTAGTAGCCGTCGGTGTGGCGGTAGATGTGCGGGTCGGCGCGCTGGGCGGCCAGCGGGTTGGTGTACTGCACGGCGGGCGAGGCGTGCGCGGCGCCCGGCGACAGCAGGTTGGCGAACACGATGAGCAGCGTAGCCACGGCGACGAAGGCCGGTCTCACGGGCATGGGCTCGTCCTCCCGGTCCAGGTTCAGGCCAGCGGCGAGGCGACCGTGAACGAGGCGTCGGAGGCGAACACCGACGTCGACTCGCGCAGGTCCAGCCGCATCTCGTAGTTGTAGTGGCGCAGGTAGCGCCCGGGCAGGTTGTACGACTCGAACGAGGTGCTCCCCCCGCCCGCCAGCCCCGCCCGCCCGCAGAACGTGGCGTCGCCCTTGAAGATCGCTGAGCCGTCGTCGCGCTGCAGGGTCAGCCGCAGGTTGTAGTGCCGCAGGTAGTAACCGGGCTGGTTCACCGACTGGAAGGAGTAGCAGCCGGAATGGGCGAGCCCGGCGGTGACGGTGAACGTGCCGGACTGGCGGTCGGCCGGCGGGCTGGAGGCGGAGAGCGGGTCGAGGTAGGCGAGCTGGTCGCGGTGGCGTACGTACCGGTCGGGGAAGTTGGCCGAGCGCAACGACCGGTTGCCGGTGGGCACCGCCGTCGCGTCGCCGGAGTCCTCGCGCAGCACGGTGAAGTGCCTGGCCGTCCCGGACAGGCCGGGCAGCTCCACTTTGGCCCCGAACGACGACAGGTTCGAGCTGTCGGCGTAGTAGTAGCGCCCGCTGGTGTAGTTGTCGAAGTAGATCCGCCACCTGCCGTCGGGCAGCCGCGTCAACGCCGGGCCCTCCAGGCCCGAGCCCCAGCCCGCCCAGTTCCCCGTGCCGGTGAACGTCCACGGCCCGCTGAGTGAGCCGGCGGTGGCATGCTCGATGTACTTGGTCGTCTCGTTTTTCAGGAAATTGTGGTATGTGGAGCCGACCTTGACGACGAAGCTGTCGATGTAGTTCGCCGGGATGCCCAGCGTGACAGGGGCCGTCCAGGACGACAACGCGCTGTTGGTGGCAGTGATCCGGTACGGCCGGAACTGCCCTGCCGTGCCCGTCGTGGACGCCGAGAAGATCACGTGCACGCTGCCGTCGGAGTCCTTGAACCACTCCGGCGCCCAGGTGCTGCCGGTGGCGCCGTTCAGCCCCACGGTGACGTTACGCAGGAACGTCCAGGTCACGGCGTCGGCGCTGCGGGCGAACCCGATGGTGTCGCCGGTCCAGTTCGTCGTGTGAACGAGGTAGTAGTAGCCGTCGGTGTGCCGCATGACGCTCGGGTCGCGGATCAGCCCGGACGGCGGCGTGTAGGCGTTGGCCCTGATGAGGTTGTAGGTGGTGGCGTTCGCCGAGTCGTAGACGTACATGTTCGACTGACTCGCGTTGGTGAACGCGGTCATCAGGTAGTGGGGCGCGGGCCCGACGGCGTGGGCGGGCGGCGCGAAGGCGATGGCCGCGACGGCGACGAGCACCGCCACGAACGCCCGGCGAACGCTTCGAGGTGTACGCATCCAGCGGCCCTCCGCAGTGTTAGCGTTAACAGCCACGCATGCGCCGAGGATGGCGCGGTGCGGGCATTCGTATCCCGGGCCTCAGCGATCGTCAATGCCCGCATGCCGGACTTGCAGCCCGTGTGCAGTCCTACCGCGCGGCGTGCAGCTCGTGCGCGGCCCTGATCGCCTGGTCGGCGAAGGCGAGCACGTCGCGCCTGCGCTCGAACGGCGAGCCGTACATGGAGGCCCTGGGCGTGCCGAAGTGCTCGCCCAGCCCGCTGAGCGCGCTCGAGATCGTCGGCAGCGCGGTGTCCTCCTCGCGCAGGCGCAGCGCCTCGTTCACCACGCGGTGCCAGCGCTCGGGGAACGCCTCCAGCGCGTGCCTGCCGGCGCCCGTCTTGGACGTGATCTCGCCGGTCGCCAGCGTGTAGTGCAGCCGGGAGACGCCCGTCACGATCCACACGGTGCCGTAGCTCCCCAGGCAGGCCAGCCCCCAGGGCGCGGCCAGGCGGGAGGCCCGGGTCACCAGGCGTCGCCAGTAGCGGTCGAGGTTGCCGTCCGTCCAGGCGGCCAGGGCGGCTGGATCTTGCCAGATGTCCAGCTCGTCCGGCTTGGGGCCGCGACAGGTCAGGCCGTGCCTGGCCAGCGTGTGCCAGGTGACCGGGTTGAGGTAGCCCCGGGGGTGGAGCTTCCCGCCGTACGCCCGAGGGCGCGACCCCAGCTCGGAGGGGTCCCGGCGGAGGTCGTCCCAGGTGAGGTAGCAGCCCTCGAACGGGTACGCGCCCAGCCGGGTGTGAATGCGCTGGAGCACCTCGAACGACGGTTCGGCGGCCGTCACCGCGACGAAGTCCACGTCGCTCGTGCCGGGCCGGTAGTCGCCCAGCGCCGCGGAGCCCTCCAGGTAGAGACCCTCCACCAGCCCGGGAGCCTCCGCGTCGGCCACCGACAGGTAGGTCTCGACAATGGCATCGATCTTGGGGTAGGGCGTCATGGCCGCCCAGCCTGCCACAAGGGGGGTCGCCGCCTCATCACATTCCACAATCCTAGAATTGCCGGGTGAATGAGGCATACACCCCTGAAGACCTCAAGGCAACACACGATGGGATTAAGTGGGCAGATGTCCCGCCAGGTGTCATCCCCGCCTGGGTGGCCGACATGGACCTGCCCACCGCCCCCGAGGTGATCGAGGCCCTCCAGCGCCGGGCCTCCGGCGACCTCGGCTATCCCGCCTGGCTGGACAAGCCCACCGCGGGACCGCTGGCGGAGGCGTTCGCCGAACGCATGACGAACCGGTACGGCTGGCCGGCCGACCCCTCGCACGTGCGCTCGTTCAACGACCTCAACCAGGCGCTCCAGGTTCTCCTCCAAGTCTGGACCCGGCCCGGCGACGGCGTCGCCCTGCACACCCCGGCCTACCACCCGTTCCTGACGACGCTGAACGTCATGGAACGCCCCCTGCGCCCCATCCAGGTCGAGCCCGACGGGGACTCGTGGCGCTTCGAGGTGCCGGATCTCGCGGGCTGCCGCGTGCTCCTCCTCGTCAACCCGCACAACCCGACCGGGCGCGCCTTCACCCGCGAGGAGCTGACCGCGCTGGCCGAGCAGGCCGAACGCCACGACCTGCTGGTCCTCGCGGACGAGATCCACGCGGACCTCACCTTCGAGCCGAACCGGCACATCCCGTTCGCCACGATCCTCCCCGAACGCACCGTCACGCTGACGTCCGCCACGAAGGCGTTCAACCTGGGCGGCATCCGCTGCTCGGTCGCCCACGTGGGGCACGCGGGAGTCCGCAAGGCCCTGGAGGCGCAGCCGCCCTTCGTGTACGGCTCGGCGAACCTGTTCGGCGTGGAGGCAACGGTGGCGGCGTGGCGGCACGGGGACGCCTGGCTGGAGTCCACCCGCGCCCTGCTGGACCGCAACCGCCACACGATCGCCTCCCGCCTGCCCTCGGCCGTCGGCTACCGGATCCCGGAGGCGACGTACCTGGCGTGGCTGCACGTGGGCCGGCCGGGCATGGCCGAGGTGTACGAGCGGGAGGCCAGGGTGCGCCTGGTCGACGGCTCGGTCTTCGGGCCGGGCGGCGAGGACTACGTCCGCCTGAACTTCGCCACGACGGAGTCGATCCTCGCCGAGATCCTCGACCGTATGGCCCGCGTGACCTGAGCCGGCCAGGTCAGGGAAGGGGCGGGAGGTCGGGCGGGGTGGCGGCGGGCTGCTGCTCCAGCGCGGCCAGCGCCAGCTCGACCGCCTTGTCCAGCTGCGGATCCCGCCCCGCCGCCCGGTCCTGCGGCGTGATCACCACCTCGACGTCCGGCTCCACCCCGTGATTCTCCATCCCCCAGCCCTGGCCCTCGATCCAGAACGAGTAGCGGGGCTGGGTGACCCGGGTCCCGTCCACCAGCGAGTACCGTGAGTCGATCCCGATCACGCCGCCCCACGTCCGCGTGCCCACCAGCGGCCCGATCTCGCGGGCCTTGATGCCGGCGCTGACGATGTCCCCGTCGGAGGCCGCGAACTCGTCGGTGACCGTCACGACCGGCCCCCTGGGCGAGTCCTCCGGGTAGCGCATCGGTTCATACCCGCGGGCCCGCTGCCATCCCGTGACCTTGCGCGACAGCTTCTCCAGCACGAGCTCCGACAGGTGCCCGCCGCCGTTCCCCCGCACGTCCACGACGAGCCCGTCGTAGGCCATCTCGGTACGCAGGTCGCGGTGGAACTGCGCCCACCCCGACGCCACCATGTCGGGCACGTGCAGGTAGCCGAGCTTGCCGCCGGAAGCCTCACGGACGCGGGCCCGGCGGCTCTCCACCCAGTCGTGGTAGCGCAACTGGGCCTCGTCCGCGATCGGGGTGACCACGACGCGGCGCGGGTCCCCGCCGGAGGCGGGCCGCACGGTCAGCTCGATGGGCTGGTTCGCCGTGCCCGCCAGGAGGGCGAGCGGGCCGCGTACCGGATCCACCGGGCGCCCGCCCACCGCGACGATCGCGTCGCCGGGACGGACGGCCACCCCTGGCGCGAGCAGCGGCGAGCGGGCGGCGTGGTCGGAGGTCTCGCCCGGCAGGATGCGCGCGACCCGCCACACCCCGTCGTCGTCCCTGGACAGGTCCGCGCCGAGCAGGCCCTGGCGGCGGCGGAAGTCGTAGCCGCCGCCGTTGAAGGAGGCGTAGGCGTGGGAGGTGGCCAGCTCGCCCTGCGTCTCCCAGAGCAGGTCGATCAGCTCCGAGTGTGCGCCGATGCGCTCCACCAGGGGCTCGTAGCGCTCGAGCACGGCCTGCCAGTCGACGCCGTTCATGTCCTCGCGCCAGAAGTGGTCGCGCATGAGACGGCCCGCCTCGCGGAAGCCCTGCCGCCATTCGGCGACCGGGTCGATCTGGACGGTGACCCGGTCGAGGTCGATGTTGGTCACCTCGTCGCCCTCGGTGGCGGCGCGGGTCTGCAGACCGTTCTTGCCGTTGGTGACCAGCCTGCTGCCGTCCCCGCTGACCTCGAACGCCCGCACCTCCCTGCCCAGCTCGGCCCTGGCACGCTTCTTGAGGTCGTAGCGCTCCAGCACGATCTCGCCGGTGGACTCGGTGCCGTCGCCGAGCTGCCCGGCGAGCGGGTAGCGCAGCCAGAGCAGGGCGTCCTTGGCGCTACGCAGGTTGCCGTAGCGACCGGCGGGCACGGGCACCGGCACCACGCGCGAGGAGAGCCCGTCGGGATCGACCTCGGTCCGCGGCGCCTCGTCGTCCTTCTTGTCGTCCTTGGCGGCCTTGTCGTCCTCGCCGTTGAACCCCCGCCCCTGCAACGAGGGGTCGAACGGCGACGGCGTGGTGGCCTGCAGGGGCACGATGTACGGCTTGCACCCGACGGGGAACGACAGGTCGAAGACGTGCGCGTCGTAAATCGGATCGAACGTCCGGACCGACAGGAACGCCAGATGCTTCCCGTCCTTGGTGAAAACCGGGTTGTAATCGGCGAACCGCTCCGGCGTCACGTCGATCACCGACGTCCCGTCGACCCGTCCGATCTTGATCTGCGACAGCGGATCGTGATGCGGATGCACCCAGGCCAGCCAGCCCGAGTCGGGCGAGAACGTCAGCCCGTGGACGTCCCCCTGAGTGGTCCGGTCGAGCTCCCGGACGTTCCCCGATTCGAGGTCGACCACCAGCAGCCGCCCGTCGTGCGTGGCGAGCGCCGCGTGCTTGCCGTCGGGCGCGGCCTCGAGCTCGAGCACCCGCCCGAGCTGACCGGCGGCCAGCGTCCTGATCTCGCCGCCCGGCGTGCCGAGCTCCAGCCCGTCCTCCCCGCTGGCGTCCGACACCCACACGGCACGCCCGTCGGCGCCGAGCGCGCGCGGCAGGCGTACCCGCACGCCCGGCTGCACCCGCAGGGCGCCCGCGGGCCCGTCGCGGTGGGTAACCCAGTGCGCGGTGCCGCGGATCTCCACGGCGCTGGCCCGCCCGGTCGCGTCCGGCGAGAACGAGCCGACCCGCGTGGGCGCGGGGCGCCTGGCCCGCCCCGGTCGCGGCCCGCCCAGCTTCACCTCCAGCCGGTACGGCTCCGCGTCCAGGCTCTCCAGCAACCACAGGTCACCGGCGTGGCTGTAGATGACGCGCTCCCCGTCGCTCACGGCGTGACGGGCGTAGAACTCCTCATGAGAGCTGTGCCGGCGCAGGTCGGAGCCGTCGGGCAGGGCGGAGTAGAGGTTGCCGACGCCGTCGATGTCGGCCAGGAAGACGATCCTGTCCCCCACCCAGCTGACCGACCAGTACTGCGCCGCGCTGTCGGCGAACAACCGGGTGAACTCGCCGTTCCCCTCGGCGTCGACCCAGATCTTGCCGGCAGTGCCGCCCCGGTACCGCTTCCACTGGGACGGCTCGCGCCACAGCGATGACACGGTCGCCACCTGAGCGCCGTTCAGTGCCGCCTCGCTGACCCACCCGTACGGCAGGCGTGTGGCCGGTCCCCCGTCGAGCGGCACCGCGTACGCCCAGTTCCTGGTGCGCTCGCTCTCCCCCGCCGAGCTGATCGCGAGCACGTCGCCCTCGGCCGTCCACCCGCGCACCCCGGTCGTGCCGCTGCCCCAGTAGGTCAGCCGCTCGCCCTCGGGACCGTCGATCTCCGCGGCGAACACCTCGGGCGCGCCCTCCTTGCCGCTCGTCCAGGCGATGCGCGTGCCGTCGGGCGAGAGCCTCGGGTGCGACACCGGCGCCCGGTCGGCGGTGAACCGCCAGGCCCTGCCCCCGGACAGGGGAGCCAGCCAGATATCGTCGTCGGCGACGAAGGTCACCACGTCACCGTGCAAATGCGGGTATCTCAGGTATGCGCCATTTGTCACATGTGCACACTAATGCCAGACGCGAAAAGCCAACCCAAGAATTGTCCCCCGGAGAGCCCCGCCACGTCCCGCGAAAGGCCAAGTGCGGGGAGGTGCCAGAAATGCACGGCAAGGGCGTGCCGTCGCCGGCGGCGGGCGCCGTGCCGACGGAGATCTCCGGTCTGCCGCCGCTAAGGCGGACAAACCCGGGTAGCTCGGGACGCATGGTACAAATCGGCTACACCTTGATGTCCGAACAGACTCCGGCACGGGAGCTGGTCGACTACGCCGCGGCTGCCGAGCGGATCGGTTTCGACTACGCGGTCATCTCCGACCACTACTTCCCGTGGGTCGAGGAGATGGGGCACTCGCCGTACTGCTGGTCGGTGCTCGGCGCCGCGGCCCAGGTCACCGAGCGGATGCCGCTCATGACGTACGTGACCTGCCCGATCATGCGTTACCACCCGGCAGTCGTGGCGCAGAAGGCGGCCACGATGGGCGTGCTGAGCAAGGGCCGGTTCACGCTGGGCCTCGGCGCGGGCGAGAACCTCAACGAGCACGTCATCGGCGAGGGCTGGCCGCCGGTGGACACCAGGCACCGGATGTTCGCCGAGGCCATCGAGATCATCAAGGAGCTGTTCAGCGGCGACTATGTCACCTACCAGGGCGAGTTCTACGACGTGGACTCGGCCAAGCTCTACGACCTGCCGGACCGCCCGGTGCCCCTCGCCATCGCCGCCTCGGGCGGCGAGTCCGCGGAGATCGCGGCCGAGTACGGCGACGTGCTGGTGGTCAACGAGCCGATGCCGGACGTGGTCAACCTGTTCAACGCCGCGGGCGGGCAGGGCAAGCCCGTCTACGGGCAGCTGGCACTCGCGTACGACACCGACGCCGAGGCGGCCAGGCAGCGGGCGCACAAGCTCTGGCGGTGGGCGGCGTGCGGCGGCTGGAAGGTCATGGCGGAGCTGCCAGGCCCGGTGAACTTCGCCGCCGCCGCCAGCACGGTGCGTCCCGAGGACGTGGCCCAGAGCGTGCCGTGCGGCAACGACGTGAACGCGGTGGTGGAGGGTGTCAGAAAGTACGCCGACGCCGGGTACACGCACGTGGCGCTCGTCCAGGTCGGGCACGACCAGCAGCAGCCGTTCTTCGACTGGGCGGAGAAGGAGCTCCTCCCGGCCCTCCGCGACCTCTGACCATCCGCCACTGCCCGCCCGTGGACACCTGCGCGTGGGCGGGGCCGCCCGCGCGCAGGACGCTCTCCAGCCGGTCAGGCCGCCTGCGTGCAGGACGTGCGACCGGACCGGCGGGAGTGGTGGTTACGGGACGATGTTGACCAGCTTGGGCGCCCGGACGATCACCTTGCGGGGCGTGTTCGTCAGGTAGGGCGCCACCTTCTCCGAGGCCAGGGCCAGCTCCCGCAGCTCGTCCTCGCTGATGTCCGGCGAGACCTCCAGCCGGTCGCGCACCTTGCCCGCCACCTGCACGACGCACGTGACCGACTCCTGCACCAGCTGCTCGGGCACGGCCACCGGCCATCCGGCGAAGGCGACGGGACCGGTGCGGCCCAGCCGCTCCCAGCCCTCCTCGGCGGTGTACGGGGCCACCAGCGACAACATGATCGACAGCGTCTCCGCGGCCTCGCGCACCGCCGGGTCCCCTGCGCCGGGACCGGAGTCGATGGCCTTGCGCGTGGCCGAGGTCAGCTCCATCATGCGCGCCACCGCGACGTTGAAGCGCTGCGACTCGATCAGCTTGGTGACCTCGTCGATCGTGCGGTGGGTGACCTTGCGCAGCTCCACGTCGCCGCTCTCGAACGGCACGCCGGGCGCGCTGTCCACCTCCGACATGACGCGCAGCGCGCGGGCCAGGAACTTCTGCGACGCGGCCGGCGAGACGTCGGCCCAGTCGATGTCGTCCTCCGGCGGCCCGGCGAAGATCATGGTCAGGCGCACGGCGTCGACGCCGAAGTCGTCGATCTGCTGACCCAGGTCCACGCCGTTGCCCAGCGACTTCGACATGGCCTTGCCGCCGTTGATCACCTGGCCCTGGTTCAGCATGCGCCTGAACGGCTCGGTGAAGTCGACCATGCCCATGTCATGCAGGACCTTGGTGAAGAACCGCGAGTACAGCAGGTGCAGCACGGCGTGCTCGATGCCGCCGACGTACTGGTCGATCGGGCCCCACTTGCGCACCTGCTCGGGGTCGAACGGGCCGTCGGTGTAGCCGGGCGAGCAGTAGCGCAGGTAGTACCACGACGAGTCGACGAACGTGTCCATCGTGTCGGTGTCGCGCTTGGCCGCGCCGCCGCACTTGGGGCACTCGACGTTGACCCACTCGGTGGCGCTGGCCAGCGGGGAGACACCCTTGGGCGCCAGCGCCTCGCCGCGCATGTCGGGCAGCGCGACCGGCAGCTGGTCGTCGGGGACGGGCACCTCGCCGCAGTCGGCGCAGTGGATGATCGGGATCGGCGTGCCCCAGAACCGCTGGCGGGACAGCAGCCAGTCGCGCAGCCGGAAGTTGACCGCGCCCGTGCCCCGGCCCTCGCGCTCCAGGATCTCGATTATCTTGGCGATGGCCTCGGCCTTGGACAGCCCGTCCAGCGGCCCCGAGTTGACCAGCGAGCCCTCGCCCGGCGTGGCCTCGCCGGTCTCGCCCGGGTCGGCCAGACCGGTGTGCACGACCACCTTCACCGGCAGCCCGAACTTCAGCGCGAAGTCCAGGTCGCGCTGGTCGTGGGCGGGCACGGCCATGATGGCGCCGTGGCCGTAGTCGGACAGCACGTAGTCGGCCGCCCAGACCGGGATGCGCTCGCCGTTGACCGGGTTGATCGCGTAGCGGCCCAGGAAGACGCCGGTCTTCTCCTTGTCGGTGGCCAGCCGCTCGATGTCGCTCAGCTTGGCGACCTCGGCGCGGTAGGCCTCGAAGTCGGCGCGGTGCTCGTCGGTGACGATCTCGTCGGCCAGCTTGGCGTCCACGGCGACCACGAAGAACGTGGCGCCGAACAGCGTGTCGGGCCGCGTGGTGTAGACGTGGACCGGCTCGTCGCGGCCCTCGATCTGGAACAGCACGTCGGCGCCCTCGGAGCGGCCGATCCAGTTGCGCTGCATGGTCAGCAGCCGCTCCGGCCAGGCGTCCAGCTGGTCCATGTCGTCCAGCAGGCGCTGCGCGTAGTCAGTGATCTTGAAGTACCACTGCGTCAGCTCGCGGCGGATGACGTCGGCGCCGCAGCGCTCACACTTGCCCGCCACGACCTGCTCGTTGGCCAGCACGGTCTGGTCGTTGGGGCACCAGTTGACCAGGCCGCCCTTGCGGTAGGCCAGGCCACGCTCGTAGAACCGGTTGAACAGCCACTGGTTCCACCGGTAGTAGTCGGGGTCGCTGGTGTGCAGGCGGCGCGACCAGTCGAAGGAGATGCCGTAGCGCCTGAACGAGTGGGCCTGCGTCTCGATGTTGGCGTAGGTCCACTCGGCCGGGTGGGCGTTCCGCTTGATCGCGGCGTTCTCCGCCGGCAGTCCGAAGGAGTCCCAGCCGATCGGGTGCAGGACGTTGTAGCCCTTCTGCATCCAGTAGCGCGCGACGACGTCGCCGATGGCGAACACCTCGCCGTGGCCCATGTGCAGGTCGCCGGACGGGTAGGGGAACATGTCGAGCATGTAGCGACGCTCGCGCGGGTCCGCCGGGTCTTCGTTCGCCCGGTAGGGTTCCTGCTCCTCCCATCGCTGCTGCCACTTGGCCTGCAGCGCCTGCGGATCGTACTCACTCACGGCTACTGTCCTTCTGGCTTGATTCGGACCCATAAGAAAACCCCCCGTGCACACAACGAGGGGTAGCCGCGACGGCGAGAGACTTCAGGGCCGTCGCGGCCCGCTAAGAAGCAGGGTCGCGGAACGCACGTGTCAAGCGTAGCGCACGTCTTCGGCTGAATGCAGATCCTCGCCTGGGGTCTCCAGGCACAATGGGTTCTTCAGGTCCAGCGAGACCTGATGGTGATGTACCCGTTGTGCCTCATTCGTCCCTGAAGAATACCCTTGTCACCGTGGTGTACCCAGCTGAGCCCGATCGACCGGAGGTAGGCCTGCCGATGCAGGACCCGCCTACGGATCCTCATGGCTTCGCTAGTTTCGCTGCGGAACCACCTGCATCTCCTGGAAAATCCCATGAGATCATGCCTGGCACGTCAAATCCGGATATAACGGGTTATCCGGACACAACCTCGGGAGGCGCGGCAGCAATGGCAGTGGAGAATTCCGGACCCCACCTGCCACCGTCCTGGCCTGACGCGCCTCGCCGCGACGTATCCGGCTCCCCGGCGGACGAGGTCCCCATGTCATGGCCCGAGGCCCCGCGGCCCGCCCACCAGGATCCGTCGTGGCCCGAGCCGCCGCGCAACGACGACGTCTGGCCTGAGCCACCGCGCCGCTCCCGCTCCGAGCCCGCCCGCCACGAGGCCACGGGGCCTTCGTCGTGGCCCGACCTGCCCCCCGGCCCTTCCTCCTGGCCGGAGCCTTCTTCGCCGAGCACCTCTGGACCGTCCTCCTGGCCGGAGCCCTCTTCGCCGAGCACCTCCGGCCCGTCCTCCTGGGCGGACACGCCGCCGCAGGGCAGCACCGAGCCGTCCTTGCTGCCGGGAACGCCGCCACAGGGCGGCACCGGGCCGTCCTCCTGGCCGGACCTGCCGCCGCAGGGCGGACCCGGGGTGCCGGCCTGGCCTGACGCGCCGCGCCGGGACTCCGACCTGCCCGAGGCGCCGCACCGGGAGCCCGGCCTGCATGAGGCATCCCGCTGGGAGCCCGGCCTGCATGAGGCATCCCGCTGGGAGCCCGGCCTGCATGAGGCATCCCGCTGGGAGCCCGGCCTGCATGAGGCGCCCCGCCGGGACTCCGGACTGCACGAAGCGCCGCGCCGGGACTCCGACCTGGCTGACGTGCCGATGTCATGGCCGGATGCGTCCCCGCAGGACGTCCCCACCTCCTGGCCCGAAGCGCCGCCGCAGGGCGCCGCCGAACCCACTTCCCGAGTCGACGACCACCCTCCGGTCCCGGATCCGGTCCCGGCGTGGGCGCAACCGCCGGTCCCGTCCTCCGACTCCTGGTCGAACCTCTCCTCCCCCGCCCCCTGGCCGCCCGCCGAGCGGAACGCGGCCGACTCGCAGGAGGAGCGCACGGCGATGTACCAGATCGACGACCTCCCCCAGGGGGCGCACGCGCCGCCCCAGACCCACCGCGCCGAAGAGCGGACGGTCACGCACGCCCAGCACTCTGAGAACCCGCTCAACGACCGCGCCGCCCACGCAGCATCCCCCACCATGGACTCATCGAACGCCAGCACCACACCCCCCGCCGAGGACCAGAGCGCCCCGCGCCCCGGCTCCAATCTGAGCCGCGACCCCTCGGACCCCGACCGCCCGTTCGTGACCGCCGGCCAGATCAGCGGCTCCCGCACCCCGCCGCCCGAGCGCCAGCAGGAGCTCTGGAACACCGTCTTCGGCGACAACTACCAGGCCATGGGCGAGCAGGACTCCCTGGACGAGGAGCAGGGCAAGCCCATCTGGATCTACGCGCTCGGCGGTTCCGTGGCGATCGCGCTGGTCGCCGCGTTGCTGTGGGCGTTCCTCGCGGGCCCGCTGGCCAGCGAGGACCCCGCGTCCAACGCCGTGGCGGAGAACCCCACGACGTCGCCGAAGCCGTCCACCACCAGGTCCTCGACCACGATCGGCGCGCTGCCGAGATACGCGGGCAAGGCCGCCCCGGTCATCGGCCGGGTGCCCGACCCCGGGGCCGGCATCTCGCTGCCGCGTCTGGGCGGCACCTGGCGGCTGGACCAGCGCGTCACCGTCAAGGGCACGTACGGCTACGACACCCGCCAGTACGTCCAGGTCGCGCCGGAGAAGTACGCCCAGGTCCTGTCGGGCCCGCTGTCGCCGAAGCTGGCCTCGTACTACGAGAAGGACAACCTGGAGCCGGTCATCAAGCAGGTGGTGCTGGATGCCCGCAGGCGCTTCTTCCCCAACGGCAACAAGGTCAAGAAGATCGCCCAGCAGCCCATCAAGGTGGGCAACTCGACGGGACGCCTGATCGCGTACTCGCTGACGTCGGCGACCGAGCAGGCGACGATCGTGACGATGGCCGTCAACACCGGCGGCAGCGTCCCGGCCATCGTCTACATGTCGATCCCGTCGGAGAGCAAGCAGCTCATGCCCGACATCCACACGGTGAAGAACCAGCTGAGGCTGGGCACCCAGGGCTAGAAGCGGCACTCCATGTGCTTGATCCCGTTGATGAACATGGAGTGCAACCGGTCCGGGCTGCCGCCCTCGATGTGCGGCACCCGGCGCAGCAGCTCGCGGAACATCACCGTGATCTCCCGTCTGGCCAGGTGAGCGCCGAGGCAGAAGTGCGGACCGGGGCCGCCGAAGCCGACGTGCGGGTTGGGGTCACGGGTGACGTCGAAGCGGTACGGGTCGGCGAAGACGGCCTCGTCCCTGTTGGCCGCCCAGTAGAACAGGACCGCCTTCTCCCCCTTGCGGTAGAGGTGCCCGTTCATCTCGTAGTCCCTGGTGAGCTTGCGGCGCATGAAGTTCACCGGGGAGGCGAGCCGGACGATCTCCTCCACGGCCCTGGGCGCGCGCCCGTCGAGGTCCTCCAGCCAGAGCGCGCGCTGGTCGGGGTTGTTGGTGAGCAGGCGCAGGCCGTACGAGATGGCGTTCCTGGTGGTCTCGTTGCCGGCCACCACCAGCAGGATGAAGAACGACCCCAGCTCCTGCATCGTCAGCCGCTCGCCGTCGATGTTGGCGTTGACCAGGGCGGAGGTCAGGTCGTTCGTGGGGTGATCGGCGCGATGGGCGGCGAGGTCCTGGACGAGCTGCTGCAGCTCCATGCCGGCGCTGAGCAGGCGCTCGGCGAGCTGGTCGAGGTCGGCGCCGCCGTATTCGGGGTCGAAGCCGCCGAGGATGACGTTCGAGCGCTCGAAGACGAACTGGTAGTCCCGCTCGGGGATGCCCATCATGTCGCAGATGATCTTCAGTGGGAGGCGGGCCGCGACCTCGGTCACGAAGTCGCAGCCGGGCCCCTTGGCCAGCAGGTCGTCCACGATGGCGGTGGCCGCCGCCGCCACGTCCGCCTCGAACTGCTTGATCATCTTGGGGGTGAACGCCCGTGAGACGATCCTGCGCAGCCTGGCGTGGCGCGGGTCGTCCATGTTGATCATCGAGCCGAAGTACTCGGTGAACTCGGCGGGCATGTCGGGCACGTTCGTCGCGCCGCCGTCGCCCGAGCAGAAGACCTCGGGGGTGCGGCTGGCCTCGAGGATGTCGGCGTGCTTGACCAGCGCGTGGTAGCCGGGACCCTTGGGCGCGAAGTCGATCTCCATCTCCTCGAAGAAGACCGGGGCCTCCAGGGAGCGGAGCCGCTCGAACGCCTCCTCCCGCTCTCTCATGGGCCTGGCCCAGAAGTCGCGGTCCGACAGGTCGAAGTCAAGGACGCTCATGAGGCCATCATTCGAAAAAGCGACCACTTACGTCAATGGGTAGGACGTACACCGTACGTGCGAATCCGAAAAACCTGTGACCCACGGTGGCGCGCGGGCTGCCGGCGCCGGACCTCGGCCCGCTGTGGCGGGAGGTCCGGCGGGTGCCGGCCTACGACGGCGTCCTCAGGAGGCGAACCCCCGCGGGCGGACCTGGGTCATCTCGGCCGCCGAGGAGGTGCCGAGCCAGTCCAGGATGAGGCGGTTGACCTCGGCAGGGCGCTCCAGGTGGAGGAAGTGCCCGGCGCCCGCCACCTGCTCGGCCCGCGATCCGGCGGGAAGGTGGCTCAGCGCGCTCTTGGCCAGCTCCGCGCTCAGGCAGCCGTCCTGGGCGCCGTGCAGGTAGAGGACCGGGCCGGTGATCCCGCCTTCCAGGGCCGGGTAGCGGCCGGAGGGCGGCGTGGTGCCGAGCATGGCGCGGTAGTAGCCGAGGGCCGCCCTCAGGTTGGCGGGCTCGCCGATGCTGCGCCGTACGAACTCCAGGTCCTCGCGCGGGTCGTGCCCCGGCGACCAGTCGCGCCAGAGGTTCTCGAGGAAGCCGGGGCTCGCGACGGCCGCCTCACCCAGGTACGTCTGGAAGAGGAAGACGTAGAAGGACCGCTTGAGCTGCTCGTACTCGAGGAAGCCGGCGCCGAGGGCGGCGGGCGGCGGCACGGCGAGCGTGACGGCGCGGCGGAAGCGGCCGGCCAGGTGGTACACGGGGAAGGCGCCCCAGTCGTGCCCGATGACGACCGCGTCCTGGTCGCCGCCGAGCTCCTCGTGCAGCGCGCGGACGTCGGCGACCAGCGCGGCGTCCTCGTACGCGTTGTCGGCCGGCACCTCGGTGGGCGCGTAGCCGCGCATGAACGGCGCTACCGCGCGGTAGCCGCGCGCCGCCAGCGCGGGCATCAGGTGCCGCCAGGTGTGTGCGGTGTCGGGGAAGCCGTGCAGGCACAGCGCCAGCGGCCCCTCGCCCACTGTCAGATACGCGAACTCCACACCGTTGGCGTGGATAGTCCTGATCTCCATGACTGCGAAACCTAGCATTCGGCCCGCCCCAGGAGTACCACTACGGAAGGTGCCCCTCTTGCTGAGGAGATCGCATGCGACGGGGATGGGTGCTCGCGCTGGCGTCACTGACCATCGTGCTCGTCGTGGTCGACCTGACCGCCGTCACGATCGCGTTACCCGACATCCGCTCCGACCTGCGGGCGAGCCTGCCCGAAGTGCAGTGGGTGGTGGACGCGTACGCGCTCACCCTGGCCGCAGTGCTGCTGCCCGCGGGGGTGCTGGCCGACCGGTACGGCAGGCGCAGGCTCCTGGTCGTCGGCGTGTCGGTCTTCACGCTGGCGCCGCTGGCCTGCGCGCTCGCCCCCACGGCGCCCCTGCTCGACCTGGCCAGAGGCGTGCTTCAGGCCGGGGAGGAATTGGACTCCTGCGGAGCAGGGCAGGAACAGTTGATGTGCCCCCAGGGCGGATCAGCGTCCGGTAGAGTCGCGTCCGCGGGGTGCGAGAACCAAGCCACTCGCGCGTGCTGATCGAGAACCAAGACAGCACATGCGTTTCCAAGCTTGCCGTACCAAACCGGGCAGGTTCCGTCCCGGCTGGTGTTGATGGAGTAAGACCTGGCTGGTCGCTGACCTGCGGGGCTTCCGGAGCCAGGAATCCCCCTGCTTCAGCTGGGGAGGGTTCAAGTACCTCACCCTGTACGTGCAGGGCCCTCTTCACGCCAGCCCTGTGGAGGCGGGCACCCGCTTCCTGGCCTTCAGCGTGGCGGCCGTCATCGGGCCGGTCGCGATCGGGCGGGTGCTGCACCGGTGGCCGATGGGCGTGCTCATCGCCGCCGGCCCCGCGCTGATCGCGCTCGCGCTGCTGGTCATGAGCGTCCCGGCGGCCGACCCGTGGACACCGATCATGTTCGGGCTGTTCCTGGGCGGGCTCGGCCTGGGCGCGGGGAACGTCGTGGCCAACCAGGTCGGCCTGACCGCGCCGATGGCGCGCGTGGGGATGGCGACCGGCGTCGTGAACACGGTCAAGCAGGTCGGCACGGCCGTCGGCGTCGCCGTGCTGGCGGCCCCGTACCGGGCGGGGGTCACCTCGATGCTGCTGGTGGCGGCCGGACTGGCGCTGGCAGGCGCGCTGCTGCCGCTGGCGCTGGTCCGGCGCGCCGCCGGTCAGAAGGTGTAGTTCATGTGCTTGATGCCGTTGATGAAGTTGGACAGCAGGTAGTCGGGCTCCCCCACCGACCTGATGTGGGGCATCCGGGTGAACAGCTCCCGGAACATCACGGTCATCTCCCTGCGCGCCAGATGCGCCCCCAGGCAGTAGTGCGGCCCCGGGCCACCGAACCCGACGTGCGGGTTGGGGTCGCGGGTGATGTCGAACATGTCCGCGTCCGGGAAGACGGCCTCGTCGCGGTTGGCGGAGTTGTAGAAGAGCAGCACCTTGTCGCCCTTCTTGTACCGCGTGCCGTTCATCTCGTGGTCCTGCTTCACCGTGCGGCGGAACTGGATCACCGGCGTCGAGTACCGGATGATCTCGTCGCAGGCGGTGACGATGTGGCCGTCGAAGTTGTTCAGCAGGATCGCGCGCTGCTCGGGGTTGTCGGTGAAGAGCTTGAGCCCGTGCGCGATGGCGTTGCGGGTGGTCTCGCTGCCCGCCACCACGAGCAGGATGAAGAACGACCCCAGTTGCTGCGGGGTGAGCCGTTCCTCACCGTTGACCAGCAGGCTCACCAGGTCGCCCGTGGGCCGCTTGCGCCGCTCGTCGCCCAGGCGGGCGGCCAGCCGGTTGAGCGAGAATCCGGCACGCAGCAGCTTGACCAGGCCCCTGGCGACGTTGCTGCGGGTGAGCTCGGGGCCGACTCCGGTGTACTCGGAGTCGGCGTTGCCGAGGATGATGTTGGTCTGGCGCAGCACCATGTCATGGAATTTCGCCGGAACGCCCATCATGTCGCAGATGACCCGTACGGGGAGCATGGCGGCCACCTGCGCGACGAAGTCACCCGGCCCCTCCTCGATCGCCTGGTCCACGATCTCGGCGGCGGCCCGCGCCAGGTCCTCCTCCATCTTCTGCAGGATGCGCGGCGTGAACGCCCTGGACACGATCCGGCGCAGCTTGGCGTGCCGCGGGTCGTCCATGTTGATCATCGAGCCGAAGTACACGCTCAGCCAGCGCGGCATGTCCGGGATGCTGTTGGAGCACGGCTCGCTGCTGAACACGGCAGCATTCCTGCTGGCCTCGATCACGTCGGTGTGGCGGACGAGCGCGTAGAAGCCCTTGCCGCCGCCGACGAACGGGATGGACTGTTCCCGCATGAAGACCGGGTGGTCCATCTGCCTCAGCCTGCGAAAGGCCTCCGTGCGCTCGGCCTGCGGCAACCCCCAGAACGGGATCTGCGACAGGTCCAGGTCAGCGGTCAGCGTCATATCTCCCAAGCCTTCTGCAAGTGAGCACTTACGTCAAGGGACTTAAGGCGCCTTCCTTATCAAATCAGCGCCTTTCTCGCCGATCATAATGGCCGGTGCGTGGGTGTGTCCGCGATTCAGCGTAGGCATGATTGAAACATCAATCACCCTCAGCCCCTCGACGCCGCGTACCCGCAGCGAGGGGTCCACCACTGAGGCGTCGTCCGCCCCCATGCGGCAGGTGCCGACCGGGTGGTAGAGCGTCTCGCCGCGCTCGCGTACCCACCGCGCCAGCTCCTCGTCGCTCTCCGGCGCCCAGTACGGCGCCATCGGCGCGCCCGCGTACGGCTTCATCGCCGCGGTGGCGAACACCTGCTTGGCCGTCTTCAGCCCCGCGACCAGGCGCTTGACGTCGGCCTCCGCGGTCAGGTAGGCGGGGTCGATGACGACGTCCCTGCCGTTGAGCCCGACCCTGCCGCGGCTCTCCGGCTGCAGCAGCACGACCCCGACGGTGAGCCCGTGGCCGGTCGGCGGGGCGAGACCGTGGTCGACGAACGGCACGGGCGCGAAGATCAGCTCGACGTCCGGCGCCGGCTCCTCCTCCGAGGTCCTGATGAACGCGACCGCCTCCCCCACGTTCGTGGTGAGCATGCCGGAACGCAGGACGATGTAGCGCAGCAGGTTGCCGATCGACTCGGCCTTGGTCAGCGTCACCGGCTGCTTGCACTCGACGAACACGCCGGACGAGAGGTGGTCCTGCAGGTTCTTGCCGACCTCGGGCAACTCGTGCACGATCGCGACCCCGGCGTCGCGCAGCTCGGCGGGCGCGCCCACGCCGGAGCGCATCAGCAGGTACGGCGAGCCGATCGCGCCCGCGGACAGGACGACCTCCCTCCTGGCCCTGATCTGGGCGCCACCGCTGTGCTCGATGCCGGTCGCGCGCCTGCCGTCGAACACCACCCGGTCCACCGTCGCCCCGGTGATCACGTGGAGGTTCGGCCGCGACGTGGCCGGGCGCAGGTAGGCGTCGGCCGAGCTCCATCTGCGGCCGCGGTACTGCGTGACGGGCGTGGGGCAGTAGCCCTCGTTGGAACGCCCGTTCAGCTCGCCGAGCCGGGTGAAGCCGAGCTCCTCGCAGGCCTGGAGGAACGCGGCGGTGGTGACGTTGGGGCTGCGCAGCTCGGAGACGTAGAGGGGGCCCGAGGTGCCGTAGACACCGCCCTCGTTGCTGCCGACGCGGTGCTCGGCCTTGGTGAAGTACGGCAGGACGTCGTCGTACGACCAGCCGGGGACGTCCCACTGGTCGTAGTCGTGCTGGCAGCCGCGCACCCACATCTGGGCGTTGAGCGAGGACGAGCCGCCGATCACGCGGCCTCTCGGCCAGTAGAGCTCGCGGCCGGACATCTCGCTCTGTTTGGCCGTGGTGTAGTTCCAGTCGTAGCCGGTCTTGAAGAGCTTGGCGAAACCCGCGGGCATGCGGATCTCCAGCTTGTCATCCCGCCCACCCGCCTCGACCAGCGCGACCGACACGCCGGGATCTTCCGAGAGCCGATTGGCCAGCACACATCCCGCGGACCCCGCCCCTACGATCACGTAGTCGTACTCCATGGCTCCTCCAGGTAACTTGGTACTTGCTTACTCCAGGTGAGCGGACGCGTCCATATCCAGTTGTGACCTCGGCTACCTACCAGTCGGTATGCGGTGGTGCTTAGAGTGGCGCTCGAAGCCCGGCTTTGAGGAGGAAGGCGTCATGCTCAACCTGTCGATCGTGCTGGAGGACAGCGCGAGGAACACCCCCGACGGCACGGCCATCGTCTTCGGGGACATGCGGCTCCCGTACTCCATGATCGACACCGTCGCCAACCAGGTCGCGAACCTGCTGGTGTCACGCGGTGTCGGCAAGGGGGACAAGGTGGCGCTGGCGTGCCCCAACCTGCCGTACTTCCCGTTCGTCTACTTCGGCATCCTGAAGGCAGGGGCCACGGTGGTGCCGCTCAACGTGCTGCTGCAGTCGCGGGAGATCGCCTACCACCTCGACGACAGCGACGCCAAGGCGCTGTTCTGCTTCGAGGGCACGCCCGAGCTGCCGCTCGGTGAACGCGGCAAGGCGGGCTTCGAGGCGGCGTCCGGCTGCGAGCACTTCTTCGTCCTGCCCGCCACCCCGCTCGCGACCGAATCCCCGTACGGCGAGTCGATCTGGGCGGCGCTGGGCGGCATGGCGAGCGAGTTCGAGACCGTGCAGACGGCACCCGACGACACCGCGGTGATCCTCTACACCTCGGGCACCACGGGCCAGCCCAAGGGCGCCGAGCTCAGCCACCAGAACATGCTGCTGAACGCCATGGTCAACGACAAGATGTTCCCCCGCACCGAGGGCGGGGACACCTACCTGGCAGTGCTGCCGCTGTTCCACTCCTTCGGCCAGACCGTGGTCATGAACACCGGCTTCCTGCGCGGCTCCACCATCGTGCTGATGCCGCGCTTCGACCCGGGCGACGCGCTCGCGCTCATGGCCAAGGAGGGCGTCACGTTCTTCGCCGGGGTGCCGACGATGTACTGGGGCCTGCTCACCAAGATCCACGCGGACGGCGTGGAGGCGCCGCGCACCCTGCGCGTCGCCGTCGCGGGCGGCGCGTCCTCGCCGGTGGAGGTGCTGAAGGACTTCGAGCGCACCTTCGGCATCGGCATCCTGGAGGGGTACGGCCTGTCCGAGACGTCCCCGGTGGCCAGCTTCAACCAGGTCCACCGCCCCACCAAGCCCGGCACGGTCGGCTTCCCGATCTGGGGCGTGGAGATGAAGCTGATCGACGGCGACTGGAAAACCATCGAGGGCGAGGGTCCCGGCGAGATCGCCATCCGCGGCCACAACATCATGAAGGGCTACTACGGCCGCCCGCAGGCGACGGCCGAGGTGATGAAGGACGGCTGGTTCCGCACGGGCGACATCGCGACGCGTGACGCGGACGGCTACTACTCCATCGTCGACCGGGCCAAGGACATGATCATCCGCGGCGGCTTCAACGTCTATCCGCGTGAGCTCGAAGAGGTCCTGCTGTCCCACAAGGCCGTGTCGCTGGCCGCCGTGGTGGGAGTCCCGCACGAGTCCCACGGCGAGGAGATCAAGGCGTACGTCATCCGCACGCCCGGTTCGACGATCACCGAGGACGAGCTGATCGAGTGGGCCAAGGAGAACATGGCCGCCTACAAGTACCCCCGGATCATCGAGTTCCGCGAGTCGCTGCCGATGACGGCCACGGGCAAGATCCTCAAGCGCGAGCTCCGGTAACCGGTCGCCGCGCCCGTCCGCTCGGAGCGGAGCGGGCACGCATGACGCGGCCCCTCGCGCTCTTCGACCTGGACAACACGCTGATCGACCGGCTGGCCGCGTTCAAGCTGTGGGCCGCCGAGTTCGCCGCCTCGCGGAGGCTGGGCGAGGAGGCGGTGCCGTGGCTGGTGGAGCTGGACGCGGACGGGTCCTTGCCCATGGACACCTTCTTCGGGCTGGTGCGCGAGCGGTTCGGGCTGGCCGAGCCGGTCGAGGTGTTGTGGGCGGCGTACCGGGCGCGGCTGCCGCACCTGGTCTCATGCCCCGCCGAAGTGCTTGACGGGCTCGATCGGTTGCGGGCTGCCGGATGGGCCGTGGGGATCGCGACGAACGGGATGGCCGACAACCAGACGGGCAAGATTCGGCGGACCGGGCTCGCGGCGCGGGTGGACGGGTGGGCGATCTCGGAGGCGGAGGGCGTACGGAAGCCCGACGTGCGGCTGTTCGAGATCGCCGCACATCGGTGCGGCGCGTCGCTGGACTCCGGCGGATGGGTCGTCGGAGACGACCCCGAGAAGGACATCGCGGGCGGACGGAAAGCGGGCCTGCGAACCATCTGGATCGACCGGGGCGTCACGGGCGAAGGGACCGTGGCGGATCATGTCGTGACCGATGTGATGTCCGCCATCGACCTCATCCTCCGCATGGCGCAGGTCTCGACCATCTGACACATGGCCCACCCCCCGGTTAATGCGGGTGAAGCGAGCCGCCGAGGTCGATAGCGTGGCCGCATGCGAGATCGGCCGGATTCGTTCGACGAGGGGTTGCTGCGGCCCGCGCTCGGCGCGTGGGGCATCGAGGCGCGCACGCTGGACTACGCGCCCGTGGGGTTCGGCGACTACCACTGGGTCGCCGACGGGCGGTGGTTCATCACGGTCGCGGACGTACGGCGCCGGAGCTTCGACGGGCTCCGGCTGGCCATGGACACAGCGGCGGCGCTGCGCGACGAGGCGGGGCTGGACTTCGTGGTGGCGCCGCTGCGCGCGACCGACGGCGCGACGCTGCTTCGGCTCGACCGCCACCGATGGGCGATGAGCATCTTCCCCTTCTCGGACGGGACCTCCGGCGAGTTCGGGCAGGAGCAGACGGCCGAGGACCGGGCCGCGATCATCGACCTGCTCGCCGCCCTCCACGCCACCCCGCCACCCCTCCCCACTCCCCTGCGCCCGCTGGAGCTCTCGGACCGATCCGGCCTGGAGCAGGCGCTCCAGGACTCGCGCCTGCCCTGGTTGGGCGGCCCGTACTCGGAGCCCGCCAGGGAGCTGATCGCCGAGCACGCCGGGGTGCTGCGCCGCATGCTTTCGGAGTTCGACGACATGGCGGCGAACGCCGGCGAGCCGGTCGTGACGCACGGCGAGCCGCACCCGGGCAACCTGCTGCGTTCCGGCGACCGGCGGCTGCTGGTCGACTGGGACACGGTCGGGCTGGCCCCGCCCGAGCGCGACCTGTGGCTGGTGGCCAGGGACCCCGACGACCTCGCCCGGTACGCCGACGCCACCGGCCGCACGCCCAACCTCGCGACCCTGGAGCTCTACCGGCTGCGGTGGGCGCTCGACGACGTGGCCGAGTTCGTGGCGTGGTTCCGCTCGCCGCACGGGCACACGCCGGACGCCGAGCAGAGCTGGGCGGGCCTCAAGGGCACCCTCCAAGCGCTGGCCGCCGCCTCTCCCGAGGGCCAGGCCCCGTGACGTCCGACCCGCCGTCGGACCGGAGCCAGTCCTGCACGCATGACATCGAGATCCGCGGCGAGACCGTGATCAAGCGCTACCGTACGTGGGGCCGCCGCGAGCCCCATCGCGAATGGACCGCGCTCAACGTGCTCGCCGAGCACGCCCCCGGCCTCGCACCCGCCCGGCACCCTCGACCGCCAGGCAGAACGCGTTCTCACGCTCCTGGACGGGTGAGCCGCCGCTTGCCTCAATGCATACTGTAGCCATAAAGTTACTCTTGGCGATTACGTCCGGCAGTTCGGCAACTTTGGCAGTTCGGCAAAGGAGAGCACGTGGGCAGGCATGCCAAGCCCCATAACCCCAAGGACGAGCTACCGGAGCCCCAAGAGGACTCCGGCGAGGACGAAGTCCACACCAGCCGCGGCAAACACGCCAAGGACAAACAACCATCACAGTAGCGGCGCATCTCCCCTATCGAGCCGGCGCGCCACCGTACCGGAAGGGCAACGCCACATCCGGCCCCGGGTGCGGCGTTGCATGGACATGCATGATGAGTGTTGTTCTCCAGATTCGTGACGTGCCCGAATCGGTGCGGGACGCGCTGGCCGCGCGGGCACGAGCCCAGGGTAAGAGCCTTCAGTCTTAATGCGATGCGGCGTTCGTTGCTGCAGCCGAGGACGAAGAATGTGTGCTTGTAACCGGTGACAGCCGGTTGGCCACCGCCCCGGGGGTCCGTTGTGCCGTGAACGTCATCTGACACACGGCGGGCCACTTTTCGAAACTGCACCGGCGTGCGACTCGGCTCGCCGCATCCACACGCTTCAAGCCCGAACGCTCTGGCCGCGGAAGCGGGATTTCAACGAGCTTTCGGATGTCCCAGCAGCCCGACCCCTACGCTGAACAAGCGTCGGGCACTCAAGCGAGCGAAGCGAGCGGGGTTTTCGGGGGATCGAAGGGGGGGCGGAGCCCCCCTTGGGAGGCGCTGCCTGGAACTCTCCGCGCGAAGCGCCCTGCGTGGAAGCCCTTGCTTGGGGGCGAGGGGCCTTGGGAGGCGCTGCCTGGACCCCCTTGCTTTTCAGGGGCCCGGGGAGGGGCTGGCGGAGCGCCTCCCCGGGCGAAGACCTCGGTTACGGCCAGTCGATGGCCGGGCGGAGGGAGACGCCGGAGCGGCCGTTCCTGTCGAGCTTCACGCCCAGGACCTGGTGGAGCTGGACCTTGTTGCGCTCGAAGCCGACGATGCAGCCCGCCATGTACAGGGCCCAGACGCGGGCCGTGCCCATGCCCACCTCCTCGACCGCGTCGTCCCAGTTGGCGTCGAGGTTGTCGCACCAGTGGCGCAGCGTCTTGGCGTAATGCTCCCTGAGGTTCTCCTCGTGGCGGATTTCGAAGCCCACGTCCTCCATCTGCCTGATCAGCCAGCCGACCGACTCCAGCTCGCCGTCGGGGAAGACGTACCGGTTGATGAAGCCGCCCTTGTTGAACGTCCTCTCCTTTCCGGTCGGCCGGGTGATGCAGTGGTTGAGGAGCCGCCCGCCCGGTTTGAGCTTGCTGTACAGGAAGGAGAAGTACGAGGGGAGGTTCGCCTTGCCGATGTGCTCCGTCAGGCCGATCGAGCTGACCGCGTCGAAGCTCGTCTCCTTGACGTCCCGGTAGTCCATGAAGCGGACTTCCGCGAGCTCCTGCAGGCCCGCCTCGGCGATCGCCTTCTGGGCCCATTCGGCCTGCTGCCGGCTCAGCGTCACCCCGACGGCCTTGACGCCGTAGTGCTTGGCGGCGTGCATGACCATGCCGCCCCAGCCGCAGCCGACGTCCAGCAGGCGCATGCCCGGCTTGAGGTCGAGCTTGCGGGCGACCAGGTCGAACTTGGCGAACTGGGCGTCCTCCAGCGTCGCCTCCTCCGAGGGGAACACCGCGCACGTGTACGCCATGGACGGCCCGAGGACCCACTCGTAGAAGCGGTTGGAGACGTCGTAGTGGTGGTGGATGGCCTCCGCGTCGCGCTGCTTGGCGTGGCGGGAGCCCAGCCTCGCCAGGGCGCTCTGGCGCATCTCCTGCGGGGGCGGCGGCACGCGCATGAGGAGCGGCTTGACACCCAGGGCGCGGACGGCGGCGATCTTCTCCTGGGTGGTCAGGTCGTTGGTGGTGATGTTCCACATGCGGTCGAGCAACGTGTACAGGTCGCCGTGCACGTCGAGGTGGCCGGAGATGTACGCCCTGGCCAGGCCCAGCTCGCCCGGCGCGTGCGCCAGGTAGGCGACCGCGATCGGGGACTTGACCTCGAGGGCCAGATCGGCCCCGTCCGGCCCGGCTTTGCTGCCGTCATAGGCCTGGAACGCGACGTTCGCTTCCGCGCCGACGATCTTCTCAAAGATGCTTGCGAGAGCCAATCTGCTCACCTTCCCCGTACACATTTTTCGTACAGGTCCAGCAGGCGACCGTTCGGGTCGTATTCCCGCTTGACCGACCAGTAGGCATCGCCGTTATACAGCTGCCAGAACTGCTCGCGAGCGTAGAAAGAGGTCGAATAGAGCGACTTGTGGCCGTCGAGCTCGTGCACTTCACGCTCGATCAGCCGGTTGTAGTAGCCGTCGAACTGCCCTCGCGGCAGCGGCACCATGCCCCAGAATCCGAAGTTGACGTACAGCTTGCCCGGCTCGAGGGGGTAGAGCGGCCAGCGGGAGCCGGCTCGCAGCGGGCACATCCACACCGGAGTCATGCCCACCTGGTCGTGGAAGAACTCCAGGAACTCCGCCCCTCGCTCGACCGGCGTCTCGACGTCCTGGATCACGGACTCCTGCACGGGCTGGTCACGCCACCTGTCGATGCGGGCGGTCAGTCCGTACTTCCGGTCGAGCGCCACCAGGCGGCGGTAGACGTCGGAGCGCATCCAGCGGCGCGGCATGAGCGAGCGGACGACGGGCTGCTGCACCCCGAACGCGCGCGAGCACCAGAACCAGTCGGTGTCCCAGCGCCACAGGTAGTCGCGGATGGTCAGCCAGTCTCGGTTGCGCTGCCTGATCGACTGGTAGTAGATGCGCATCCCGGTGTAGTCGGAGACGTAGGGGGCGCGCTCGGCGAAGCGGCCGAGCGTGATGTACATCTCGCCCGGGCTGAAGAAGACGCCGTCCACGAAGTCGACGCTCTCGCCGTCGTGGACCATGCTTTCGCAGATCTCCTGCATGGCCAGCATGCACTTGGCCGCGTCGGTGAACTTGACGTGCGTGAGGTGCACGTACGGCTGGACCTTACGCAATTTGATCTTGATGCGCAGTGCGTAGCCGAGCGTGCCGTAGGAGTTGGGGAACGACCGGAAGAGCTCGCGGTGCTCGTTGTCGTCGCGCGCCACGATGACGCGACCGTCGCCGGTGAGGATCTCCAGCTCTTCCACCGACTCGTGCGGCAGGCCGTCCCTGAAGCTGCTCGACTCGATGCCGAGCCCCGTCACGGCGCCGCCGAGCGTGATCGTCTTGAGCTGCGGCACCACGTACGGCATGAGCCCGTACGGCAGCGTCGCGTCCACCAGATTCTCGTACGTCGTCATGCCCTGGACCTCGGCCGTCATGGTCTCAGGGTCGACGCTGATGACCTCGTCGAGATCCCTGGCCGAGAGTTTGGCCGTCCTGCCGGAGTCGCGGAACCTGAAGAGGTTGGACGTGGACTTGGCCAGGCGCGGGGCGGCACCGCCCGGAATCTCGGCGTACGACTGCCGGATCTGCTCTACTGCCCGCTGGTGTGTCGACATCGTCGTCGCCACGGAAGCACCCCCTTGAGCTGGTAGAGATCGTCGCGTAAGACGGTATCTCTCACGAGCTACTCGGAACAGACCGGGGTCGTTAAAGACACGAAAACTGTTCATAGTGCCAGGTGAAATGCCTACGTGGTAGGTGATTGAGTAAACTTCCTGGAGATCGTCGGAGATACGCCGTTGAGCACGTTGTCCACCTCGCGGCCCTCGAGGGCGGCGGTGAGGTTGTCCAGGGTGGCCGTGAGCAGGCGGCCGGTGGCCTCCGGCGTGACGCCCGCGACGTGCGGCGACAGCAGGACATTCGGGAGGTCCCGCAGCGGGTCATCCGCGGGCAGGGGCTCCTCGTCGAAGACGTCCAGCGCGGCGCCGCCCAGATGGCCGTCGCGCAGGGCCGCGACCAGCGCCTGCTGGTTGACGACGCCGCCCCGCGCGGCGTTCACGAGCAGCGCGCCCCGCTTCATCTCGCCGGGATCGACCAGGCCCCGGGTCTCGTCCGAGAGCGCGATCACCACGACCACGACGTCACTCGAGGAGATGAGCGCGGGCAGGTCCGCGAAGGCGGGGTCCTCGCGGGGCGTGCGGGTCCAGTACGAGACCTCGCAGCCGAGCGCGCGGAACATCTCCGCACTGGTGGCGCCGATCGGTCCGTAGCCGACGATGCCGACCCGCAGGCCGCGCAGTTCGCGGGGCTGCAGGCCCTGCTGCGGCCACTCGCCCGCGCGTACGGCGGCGTCGGCGGCGGCCAGCTTGCGCGACAGGGAGAGGGTGGCGGCCAGGCACCATTCAGAGACCGCCACCGCGCTGACGCCCGGCGTGTTGGCGAGCGGCACTCCGGCCGCCGCCAGAGCGTCCACGTCGTGGCCGTCCACGCCCACGGACGGCTGCTGCACGAACGCCAGCAGCGGCGCGGCCTTGACCGCCTCGGCGTCCAGCGCCAGGGTGCCCGTCCAGTCGCCGAGCACGATCTCCGCCTCGGGCAGCGCGGCCAGGAGCGCGTCCTTGTCGCGGGCCGCGGGCACGTGCACGGTCACCTGGTCGCCGAGCGGGGCGAGCAGGTGACGCAGGAGCTCCTCGGGGAGCGGGGGCAGGGCGAGCAGGTTCCAGGGGGTCATGCCCCCACAGTAAAGCTGCTGATCACCTGCCGCATAAGCCCCTTGTTACGCATCCACTGGGCCTCGGTGGCCGTCCAGGACAGGATGTACGCGGCGTCGCCGATCGCCACGACCCGCCGTACCTCGTGGTACCTGGTGCCCGGCGTGGCCCAGCGGGCGTCGCCCCCGGTGCCCGCGGTCCAGGAGAACTCCCACTCCGCCGCCTTGGTGCCCTGGTGCACGACCATCCTGCGGCCGCGGTTGACGATGTCCTGGGCGTTCTGCTTGAACGTCTCCTCCGAGTCGCGCAGGACCTGGTTCGGGTCGTTGCTGGAGTAGACGGCCTGGACGCCGAAGTGCGCGCTCTTGTCCCTGCGGGTCCACTCGGTGTACGCCTCGCTGAGCGCACCCTGCCAGCCGGTCGGCCGCATGATCGACCAGCCGTCGCGCGACTTCCACGCCCGTACGAGCGGGACGGCCCTCGTCACGGTCGGCGTCGGGGTGGGCGTCGCGCTCGGCTGCGTGGTCTGCGCAGCCGGCGTGAGGGGACTGGTCGCCGCGGCGGGCTGGGCGGTGGCGCGCGGGGTGCCCTCCGCCGGGGAAGCGAGCTTGAAGTACGCCACCGCGCCGCCCGCGATCACCACCACCGCGGCCGCGGCCGCCGCGAGCACGGCCCGGCCCCGGCCGCCGCCCGGCTTCTTGTCCGGCACGTCCCGGTCGTGGTACGCGGGCCTGGTCGCGAGGATGTCCGCGAGCAGCCGATCGGCCTGTTCGGCGTTGACCCGCTGCTCCGGCTCCTTCTGCAGCAGGCCTTTCAGGATCGGGTGCATGATCGGCGGGATCCTGCGATAGTCGGGCTCCTCGCTGAGCAGCGCGTTGAGCGTCGACATGGGATCGCCCCGCTCGAACGGCGAGCGCCCCACCATGCACGCGTACAGCGTGGCGCCCAGCGACCACAGGTCGGAGGGCGGTCCCGCGTTCTCGGCGCGGACCCGCTCGGGGGCGAGGAAGCTCGGCGAGCCGGTCACCATGCCGGTCTTGGTGAGCGAGGGGTCGCCCTCGACCTGGGCGATGCCGAAGTCCATGAGCACGGCCCGGCCGTCGTCAGCCAGCAGGATGTTGGACGGCTTGACGTCCCGGTGCAGAATGCCCGCCTCGTGGGCGGTCTTCAGCGCGGACAGCACCTGCCGGCCCAGCTCCGCCGCCTCCCGCACCGGAAGCGCGCCCGAGGTGAGCACGACCTCCTCGACCGTGGGATGGCGCAGCAACTCCATCACGATCCACGGACGGCCGCCCTCCTCGACGACGTCGTAGATCGCGACGACGGACGAGTGGCTCAGCTTGGCCGCGGTACGGGCCTCACGGGCGGTCCTCAAGAGCTGGCGCTCCTGCTCCCCCGGCGACAGCCCATCGGGCAACAGCACCTCTTTGATGGCGACCTGCCGGTTGAGCAGGGTGTCCTGCCCTTCCCAGACCACGCCCATGCCACCGCGGCCCAGCTCACGCACTAACTGGTAGCGGCCTGCGATGAGCCGGTTGCTATCCGAAACCATGTCCTACCCCTGTAGACCACCCGAACATAGTGGGCAAGTTTCCCATACCTCCCACGCCTTCGCCGGAAGGTCGGGAAGGCGGCTTGCGACAGATCACCGAAGGTTGTTCTACTGGGGGGATGCCTGAAGTTCGAAGAGGCCCGTTGGCCGGGGTGCGCGTGCTGGAGCTGGCCGGGCTCGCCCCGGGGCCGTTCGCCGGGATGATGCTGGCCGACCATGGCGCCGAGGTGCTGCGGATCGACCGGGTCAAGGCGGTCTCCGACCGGCTGCGCAGCGACGTCATGGACCGCGGCAAGCACACGATCGGGCTGGATCTGAAGGCGCCCGAGGGCATGGCGGCGTTCAAGGAGCTGGCGCGGCACGCCGACGTGGTGATCGAGGTGTTCCGGCCGGGCGTCGCCGAGCGGCTCGGGATCGGTCCCGAGGACCTGCGTGCCGTCAACGAGCGGCTGATCTACGGCCGGATGACCGGCTGGGGGCAGGACGGGCCGCTGGCGCCCACGGCCGGGCACGACATCGACTACATCGCCGTCTCCGGCGTCCTGTCGATGCTGGGCCGCGAGGGCGGCAAGCCGACCCCGCCGATCAACATCCTCGGCGACTTCGCCGGGGGCGGGCTCATGCTCGCGTACGGGGTGCTGCTGGCCCTGTTCGAGCGCGAGCGCACCGGCAAGGGGCGGGTGATCGACGCGGCCATGGTGGACGGGGCGTCGATCCTGTTCTCGATGTTCTACCAGGCCGCGCAGAGCGGCCACTGGGGGCCGCGCGGCACCAATCTGCTCGACACCGGCGCCCCGCAGTACGACACGTACGAGACGGCCGACGGCCTGTTCGTGGCGGTGGGGTCGCTGGAGCCGCAGTTCTGGGACGCGATGGTCACCCTGATGGGGCTGAGCGGCCTGCCCGACAGGAACGACAGGGCGCAGTGGCCCGCGCTGAAGGCCCGCCTGGCGGAGGAGTTCAGGAAGCGGACGCGGGCGGAGTGGGAGGCGTTGTTCGAGGGCTCGGACGCGTGCGTCTCGCCCGTGCTGTCCATGGCCGAGGCCGCCTCCCACCCGCACAACACCGCCAGGGGCTCCTTCGTCGACATCGGCGGCGTCACCCAGCCGGTGCCCGCGCCCCGCCTGCTCGGCGTCCCCGCGCAGGACCTCTCCCCCGCCACGCGCCTCACCGACCTTTCCCCGTGGGGACTGTCCCAAGAGGAGGCGGAGAAGCTGCGCGGGCAGGGCGTGCTCGCATAGTCCTACAGGACCTCTAGACCGCTATATACAGGTCCACACCCTCCGGGTGGTGCACCTCGAGGTCCGTGGTGAACGCCCGCGACGGCGTGCCCCCCGACTCGGTGTGCTTCCACACCTGCTGCCACGCGTCGAGCAGGGCCTGCGGCATCGGGCCGCGGGCCTCGAGCTTGAGCGACCGCCCGGCCGGCACGCGCACGGCCACCATGCCCTCCGGCAGCCGCGGCACGGTGCGCACTCCGGTGCCGACGATCTGCGTGTAGGCCCCGTTGTGGTCGCTCTCGTAATCGGTCAGCACGGCGTAGAGGTTTTCGTCGACGCGCCCCGGCACATGCGCGAAAGCCCCAGGAGCGCCCGCCCGCTGCCACAGCGCGGGCAGCTTGGCCCGCGCCGGATCCATCTCATCGGCATTCGTGGTGCGTACGGCGAAGCCGACCACGATCAGCTCGGCCCGATCTATGACGTCCACAGGCCCTCCTCCCCCAAAAGTGTCCCGGCCGATCATAAGCCCCCGCGAAACGCGGAACCGCTCGTTGCGCGTTACCGCATAAGATGGACGAACGTGAAGTTTCTCAACGGCCTCGAGCCTCACCACGATCTGACCTACAGCGACGTGTTCATGGTGCCGTCGCGCTCCTCGGTCGGTTCCCGGCTCGAAGTCGACCTCTCCACGCACGACGGCACGGGCACCACCATTCCCGTCGTCGTCGCCAACATGACCGCGGTCGCCGGCCGTCGCATGGCCGAGACCGTGGCACGGCGGGGCGGCATGGCCGTGATCCCGCAGGACATCCCGCTGGACGTCGTGACGGACGTCGTCGACTGGGTCAAGAAGCGCGACCTCGTACACGACACTCCGCTCACCCTCACCCCCCACGACACGGTCGGCGAGGCGCTGCAACTGCTGCCCAAGCGGGCGCACGGCGCGATCATCGTGGTCGACTGGGAGAACCGGCCGGTCGGCGTCGTGACCGACGCCGACTGCCAGGGCGTCGACATGTACACCCAGCTCTCCCAGGTCATGTCGAGCGAGCTGCTGACACTGCCCGCCGGGCTCGACCCGCGGGCCGCCTTCGACCGGCTGCACGAAGGGCGGCACCGGCTGGCGCCCATCGTGGACGGGAACGGGCGGCTGGTGGGCATCCTCACCCGGCTGGGCGCGCTGCGCGCCACCCTCTACCAGCCCGCCGTCGACGCCCGAGGGCGGCTGCGCGTCGCGGCCGCGGTCGGCGTGAACGGCGACGTGGTGGCCAAGGCCAAGGAACTGCTGGAGGCCGGGATCGACTGCCTGGTCGTCGACACCGCGCACGGCCACCAGGAGAAGATGCTCTCAGCTCTGCGCGCCGTCAGGGCGCTCGATCCCGGCGTGCCCGTCGCGGCGGGCAACGTGGTGACGGCGGAGGGCGTGCGCGACCTGGTGGACGCGGGGGCCGACATCCTCAAGGTCGGGGTCGGGCCCGGCGCGATGTGCACGACGCGGATGATGACCGGGGTCGGACGGCCGCAGTTCTCGGCCGTGCTGGAGTGCTCGGCCGAGGCCCGGCGGCTGGGACGGCACGTGTGGGCGGACGGCGGGGTGCGCCATCCGCGCGACGTGGCGCTGGCGCTGGCCGCGGGGGCGTCCAACGTGATGATCGGCTCGTGGTTCGCGGGGACGTACGAGTCGCCCGGCGACACCCATACCGATGCGAACGGGCGCAAATACAAGGAGAACTTCGGCATGGCCTCCGCACGGGCCGTGCGGCTGCGGACGGCCGAGGACTCGGCGTTCGAGCGGGCCAGGAAAGCGCTGTTCGAGGAGGGCATCTCGACCTCCCGCATGTACCTGGATCCGAAGCGGCCGAGCGTGGAGGACCAGATCGACGGCATCGTGGCGGGGCTCCGGTCGGCGTGCACGTACGCGGGCGCGTCGAACCTGGAGGAGTTCCACGCGCAGGCCGTCATCGGGATCCAGAGCTCGTCCGGGTACGCCGAGGGGATGCCGCTGCACCAGAGCTGGTAGTCAGGTCCTTCGCCAGCCGCCGGCCGCGTGGATGCCGCCGTCCACGTGCAGCGTCGTCCCCGTGACGAACCTGGCCAGGTCGCCGGCCAGGAACACGGCCGCGCCCGCGGCGTCCCCCGGGCCGCCGAGGTGGCCGAGCGGCGGGACGCGTACCGGGTCATAGGGCAGCGGGCGGGCCAGCATGCGTTCGCGCACGCCTGCCTCACCCTCGGTCTGGACGGCGTCGGGCGCGATCGCGTTCACCCTGATGCCCCTGGGGGCCAGCTCCAGCGCGAGCGTCTTCGTCAGGCTCTCCAGGCCCGCCTTCATCGCCGCGTACACGGCGAAGCCCGGCGCGGCCTGGTGGGCCTCGCTCGACGTCACGTTGATGATCGAGGCGCCCGGCGACATCAGCGGCAGCAGCTGCCGGATCATGCCGGTGACCTGTGTGAAGTTCTCCTCGATGAGGATCTGCTCGCCGCGGGGCGAGGTGTCGGCGAACGAGGCGTGGAAGGTGCCGCCCGCGTTGTTGACCAGGACGTCCACGCGGCCCCAGCGCTCGCGTACGGCCTGGGCGAAGATCTCCACCGCCACGTGGTCGCGTACGTCGAGGGTCATCGCCAGCTCGGCGCGCGGCCTGTCGCGGTCGCAGACGGCGACGTGGGCGCCGAACTCGGCGAACGCCTCGGCGATCGCCAGCCCGATGCCCCTGGCCGCCCCGGTGACGACCGCCACGCGGTCGGTGAGCAGAATCGCATCGGGAGAAAGGGCGACCATGAACGATGACGATATCCCGACCGCATAGAGTCGTCGGGTCTCATTGTCATCAACAGTCAACTGGAGCACTTCGTGGCACTCGAAAAGCCCGAGATCGACTTCCCCGAGGGCAACCCGCCCGCCGACCTGGAGATCGTCGACCTGACCGTGGGTGACGGCCCGGAGGCCAAGCCCGGCCATCACGTACGCGTCCACTATGTGGGCGTGGCCTTCTCGACCGGGGAGGAGTTCGACGCGTCGTGGAACCGCGGCGAGGCGTTCGAGTTCCCGCTCGGCGCCGGGCGCGTCATCGCGGGCTGGGACCAGGGGGTCGCGGGCATGAAGGTCGGCGGGCGGCGCAAGCTGGTCATCCCGCCGCATCTCGGCTACGGCAGCCGGGGGGCCGGCGCCCGCATCAAGCCGAACGAGACGCTCATCTTCGTCGTCGACCTGCTCGGCGTGAGCTAGCGGCTCTCGCGGGGGCGGGCCACCCACCACGGCCTCTCGCGGCCTTCACGGCGGCCCGCCCCTCACACGACGGCCTTTTGCGGTAGGGCCGTGCCGGGAACAAGGCAGACACTTGGTCGATATCGGGTGGGGAAATGTCGGCGGCGTGAGGCACCATAGGCGTGTGCTTCTGATCGACGTGGTCCGGGTTTCCGAGGCGGTGACGCGCACGTCCGCCCGGCTCGGCAAAGTGGGCCATCTGGCGGAGCTGCTCGGCCGGGTCGGCCCCGAGGAGGCGGAGATCGCGATCTCGTACCTCTCGGGTGAGCTGCCCCAGCGGCAGGTGGGCGTGGGCTGGCGCACGCTGGAGGACATCCCCCAGCCCAAGCTGGCCGCCACCGCCACGCTGAGCGCCGTCGACGAGCTGCTGAGCAGGATCAAGGCGGTTTCCGGGGCGGGCTCGCAGGCAGCGCGCAAGGCTCTGGTGGCCGAGCTGTTCGCGGGGCTGACGAGCCAGGAGCAGCAGTTCATGCGCCGGTTGTTCTTCGGCGAGCTGCGGCAGGGCGCGCTCGACGGCGTCATGATCGAGGCGGTGGCCAAGGCGTCCGGCGCGCCATCGGCCGACGTGCGGCGCGCGCTCACGCTGCGCGGCTGGCTCCCCGCCGTGGGTGCGGCCGCGCTGAGCGGCGGGGTCGAGGCGTTGCGCGCGTTCCGGCTCGAGGTGGGGCGGGCGGTCTCGCCCATGCTGGCGGGCAGCGCGCCCAACGTGGCCGCCGCGCTGGAGAAGGCCGGAGCCCCCGCGGCGCTGGAGTGGAAGCTCGACGGCATCCGCGTGCAGACCCACCGCTCGGGCTCGGTGGTGAAGGTCTTCACGCGCACGCTCGACGACATCACGTCGCAGGTCCCCGAGCTGGTCGAGGCCGTGCTCGAGACGCCGTACGACGATCTCGTGCTGGACGGCGAGGTGATCGCGCTGCGTCCCGACGGGCGGCCGCACCCGTTCCAGGTGACGGCGAGCAGGGTCACCAGCAAGACCAACGTGGCGCAGCTGCGCGAGCAGACGCCGCTCAGCGTGTTCTTCTTCGACGCCCTGCGGGTGGACGGCGCCGACCTGCTCGACCTGCCCTATTCGCAGCGCCAGGAGGTCCTGGTGCGCGCGGTCCCCCAGGGCCTGCTGACGCCGCGGCTCGTGACGGGGGATGTGGCGGAGGCGGAGAAGTTCTTCACCGACGTGGTGAAGGCGGGCCACGAGGGCCTGGTGGTCAAGTCCCCGGCCTCCCCCTACGCGGCGGGCCGCCGGGGCGCCGGATGGATCAAGGTCAAGCCGCGTCACACGCTCGACCTGGTGGTCCTGGCCGCCGAGTGGGGCCATGGGCGGCGCGAGGGCAAGCTCTCCAACCTCCACCTCGGGGCGCGTGACCCCGCCGGTGGGTTCGTGATGCTCGGCAAGACGTTCAAGGGGCTGACGGACGAGCTGCTGACCTGGCAGACCGAGCGCTTCCTCGAGCTGGCCGAAGGGCCGACCGATCGGTGGACGGTGACGTTGCGGCCCGAGCTCGTGGTGGAGATCGCCTTCGACGGGGTCCAGCGCTCACCGCGCTATCCCGGTGGCATGGCCCTCCGTTTCGCGCGCGTCCTCCGTTACCGCCCGGACAAGCGGGTCGAAGACGCCGACACTGTCGATACGGTGCGCTCGCTGATGTTCTAGGCCCTGCCGACGTCGCCGGCCCGAGTTTTTGGCGCCATCCGGTCGGGCGCCAAGGACGCCGCCGGCCGGCTGCCTTTCGGAGATCACCACCACCGAGGATCAGCATTCATCGAACCCTCGGCGATCTCTATCACGGAAGATCAGCATTTTGATCGGCCGGCAGCGACATTTCCTCCCAGCCGATCAAGCCACCTTTCCCCGTTTTCCCGGTATTCCAAAGATCCATGGCTTGAGCTGGGCATATAGCGATCTTGTTACCTAAGTGAGATATATCACTGGAGGTCGCATTAAGTTGCCTTTACCTCGCCTTTGTCGCATATCTTCTTCCCCATCGCGCGGGAACCCCCATCCCGCCTGAGGATCGGCCGCTGGATGCCCTCCACCCCAAGGGTCGCGGCCTTTCCCTGTCTTATCCCCTACCTAGGACTGTGGTTTACCTTGGGTCAGCATTCCCTCAAGCCATCCCCTCAGGATCGCAAGCTCACCGCAGGCAAGCGCTGGATCACGGCCGCAGCCGGCGCCGCCGTCGTGGCCGCCGCCTCCACCACCGCCTGGGCCGCCATCGGCAACACCGACTCCCCCGAACCCGCCGCGGCCGCTCCCACTCCGTCCCAGGCCAAGCCCCTGAACGAAGCCGCCCGCCAGCCAGCTCCCCAATCGCCCTCCCCGGCCCCCAAGCCCGCGGCGGCCCGCCCGAAGACGACCAAGTCCCCGGCAACAGCGCGGCCGAACCCCACCAAGTCCCCGGCGACGAGCCCCTCGAAGTCGGCCACCGATTCCGCGGCGACCCCGAAGACCACCAGGTCCCCCTCGACCACCAAGTCCTCGTCGCCCAAGCCGAAGGCCCGCGTACTCGCCTCCGGAACCTGCGGCGCCTCCTACTATGACGAGGGCCAGATGACGGCCAGCGGCGAACGCTTCAACCCCTCCGCCATGACCGCCGCCCACAAGACCCTCCCCCTGGGCAGCAAGGTCCGCGTCACCAACCCGGACAACGGCGAATCCGTCACGGTCCGCATCAACGACCGCGGCCCGTACGTGGGCGGCCGCTGCCTCGACCTCTCACGAGCCGCCTTCGCCGCCATCGGCAACACCGGCGCCGGGGTGATGCGCGTCAAGTACGAGGTCCTGTCCCGCTGACCACCCGCCGCCCCTGCTGCTCGGCCCCCTGAAACACCCTGTTGGGGGGCGGGGGGTGTCGCCCGCGGCCCTGCGGGCGGTCGGACCCACGACACGTAACCGCACGTGCATACCGCGACGGCGAGTCGATCCACTCGCTCGCCCAGGTGCTCTGCCGCAGTTACGGGTTCGTGCACCAGCTCATCGAGGAGGCCGGCGTCGAACTGCGACACTGCGGCGGCGTCCACCGGCCCAAGAACGCGACGACGGACACGACCGCCTCGACGGGAGCGCCTCGACGGGAGCGGAGCAGTGAGCCCAGACCAGACCGCCGACAAGACCGCAGCTCTCCTCGGCGACGCCTCCGCACATCTCCTCGACAACGCGTATGTGCAGCCCTGTGTCGCCGTGGCGGACGCGTGGATGCGGCTGCACCTGACCCTGGGGACCGGCGAGCGATACGCCCCTCATCCGTCGAGGTGCCCAACCATGTCGTGACCAACGACGTGTGGGACGGCTGCACGTGCGCCGGCAGCGGCTCGACAAGCTCAGCGTTCCTTCCAGCAACGGTGGGAAGGTGCCCCCGCCGCAAGCTCACCGCAAGGGGCACCTCCGTTGAGATGACGGTTGTGCTGAACCGCCTGGCGTCAGCCTTGAGGCTACGTCGACGTCTTTCCGGGTAGCTTCAGCGTTGCCACGACTCCTGCGTGGTCGGACGGCCACAACCCCGACGGTGTACGGTCGCTCTCCTCCTCTCCAACGAGGTGGATGTCCTTCACGTCGAAGTCACCGCGGAGCAGCACCAGATCAATTCGCAAGCTCAAGGCGGAGACTGGATTGCGTAGGTCGGGCGCCTGGCAGCAGGTGGAGCCCGGTTCGCTGGGATGCTCTTTGCTCCAGGCATCGATGAGACCCGAATTGAGCAGGAATTGGTACGTCGGGAATGTCGGGTTCTGTTGGCCATTAGCAGTGGTATTGAAATCGCCCGCGAACACCACAGGAAGCTTGGTGTTCGCTGCACTCGCGACAAGCTCTTGCGCCTGCGCCCGCTGGATGGTGAATGGCGGTGTCGGCTCCAAGTGCGTCGTGACGAATCGGAAGGTGCGACCGCAGACGGTGGCGTCGACCGACGCCCAACCAGCCCGAGAGGCAATCGGGCCGACTGGCGATCGGAGCACCTGCTGGATCGCGTACGTCTGTACCTGCATGTTCGACACCTTGACGCGCCTGAACGCATCGACCCGAGCAAGGACCACGCTTCGCTCGCTGATGCGCACGTCGAAGCCAAGCGTGCTTGGGGCCTCGGCATCGAGTTCGGGCACGATCGCCACTGCCTCGTAATGTTGGCCCAGCCGGTTGAGCGCGGCGAGGAGGGCATTGAGCTGATCTGATTTCACGTTTGTCGCGGGCGGCGACCCGGTGCGCAGGATGTCGGCCTCCTGCAGGCCCACGAGATCGGGCTTGTCCCGGGCGATTTCGCGGGCCACCGCGGCGGCCCGCTCATCCGGATTTGAGGCCAGAATGTTCTGATAGGTCAGCGTGACTGCCGCGACGAACTCCGCTGGTGTCTTCGCGTTGGAAATGGCCTGGAAATCACTTCCCACGTACATGTTCTGCGTCATGACGCGCACGTCCGGATCGGTGCAGCCGTTCGCGGTTGCGGCCGACTCGCCTTTACGCGAATCAACCCTTTGCAGGCCGTGGGCATCCTGCGAGCTCTGCCGGCTCGATCGGTTCTGCGTGTCCGAAACGGACTCGTTAAGGTTGACGACGCGCAGCAGCTTCTGGCTCTGGCTCTTGTGCTGCCGCTGCCTGTTCCTGCCCGTGTGCTTGTTGCGACTGACGGCGGGGTCGGGGGAAGTGGGGCGGATGGCCTCGCGACCGGGAACGCCACCCATGTCGGCATGGGCGGAAGCGGCGGTGACAGTGCCGCCCACGGCGGCGCCGCTGCCGGTCAGCAGAACGCCGGTCGCGAGAAGCGCGACGAGAGTGTTTGACTTGGGCAATTAGGTTCACCTTTGCGCGGATTTCCGACATCCCCCATAGTTCGGCGAGGAATGCCCTATTAATGACCCGTCCCATGGATCATCCCATGCCGCCTTAGTTCTCCTTGGCGCGCCAGACGCAAACGATCTCCCTCTTTCTCTTTCCATCTTTATGAGCATCGGTTACCATTCGCCACCCGACGTCACCTGTTTTCTCCTGGCATTCCCTTCGATGCGCCATAATCGCGCCGCTTATGCCGCAATGAGAGGCTCATAGAGCCCTTTCCGTGGCAGCGCCGCTCCCGTTCCCCATGCAGGCAGCGTCGTACTCCTCCACCAGGCGTAGTTGTAGGCAGCCGTAAAGGTCCGCCGGTTTGGTCGGCCGGCACGCGGCCCACCGCCACGCTGGAGGTCAGGACTGGTCATGGTCAGTGTGGTCGGTATCGGTTCTCGCCCTGCTCATCAGGTCAGTGCTGTCGACCGTGACCCGCACGCAGCTCGTCAAGATGTGGGGCGCTGAGACCTCCACCACCGGCCCGCACCATCACCACCCAGCCGCGCGGACATGACGTGGCGCCACCCCACCCGCACACAGCTCGGGCCGTTGCAGGGCTGTCAAGCGTCGCCGAAACGGCTCTCCCCCGGCGCCCACGGCCGACTTGACGGATGCTCATGAGGGTGATGGGATCCGTCGTCAGCGTCGCGGTGTACCCGGCAAGCAGACCGCCGAGGGCATGGAGGCGCCGGAACATGGGACCCCCATGGAAACACCCACCACCCCCGACGAACGTCTCAAAGCGTTCGGCAACCAGTTGATCAACGTGCATGCCTGGCTCCGCGAAGAGCTGGCCAAACTACGCGACGACGTCGACGCCCACCTGGCGGGCAACCCCGCACGACCCCGCGAACTGCCAGCCCATTGCCTGGCGTTCTGCTCGGCGCTGGAGCGTCACCACACCGGCGAGGACGCCGCGGCCTTCCCAGCGCTGGCCGAGCAGTTCCCCGAGCTGCGGCCGGTGCTTCAGGAGCTGACCCGCGACCACCAGTTCGTCAGTGACATCCTGCGCAGACTGCAGAAGCTCCTGGACGACCTCGGCAATAACAACGCCGCCGTCCAGCCCCGGCACGTGCAAGCCGAACTGGACGGCCTGGCAGCCCTCCTGGAATCACACTTCACCTACGAAGAGCGGAAGATCGTCGCAGCCCTCAACGCGCTGGACGCCCCCGGCTGGGAAGACGCACCGCCCGCCTTCCTGCTCGCCGCTCCCGTCGAGCAGGACACGTGAGCGACAACGCCTGTCACCCCTGACCAGGCTGGCGTCGGAGTGGCCGCGACCCCGGGGCACGCCAAACAGACCAAGCCCAGGTGCCGTAATTGCACGGGGGCGGCGTGTCCCTCGGGGATGTTGTCATGATCGCTCCCATCGCGGGGTGGACACTCCCCCGCCGGAGCCGGTACCCGCACTGAGTGGCGCGATCCCCGTGCTGGGCGATGCGATCCGCGTGCTGGGGCAAGTGGCGTCACCTCGCCGCTGACGTCACTTCACCAGGCGCAGCGTCAAGGGGTAGCGGAAGTTGCCTTCCGCCAAGGATGAGATGCCGCCGACGATGGCGAGGACGACGGCCGCGACCCAGATGATCGGCAGCAGCACGACGCCGATGACCGTGAGCGGCAGGAGGACCGTCGCCCCCACCACCGTGATCTGGAAGTTGAGCGCCTCCAGCGCCTGCCTCCGGATGTAGGGCGAGGTCTTGCCTCCGGTGAGCAACAGGATGAGCGGGCCAATGATCGGGATGCCGACGACCATCAGCAGGTGGCCGACGGCGGCGCCGAGTCGTTCGTTGCTCTCCGGCGCACGCTCAGGGCGGCCCGGGGGCGGGAGCGGCGCCAGCCGGGGCACGGCCTGGGTGCCGTACAGCTCGGCCATGATGGGCATCAGATCACCGTGCGTGCGCGCCGTCATCGCGCGCTCCAGCCGGTCGTCGAACTCGAGCTTGTCGAAGCGCCCCTCCGCGTAGGCGACCTTGACGTGCTCGACCACGTGCTCGCGGTCCTGGTTGGTGACGCGCAGATGAGCTGGCGGCACCTGTCCCGGCCCGGGGGTTTTGGGTACCCCAGCCATAATCGCCATGCCTCTCCCTAGCGAATCGAGTAGTCACCTCCATAGTGCGTTCTTCGGAACCCTCGGTGCCATCGGGAGAATCCCGGATGTGTCCCCTAGATCATCCCCGACGCGCGTCGGCTTCAGACGGTATAAAAAGGATTCATGAGATGGCGAGACCGCTACGGCATTCGTCGGCTTCGCGGCCCAAAGATCGCGAAGTTCGACCGCGAGGCGACAGACGCCGACATCGAAGCGCTTATCGCATTCGCCCGTTCGCGGCGCGGCGTCGAGTTCTACGTCGAACCGGAGACTTTCGCCACTGACACGACCGCTGTGGCGGTCGCCGACGACGGCGAATGGACGAGGCGGAGGGTCGGCTCTCCCCGCGTGATCCACAAGGTTGCTCGCGATCTTGCCCTCCCGGTGTACGACGTTCAGCTCACTGGATATCCGCCGCGCATGCGTGCTTACAACGAGCGTCGCCGCCGAGAGGAAGACAACCTGTAACCGACCCCAAACCCCGATCCCGGCCCCGGCTTCCCCACCCCGACCTCGGCCCGACCCCAACCCCGACGACCCCCGACCTCGGCCCCAACCCCGACGACCCGCGATCTCGACCCCAACCCCGACGACCCGCGATCTCGACCCCAACCCCGACGACCCGCGATCTCGACCCCAACGCGCTGGCGGCTGGCGGCTGGCGGCTGGCGGCTGGCGACCTGAGGTTACGCCCGGTGGGAGAAGTACGGGGCGATGGTGCGTCGAGATGAGTGTGCCTCGCGGCTGCAGGGTCAGCCGGATGGCATTTGCGGGTCGTCGTCGTCCAGCAGGTTGACCAAGGGGAGGAGCCAGGACGGGTGGGGTGGCCCCATGGCGGCGTCGAGCTCGGCCGGGGCAGGGAGGCGGCCCCGGAGGATGGTGGGCGAGAGCAGGTTCTGGAGGGCGTGCATGAGCAGGTTGGCCATCGAGTAGCTGGGGTCGATGGTCAGGGCGCGCTCCAGGGCGATGGTGGCCTGGACGCTGTTTCCGGCTCGCCAGGCGGCCATGGCCAGGAGGGATGCCGCCGGCGGGGTGAAGCGCGGCTCCAACCTGCGGGTCAGGTCCTTCCAGAGGAGCGCGTGGGAATCTTGCATGAGGGTCCAGGCCTCGTCGCGGACTCTGGTGATCGCCAGAGCGAGACCCAGCTTCGCGGCCTCCGCGTCGTCCAGGCGGCCGCCCTCCTCGTGGGTTTGCAGCGCTGATCGCACCCTGTCCAGGCTCTCTGTCACATAGTGGGTGGCGAAGTTGTCGAGGTTTGGGGTGGTTGTCAGGCCGGCTCGGAATTCTGTGATCGCGTCGGCTGTGGCGCGGCGCATCGCCATGCGTACGGGGCCGGCGAGGGGGGCGATGGTGCGTTCCAGGGATTCGCGGTCCGGGAGGGCGACCAGGCCGCGTACCGTCGCCTCGGCGGCGATCTGACTGGTGGACAGGTCGTACGGTGTGCCTTCGGCCGGGCAGCACGTCGGCAGGTCGCAGATATAGGACCAGTAGCGGCCTTCGTGGGCGCGTAGTGCTTCGCCCACGTGGACCTCGGCCTTCACCGCGAGGAGTCTCGCCTCGTCGACTGCCGGCGTGACCAGCTCTCCCGCGCCGTAGCCGACGACCACGATCTCCGTCACGCCCTCCCGGCCGAAGACGGGCTCCAATGCGGAGAGAGTGCCCGGCGGGAACGGGAGGCTCCACCTGGCCACCACCTTGGCCTGGCGGCGGTCGAGGCCGATCACGATGAGGCTGGACTTCGGGTGGAAGCCGACGAGGTACGGCACAGCGGCCAGGATGTCGGTGGGGCTGGTCAGGGTGAGGCAAGGCTCCAGAGTGAAGTCGGAGTTGGAGGCGGAAGTGGAGGTGGAGGTGCTGGCGAGGGAAGGGGTCGGTGCCGGGTGATCGGTCGTCATGGGGCCCTAGGGTGCCGGGGACGGTCGGCCGGGCGTCGGACCGAAGGCGGTTCTGGGGATAAGGGGCGGACGTACGGCCGCGGTTGTGGATAACGACTCCTGGCCGCCTGTGTGATGCGGCCCCAAGATCGTGTTCTCGATGAATGTGCCACCCCGGCATGGCGGCCCCCACGCCATACGACCCCGACGGGGTGTCCAGGAGGGGGCGTGCGTGGGAGTGGCCGAGGGTGGCAGCGGCTCGTCAGGGGTGCGGGCGCGCGGACGGCTAAGGAGTGGGGGCCAGGCGGCTGCGTACGAGGAGGGCGGCGCCCGCGACTGCGGCGGGCATCGCGATGACCGCCACGAACGGCACCAGGAACAGCAGGAACACCGCCACCCCGAACCCCAGCGCGCTGGCCTTGTTCGCGCGCAGCAGGGCGAAGCGTGCCTTGCGGGCCATCCCCCGGCGCTCCAGCGCCAGCGTGGTGAGCTCCACTGTCAGGAAAAATCCGGACACGAGGGCGCCGAGCACCGGCACCACCGTCTGCCCCACCACGGGCACGAAACCGAGGAAGAACAGCGGCACAGTGAAGAGGAGCACGTACAACAGGGTGATCAGGCTGTCCCTGATGGAGCGCGGCAACGTACGCCACCACGGCTGCTCGTCCGCCGACTCGAGCACGTCCACCGCCGCCGACAACCGCTCGTAGAACGGCTCCCCGATCGCCAGGGTGAGCGCGGCGAACGTCAGCACCGCCAGTGCCAGCCCGCCGAGGAACAGCGCGATCCCCACCAGCGTCCGGAACAGCTCCCGCCAGCTCCACGAATCCGCGAACGGCGTCAGGAACGTGGCCAGGTCAGTGGCGTTGTTGCCGAGAAAGATCAGCGCCGCAACGTACACGGCGAACGCGATCAGCGCCGGGATCAGCCCGAACAGCCACCACCGGCCGTTCCTGGCGACCCATCCCAACCCCTGGAAGAAGAAGCCGACGCCGGACGTGAAGTCGCGCATTGATCGCATGTCCGGCAGGCTAGCGCCAGAACGACGTCACCGCGTAGCCGAGCTCCTCGAACAGGTCGCGCACCAGCGGCAGCGAGATGCCGAGCACGTTGCCGTGGTCGCCTTCGATGCCCTCGACGAACCACCCGCCGCGCCCGTCGATGCTGAACGCCCCCGCCAAGCCGAGCGGCTCGCCCGTGGCGACGTACGCGGCGATCTCCTCGTCGGACGGCCGGCCGAAACGCACCACGGTGGTGGCCACCTCGGCCGCCTGCTTGCCCGCGGCGACGTCGATCACGCAGTGGCCCGTCACCAGGCGGCCCGTGCGCCCGCGCATGAGCCGCCACCGCTCGGCGGCCTCCTCCTTCGTGGCGGGCTTGCCGTACGGGCGGCCGTCGAGCTCCAGGATCGAGTCGCAGCCGATGACCAGGCCCTCGTCCAGCCCGCTCGCGACCGCCTCCGCCTTCGCCTTGGCCAGCACCAGGCTGAGGGCCGCCGGGCTGTGGGCGGAGAACGACTCCTCGTCGACGCCGCTGACGATCACCTTGGGGTCGAGGCCGGCGCTGCGGAGGAGGGTCAGGCGTGCGGGGGAGGCTGAGGCCAGAACGATCACCCGACCAGCCTACCGGTGACCAGCCATGTCACCAATCCGGGTTGGAGGTCCCCGGCGCCAGCTCGTGTCCGTCCGGGGCCCCGTGCCCGCCCGCGCGCAGACCGGACTCGTACGGCCCGCCCTGCGGCGGCACGGCGCCGCCGAAGATCGCGCCGAGCAGCCCGTCGAGCAGGTCCTCCAGATCGCCGGGCATGGCCGCCTGCTCCCTGTTCAGGTCGTCGGCCAGGGCGCCCGCGTCCATGTCGCGGCTCGTGGCCCGGTCGGCGAGCAGGGACATGATCATGGGGGCGATCAGGGGCAGCAGCTTCATGATGCTCTCGAAGTCGATCCCGGCGAACTGCGACACCCCGGCTGCCGCCTGCTCCGTCCCCTGGCCGCCCAGCACGTGGCCGAGGATGCTGTGCCCGTCGCGGATCAGCGAGGCCACGTCGCCGCTGAACGGGTCGGTGTCGACGTGGTCGTCGAGCGCCCCGCGCAGGGCCTCGGCCCCGTCCGGGTAGTGGGCGTTGCGGGCCATGCCCCCGATGATGGTGCCCGACACGGCCTGGACCACGTCTCGGGCCGTGGCCGTGTCCGTGCCGAGCATCCCGGCGATCTGCTCCAGGCCTGAGTCTCCGAGCTCGGCGAGGAGCTCGTCATTCAGCGTCACGGCACTCCCCCGATCATCTGGCCCCCCGATCATGCGGCCCTCGATCGTCAGGCTCCTCGATCGCCAGGCCCTCGATCGTCAGATGCCTGGATCGATGGACCCTTCGATCGTTGTTCCGGGAGGCTTCCCCGATCAGAATCGAGCCAACGCCCGATTTGCGCTAATTCTCGGAAAAGCCCGCAGGCTGGACCTCCGGCGCGGCCGCGGAGCTGATCAGTCCCGCCGCCGCGTACGCGCTGGCCTCGTCGAGCGTCTCGTGTTCGAGCAGGGCCGCCACGATGGCGTCGAGCTTGTCGCGGTTGTCGCTGAGGATCTGGATCGCGCGCTCGTAGCACTCGTCCACGATCCGCCGCGCCTCCTCGTCCACGGTGGCGAGCGTCGCGGGCGAGGCCTGCGGCTGATGGCCGTCGTTGGGCAGGATGGTCAGCGGGCCGACCTTCTCCGACATGCCCCAGCGCCCGACCATGCCCCGGGCGATCATGGTCACCTGCTCCAGGTCGTTCTCGGCGCCCGTGGTGATGACGCCGTACACGACCTGCTCGGCCGCCATGCCGCCGAGCGCGCCGGTGATGCGCCCGCGCAGGTACTGCTCGTCGTACGCGTACCGGTCGGTGTCGGGGGTGGACAGCGTGACGCCGAGGGCCCGGCCGCGCGGAATGATCGAGATCTTCCTGACCGGGTCGGCGCCCGGCTGGAGCATGCCGAGCAGCGCGTGACCGGCCTCGTGGAAGGCGGTCCTGGTGCGCTCCTCCTCCGGCATCACGATGCTGCGGGCCGCGCCGAGCTGCAGCTTCTCCAAAGCGTCGGCGAAGTCGGACGTCGCGACCTTCTCCCTGCCGCGCTTGGCGGCGAGCAGGGCGGCCTCGTTCACGAGGTTCGCGAGGTCGGCGCCGGTCATGCCCGGGGTGGTCTTGGCGAGCTGGTCGAGGCTGACCTCGCCGTCCAGCGGCACGCTCCGCGAGTGCACCGCCAGGATCGCGGTACGGCCGGCGGCGTCCGGCAGTCCCACCTGGACCGTGCGGTCGAAGCGCCCGGGACGCAGCAGCGCCGGGTCGAGGACCTCGGGACGGTTCGTGGCCCCGATGACGATCACGCCCTCGGCGCCCGAGAAGCCGTCCATCTCGGTGAGGATCTGGTTGAGCGTCTGCTCGCGCTCGTCGTGGCCGCCGATGCCGCCGGCCCCGCCACGGGCGCGGCCGATGGCGTCGATCTCGTCGATGAACACGATCGACGGCGCGACCTTCCGCGCCTCCTCGAAGAGGTCGCGCACCCGCGAGGCGCCCACGCCGACGATCATCTCGATGAACTCGGAGGCGCTGGCCGAGAAGAACGGCACCTTGGCCTCGCCCGCGACCGCCCTGGCCAGCAGCGTCTTGCCGGTGCCCGGAGGGCCCGCGAGCAGCACGCCCTTGGGCAGCTTCGCGCCGAGCCTGCGGTATTTCCCGGGGTCCTTGAGGTAGTCGACGATCTCGACGAGCTCGTTCTCCACCTCGTCGATGCCCGCGACGTCGTCGAACGTGACCCGCACCTGTCCGGCTTCGACCGGCTTGGCCGCCTTGGACTTGCCGAGCCCGCCGATCCCGCCGCCCATCAGGCTGGCGCCGCGGCGCATGACCCAGATCCACAGCGCGGCCAGCAGCAGCACGGGCAGCAGCGACAGCAGCAGGTTGGAGAAGAAGCCGCGCGTGATCGGCTTGGAGGTGATCTCGACCTGGCCGCTGTTGAGCTGCTGGTCGAGCTGGTCGGTGTTGGCGAACGCCGGGATCTCGGTCGCGAACTTGGTGTAGGTGGAGCTGCTCTCGGGGTTCTTCGCCGCCGACCTCAGGTCACCTTCGACCGAAAGACCCTGGGCGTAGATGTCCTTGACGTTCTTGGCGTTCACCTGCTTGGTGAACTCGGTGTACGAGATCGTCTCGACGGATCCGCTGTCGACGAACGAGGACACCACGAAAAAGCCCGCGTACACCACGAGCAAGGTGACGACGAATCGCCACCAGTTGATCTTGGGCCGGCCTCCGGGCGTGCCGGGCAGGCCCTCCGAACGCCAGGGCGGTTTACCCTTGCCGTTCTTCGGGGCCTGCGGCGTTCCAGAGCGTTCCACGGCGTCACTCCCCACATCGCCGCATACATGATCTTTCTAGCCTAGAACACGCACCCCTGATACCACGCGGCCGATATCGCGCCACTGTTTGCGCTGCGAGTCAGGCACTGTGACGAACGCCAGGCCCGGCTTACTCATTCCCCCGTCCATCACGACGACGGCCGCCCGCGACTGGTGTTTTCCGTATTTGACCCGATAAATCAGCATCCAGCCGTGTTTGACCGGTTGTGAGGCGAGCCAGGTGATCTTGGAGTTCTGGGGGTGGTGATTGAGCGTCCAGCGGGCGGCCAGCAGTGCCGTGTTGCGCGGGGACTTCTGCCGCATGGTCGGGAGCGGGCAGGTGACGAGCATCCCGCGCAGGCTCGTGCCGCGCTGCCTGGGCAGCACCTGCTTGGTGGTGAACGGCGCCGCGCCGAACGTCTTCCACGGCTTGGCCAGGTTCGGCACGGCCAGCCCGGTACGCACGTCCTTGACGACCCGGCGAGGGGGCTTGGGCAGGGTCATCCGCTTGACCTTGCGGGTCAGCCTGGGCACGCGCCGGTCGGCGTACAGGGCCTCCATGGCCGTGTAACCCGGCGCGAGCGACGCATCGGGGGAAGGTGCCGGCGTCTGTGTGGCGGCGGGGGAGGGTGCGGGGCCGGACGAGGACGGTGCGGCCGGCGGCGCGGTTACCGGCCCCGCCGCCACCTCGTCCGGCCCTGACGGGAGCACCACGACCAGCGCCGCGGCCACGGCCACGACTGCGCCGACCACGGCGAGCCCCCGGTACACCGCCCGCATCCGGATATCTCCGATGCGGGAGCGTTTGGGCGGAGAAGCAGGGATTCCAGGTCTCACGGTGGTTCTCACTCCGGAACCCTTGATCTCTTCTTCCCCATCGAGCACGAGCGGAGCGTACGACATATCCCGCCATCGCGTCCTAGAAGCAACCGAAGTGCAATCATGGCTTCGTGCAACAGGTTGAGCTGCGATTCGACCACGCCTCGCGAGCGTCCCAGACCCACACGAACCTCTCGGCGATCCGGCAGAGCTCAACCGGCCTCTGGGTGGCCGGCGACGAGACCGCCACCTTCGAGCATCTGACGTGGACGGGCGACCACTACGGCGCCCAGCGCACGTTCCGCCTGGCCGACTACGTCAGCCTTCCCGCGGGCCCCGAGGAGGAGGCCGACATCGAGGGCCTGGCCAGGGCGGACGGCCACCTCTGGCTGGTCGGCTCGCACAGCCTCAAGCGCAAGAAGGTCAAGTCGAAGGATCCGGACAAGGCCGCCGAGCGGCTGGCCACGGTGGTCAGGGAGGAGAACCGGTTCATCCTGGTCCGCCTGCCGCTCCACGGGGACACGCCGGGACCTGGAACGGTCCTGTCGGGCAAGGACGGCCTGACCACGCACCTGCGCGACGACCGGCATCTGGCGCCGTTCCTGGAGCTGCCAGGCAAGGACAACGGGTTCGACGTCGAGGGCATCGCCGTCGTGTCCGAGCAGGTCTACATCGGGCTGCGCGGCCCCGTGCTGCGGGGCTGGGCGGTGGTGCTGGAGCTGCGGCTCGACGACGCGGGCAAGGAACGGCTGCGGCTGCGGGAGCCGTACCGCAAGCACTTCCTGGACCTCGGCGGGCTGGGCGTGCGGGACCTGTGCCCGGACGGCGACTCGTTGCTGGTGCTCGCCGGGCCGACCATGGACCTCGACGGTCCCGTACGTGTCGTGCGCTGGCGACCCGGCCCCAAGCGCCAGGAAGTCGTCCCCGAGGACGAGTTGGAGACGGTGATCGAGCTGCCCTACGGCGTGGGGTGCGACCATCCCGAAGGGCTGGTACGGCTGGACGACGGCAGGCTCATGGTCGTGTACGACAGCCCGTCGCCCGCACGGATCACCCCGGCGGGCGGCGTGCTGGCGGACGTCTTCACGATCTAGCCACGCGCCCCTTGAGCCAGGGGGCCTCCGCCACGAACGTGCACGAGCCCGGCTCGATCTCCGTGAACCCGGCGTCACGCACCACGGGCAGCCCCGCGGCGACCATGGCGTCGAAGTCGTCCTGGGAGGCCGCCGTGCGCGCGCAGACCGCGAGGCCGCGAGCGCGCCAGGTGTCCCGCTCGGCCGCGTCGCTGGCCCACCAGGCGAGCTGGGCGGCGTGCCCGGCCTGCGCCATGGCCTTGCCCGCGGACATGGCCAGTTTGGGGTTGGCCCACAGGATCGGCGGCTCGGCGGGCGGCGGGCCGGCGGTGTCGTTCAGCTCGGTGCCGCCCACCTGGAGCCGCGCGAGATCCCGCGGCCAGCCGTCGAGCGGCACGGGCGGGTGCACGCGCACCTCGGCCGTGCGGTGCTCGATGGTGCGCCCGGGCAGCGCGAGCGCCCTGCGCCACTCGGCGCCCCTGGCCCGGCGCACCACCTTGCGGATCTTGCCGGTCGACTGCCAGGAGTGCAGCTCGGCGGCCCACTCCCCCGGGTCGTCCAGCAGGCTCAGCACGGCCATGGCGGCCGCCTCCAGGGCATCGGTGCGCTCGGGGGGTGCGGCCCTCTCGATCCTGATGACCAGCGGCAGGACATAAAGCTCAGAGTTCTCGGAGTTCATCGCGTTCTAGCATGCCCGATGGCCACCGACATGCCGGCGGCCAGGAGGCACAGAGCGCCGGCTCCGTACCAGGCGAGGTCGTAGGCGCCCAGGTGGTCGCGGGTGAGCCCGGCGCCCACGGCGGCGAACGCGGCGCCGACCTGGTGCGAGCCGAACACCCACCCGAACACCACGGCCCCGTCGGCCCCGTAGATCCGCCGGCACAGCGCCACCGTTGGCGGCACGGTTGCCACCCAGTCCAGACCGTAGAACACGATGAAGATCAGCATGCTGGGCTCGGTCGTGGCGGCGAACAGGCTCGGCAGCACCATCAGGGAGAGCCCGCGCAGCGCGTAGTAGACGCCGAGCAGCACCTTGGGGTCGATCCTGTCGCTGAGCCAGCCGGACGCGATGGTGCCCGCGATGTCGAAGATCCCGATGATCGCCAGCAGGCCGGCCGCGACGGGCTCGGCCATGCCGTGGTCGTGCGCGGCCGGGATGAAGTGGGTGCCGACCAGGCCGTTCGTGCTGGCCCCGCAGATCGCGAAGCCGCCCGCGAGCAGCCAGAACGGCCGTGTCCTGGCCGCCGAGGCGAGCACGGTGACCGCTCTGACGGCCGCGTTGACCTTGCTCGGCTGGGTGCGGACGGCGTCAGGCTCCGCGCCCAGTGCCGTCGTGCCCATGTCCTCGGGACGGTCGCGCAGCAGCCACCACACGAACGGCACCACCGCCAGCGCCGCCCCGGCCACGGTCAGCGAGGCGAAGCGCCACCCCGGCCCATGGGCGAGCTGGGCGAGGACCGGCAGGAAGATCAGCTGACCGGTGGCGCCGGCCGCGGTGAGCACGCCGGTGACCAGCCCGCGGTGCCGCACGAACCAGCGGTCCACCACGGTCGCGGCGAACACCAGCGCCATCGAGCCCGTCCCGAGCCCGACCAGCACGCCCCAGAACAGCAGGAGCTGCCAGCTCGCGGTCATCAGGACGGTGAGGCCGCTGCCCGTGGCGATCAGCAGCAGCGCGACGGCGACCACCCGGCGCATGCCGAACCGGTCCATCAGGGCGGCGGCGAAGGGGGCGGTCAGACCGTAGAGCACCAGGTTGATCGAGACGGCCAGCGAGATGGTGCCGGCCGACCAGCCGAACTCCTCCTGCAGGGGCGTGATCAGCACGCCGGGGGTGGCGCGGAACCCGGCCGCGCCCAGGATCGCCACGAAGGCGACGGCCGCGACGAACCAGGCCCGGTGCACGCGGCGGCGCGTGGGGGTGGTGGTGCTCAACGTCATGCGCCAATCCTTCTTTATCCCCTTACATGGTCACGAGTGGCCGAATAGCCAATATGTGAAAGAATCGGGCCATGACCCATCGGATCGTGGTCGTCGCGCTCAACCACTTCGCCCCGATCGACCTCGGTGTGCCCGGGCAGGTGTTCGGGGTGGCCGAGACGGCGGACGGCGAGAAGTTGTACGAGGTGGTGACCTGTTCGGAGGGACGCATGCCGGTCCGCTGTTCGGCGGGCTTCAGCGTGCTGCCCGACCACGACCTCGACGTGCTCGACACCGCCGACACGGTCGTGGTGCCCGGCATCCACGCGGGCCGCTCGATGCGGTACGGCACGATCTCCCCCGCGCTGGGCCAGGCGCTGCAAGGGCGGCCTCGTACGATGTCGATCTGCACGGGGGCGTTCGTGCTGGCGGCGGCGGGGCTGCTCGACGGCCGTCCGGCCACCACGCACTGGCGCAACGCGGAGCTCTTCGCCCGGTTGTTCCCGCAGGTGAAACTGGATCCCGATGTGCTGTTCGTGGACGACGGCGACGTGCTGACCTCGGCCGGCGTGGCGGCCGGGATGGACCTGTGCCTGCACGTGATCAGGCGCGACCACGGCAGCGAGGTGGCCAACCGCGCGGCCCGCCGCTGCGTCATGCCGCCGTGGCGGGAGGGCGGCCAGGCCCAGTACATCGACCGGCACCTGCCGTACGCGGGCGGCGGCACGGCGGCCACGCGCGACTGGATGCTGGCCCACCTGGACCGCCCGCTGGACCTGACCGCGCTGGCCGAGCACGCGCGGATGAGCGTGCGCACGTTCACCAGGCGCTTCCGCGAGGAGACCGGCATGAGCCCGGCCAGGTGGCTGAACGGCCAGCGCGTCCAGCACGCCAGACACCTGCTGGAGACGACGGACCTGGGCGTGGAGAACGTGGCCAGGAAGGCGGGGTTCGGGACGGCGGTCTCGCTCCGCCAGCACCTGCATGCCGCCGTCGGGGTTTCGCCGCTGGCGTACAGACATACGTTCCGCCGGACCTGAGGTTTCTGGCGGCAAAAGCCACATTTCCCCCTACAATCGCCGCAAGAAGATCGACAAGGAGGGGGTCGTCACATGGCCGACGCGGACCACTTACCCGCCGGCATCAACCCGGACGTGCCCAGCGTCGCCCGCATGTACGACTACTACCTCGGCGGCCGGGACAACTTCGCCGCCGACCGCGAGGCGGCCGAGAAGATGATCGAGATCGGCCGGCGGATGGGCAACGACGCCCGCGAGATCGCCCTGGCCAACCGCGGCTTCATCGGCCGCGCCGTACGCACGCTCGCCGAGGCCGGGGTGCGCCAGTTCATCGACATCGGCGCGGGCCTGCCCACCCAGGACAACGTGCACCAGGTGGCCCAGCGGCACGCCCCCGGCTCCCGCGTCGTCTACGTGGACAACGACCCCATCGTGCTGATCCACGCCCGCGCGCTGCTGGCCAGGGACCCGGACGTGCTGGCGATGGAGGGCGACCTCAAGGACCCCGACGCCATCCTGGACGACCCGCGCGTGGCGGAGCACCTCGACCTCACCCAGCCGTACGCCGTCCTGCTGGTCGCGGTGCTGCACTTCATCCCCGACAACGCCGAGGCCGCCTGGATCGCCGCGCGCATCCGCGAGCGCCTGAGGCCCGGAGGCCATCTGGTGCTGTCGCACCTCCTGTACGCGGGCAACGACATGGAGGAGGTCGCCACGGCCGGCCAGCAGGTCTACTCCGGCACGACCTCGGGCGGCCTGGCGCGGCGCGGCCACGCCGAGATCGCCTCCTTCTTCGACGGCCTGGACCTGCTCGGCCCGGGCGTCGTGCCGGTGGCCGACTGGACGCCCGACGCCTCCCCCGGCGGCTCGTACGACCTCACCAAGGGCGGCATCCTGGCCGGAGTGGGCCGCCGCCCGGACTAGGCCGCCACCTCTCCAGCACGCGTTCGAGGGCGGCCGTCGCCTGGCTACATTGAGAGCGTGTCCCTGACCCTCGAATTCGTCAGCACGATCAGGGCCGAGCGCTCTGGACTGATCGACAAGCTGTCCGACGTGGACGGCATGACGGCCTGGGCGCGCACACACGCGGCCGACCTGGGCGACTTCACCGTCACGGAGGCGCTGCGGCAGGAGACGGTGCGCCTGCGCCAGTCCGTACGCGCGCTGTTCGCCAGAGCCGTGGCGCCGGACCCGCCCAGCCGGGCCGACGCGTCGAGACTGCCCGGATTCGAGGAGTCGCTGGCCCTGGTCAACGCCACCGCCCTGGCCGCGCCCACGGCGCCCCAGCTGCGTTGGGAGGGCGAGCCCGCTCTCGTCACCGTGCCCGCCATGGAGACCGACCCCGGCGTGAGGCTGCTCGGCCGGCTCGCCACAGGGGCCGTCGAGTTCCTCGCGGGGCCGGAGCGCGCCCTGCTCCGCACCTGCCCGGCGCCGCGCTGCGTGCTCTATTTCATCAAGGAGCACCCTCGCCAGGAGTGGTGCTCTACGGCCTGCGGCAACCGCGCCCGAGCGGCCAGGCACTACAAGGAGCACCGAAAAATCTAACGTTTGCAAGACGCTCTTCCCGTTATATGCTCCTCTTCTAACGGGAAGACAGTCATGCATGCGTTAGAGGAGAGCGGGATGTCCTTTCAGACCGGTCACGTCGGGCTCAACGTCACGGATCTCGACAAGTCCAAGGAGTTCTACACGCGGATCTTCGGCTTCACGGTGGCGGGCGAGTCGCATGAGGACGGCCGCCGGTACGCGTTCCTGACGCAGGACGGGACGCTGGTGCTGACGCTCTGGCAGCAGAGCGAGGGCCGCTTCGCCACCGCGCTGCCGGGGCTGCACCACCTGTCGTTCCAGGTGGCGGACCTCGACGCGGTACGGCGCGCGGAGGCCGTGATCAGGGAGATCGGCGCCACCCTGCACCACGACGGCGTCGTGCCGCACCGCGAGGGCGCCTCGTCGGGCGGCGTGTTCTTCGAGGACCCCGACGGCATCCGGCTGGAGATCTTCTCCCAGGACGGCGCCGGCGACCGGCCCGCGCCCACCTCTGACGCTCCGACCTGCGGGTTCTTCTAATGAGGCATCCGGGAGAGGTCGCCGTGCAGCGGCGGGCGGGGGTGCGGGCGGCCGATCACGGGAGCTCGCGGACGCGTCCGGAGATCCCCGAGGTGGCTGCCGAGTTCCTGCGGAACCAGCACATGATCGTCGTGGGCGCGGCCGACGACGGCGGCCGTGTCTGGGCCGGCGTGCTGACGGGGTCCGCGGGTTTCGCGTCACCGTTCGACGACCGGACGATCGTGCTGCACGCCGTGCCGGGCGCCGACGATCCCCTGCACGGGCTGTTCGCGCGGGAGCGGGACATCGGCCTGCTGGCCATCGAGCCGCACACGCGGCGCAGGATGCGCGTGAACGGCACCGCCGTACAGGCCGGCGAGGCTCTGGTGGTGTGGACGGAACAGGTCTACTCGAACTGCCCCAAGTACCTCCAGACCCGCTCCCCCACCTCCGCTCCGGGCACCCCCGTGGGGCTGGGACGCGGGACCTCGCTGCCGGACCGGCACCAGAGGTGGATCGCGGAGGCGGACACGTTCTTCATCGCCACGCGAGCCGACGGCCTCGGGGCGGACGCGTCACACCGAGGCGGCAACCCCGGGTTCGTGCAGGTCACGGGGCCGCGCTCGCTGGCCTTCCCCGACTACCAGGGCAACTCCATGTACATGACGCTCGGGAACCTGGAGCTGGACCCGGCGGCCGGGCTGCTGTTCGTGGACTGGGAGCGCGGGCAGACGCTGCAGCTCACGGGCCGGGCCTGGGTGGAGTGGGGAGAGCAGCGGATGGTGCGCTTCGAGCTGGACGAGTATGTGCACGTGGCCAACACGGTGTCGGCCGGCTGGACCGCTCCCGGATACCACCGCTTCAACCCACCGATCTAGGAGCCGACGGGGAGGCGCTTCTCGAACCAGTGATGCGCGTAGGGCTCGTCGCTGAACGCCGCCACCTCCTGGTATCCGCTCGCGCGGTAGAGAGCGACGGCTTCCGTGAGTGCCTGGTTGGTCTCCAGCCGCACTGTGCGGATGCCGTTCGCCGCCGCCTTCGCCTCTGCCTCCGCGAGCAACCGGCGCCCGAGCCCCAGCCCGCGGACGGCCGGGTCCACCCACATCCGCTTGATCTTGGCGGACGCGGTGTCGCGGTGCAGGATCAGGGCCACGCACCCGACCGGCTCGGCGTGCAGCACGGCGACCAACAGCATCCCGGCCGGGGGCCGCAGCTCCGCGTCGGCGGCGGGGCTGGCGGCCGGGTCGAAGCCGCCCTCGAACCGGTGGGCCAGCTCGCCGGCGTACCTCCGCATGCAGTGGCGCGCGCTGGGATGGCGCGGGTCGAGCACGTCGACGCTGACCATGGAGGCGATGAGCAGGCGCTCGACCTCGGACATGGCCGCCACCAGGCGGTCGCGCTGCGCGTCGGAGAGCGGCTCCAGGATGGTCGCGGCCGCCTCTTCGGACCTGCGGTCCAGCTCCGCGCGCTCGGCGAGCCCCGCCTGGGTGAGCCGGGCCGTGCGGACCCTGCCGTCGAAGCCGGCGTCGTCGACGACGACCAGCCCGTCGGCCTCCAGCGACCGCAGCAGCCTGCTCAGGTAGCCGGAGTCGAGGTCGAGCCGCGCCCGCAACGCGCGCACCTCGCTGCCCTCCGCGCCGATCTCCCAGAGCACCCGCGACTGCCCGAGCGGCCGATCCCTGGCCAGGTATCTGTCGCTGAGCGCGCCGATCCGCTGCGTCACCGTCCGCTGGAACCGCCGCACCTGCCCGATCGTCATGCCGTCCATTCCTCTGACTTTAGTCAGGCAATCGCTGCTTCGCACGGTCATATCCACGACGCCGCGACCGGCACCGCGCCGTAGTCCTCCCCCACGATCGGGCGAATCTCCTCCCAGTGCACCCACCGCGCACCCTCGCTCGCCCGCGGGGGCCAGAGCAGATAACCCCACCGCACCCCTTCGGCGTCATCACCCCAGGCCAGCAGATAACGCGTCGCCGCGGCGTGCTCCACGACGGGCGGACGCCAAAGCTCGGGCAGGTCCTGTGTGTTGAGATCCATGCTCACCATTATACGAACAAAGATTCGATTCGGCAGCCAGTGCTAGCCTATGACTCAATATCCAATCCAGTCATAGGGACACACATGGCTGTGGCATTCACGGCGGACGACCGGGCGCGCATCACCGAGTCCCTGCTCGACACCGCCGAAGAGCTCTTCGCCACCCAGGGCCTGAAGAAGACCTCGCTCGACGAGCTGGTCACGGCCTCAGGCGTCGCCAAGGGCAGCTTCTACGCCTTCTTCGACTCCAAGGAGGAGCTGTACAAGGAGGTGATGATCCGCAGGGCGCCGATGCTCGGCAAGCGGCTCGCCGCCGCCCTGGACCAGCCGCCGAGCGCCGAGGCGCTCGGCGCCCTCATGCGCGAGCTGATCGACGTGCTCACCACCGACCCGTTCTACCGGCGGCTGCTCACCCGTCCCGACGAGCTGGAGGCGGTGGCGCGCAGGGTCGGGGCCGAGGAGGTCGCCCGCGTCACCCCTCACCTGGTGACGCCGCTGCTGGACTATCTCGCCCAGGGGCAGGCCGACGGCGTCATCGTCGCCGACGCCCCGCCGGAGGTGCTGGTCGGCGTGCTGCGCACGGCCGGCCTGCTGGTGCTCAACAGGGACAGGTTCGGGCCGGAGCACCAGCAAGTGGTCGAGGCCACCATCAACGCGCTGGCAAGGGGGCTCATCGCATGAGTGTTCTGAAGAGGTACGCCCAGGCGGCCGGCATGACGGACGAGGCGTGGAAGCGGCACGCCAATCCGTGGAGCGTCTGGACCAGGTTCGCGGCCATCCCGCTGATGATCGCGGCGATCTGGAGCCGGGAATGGATCGGCTGGTGGGCGCTGGTCCCGGTGGGCCTGGTCGTGGTCTGGCTGGCGCTCAACCCGCACGTCTTCCCGGCGGTCGAGCAGCCCGGCAGCTGGACGGCCAGGGGCATCTACGGCGAGAAGCTGTGGCTGCGGGACCGGTCGCTGGTCACCGGCGACCACCGGCGCGTGCAGCGGCTGCTCATAGCGCTCGGCTCGGCGGGCTTCGCGCTGCTCATCTGGGGGCTGATCGCGCTGGAGCTCTGGCCGACCGTCTTCGGCGCCACCCTCATCACGGTGGGCCAGCTCTGGCGCATCGACCGCCTCGGCCAGCTCTACCTGGCACACCAGAACGCCTCCCGCGAACGACCCGGCCGCCAGACGGGGATGCCGTGACCGCGATGCAGGTCAGAGCGCGCTGATCGCCGCTGGCGCCGCCACTTCACGCTCATGCTCGGCGCGCTCCGCGCGGGATGACACGCCGCTGAGACGTAGGGTGTCGGTGACGCCAACTCCGAAAAATCGGTGGCCCGTACGGGTGCGGACGTGAAACGGTCGGTTCTGATGATCCATTGGACCGAGGCGGGGCAGGAACGGTCTGCGGTCTGGCGTTCCGCGCTGGGCGCGCCACCGCCCACGCGCGTGATCACGGCCGACGACCGGATGAAGGCCGACACCGCGTACAAGCTGGCCTGCGAGGGCACCGCGCTGCTGTGGCAGGGCGACTTCCACAACGCCCGCCAACTGCTGGCGGCCATGGGGCGCAGGTGCAAGCCAGCCGCGCCCGGCGCCGGGTTCCACCTCTACCGCCAGGCCCAGTCCCAGCGCGCCCGCACGCTGGGCATGCTGCTCATCCCGTTCGCGGAAGACCACGTGGTGGCGCTGCGCAGGGCGCCGGACGTGCGCGAGGCATGCGCCGAGGTGTACGGCCCCGAGGCCCCTCCCGCGGTGGGCCAGCTACGCGAGTTGCTCGGCCTGATCGGGGCCCATGAGTGGCGGCGCAAAGGCGTGTACGTCCCGGCGCTCGAGGCCCGCATCCACCCGCACCACGGTGTGTTCTCCCCGATCAGGGGCGAATACCTCGATCTGGTCGCGCAGGCGCCGCTGCCGGACGACCGGCTGGCGTTCGACATCGGCACCGGCACGGGAGTGCTCGCCGCCGTGCTGGCCAAGCGAGGCGTGCGGCACGTCGTGGCAACCGACCTCGACCAGCGGGCCGTGGACTGCGCCGGCGAGAACATCGCCCGCCTGGGCCTGGACGACCGGGTGGAGATCGTCCGCGGCGACCTGTTCCCGCCCGGCAAGGCGCCGCTGATCGTGTGCAATCCGCCGTGGCTTCCCGCCAAGCCGGTCTCACCCCTCGACCAGGCGGTTTACGATCCCGGCGGGCGGATGCTGCGCGGCTTCCTCGACGGCCTTGCCGTGCGTCTGGAGCCGGGCGGCGAGGGCTGGCTCATCCTGTCGGATTTGGCCGAGCGCCTCGGCCTGCGCACCCGGGATGACCTGCTGACCGCGTTCGAGCGGGCGGGGCTGCGCGTGGCGGGGCGCCTGGACGTGCCCCCACGGCACAACCGGCCGAAGGACGAGCAGGATCCGCTGCACGCCGCCCGCGCCGCCGAGGTGACCTCCCTCTGGAGGCTCACGCACCGCTAGGCCGACCGGGTGCATGTTAGCCGCGGTCTCTCAGCGGCAGGAGAGATGCATGCACATATCGGGAGTACAGAGTGTTTTGCCTGATCACCGTTACACGCAGGCGGAGATCACCGAGGCGTTCTCCCGGCTGACCGATTGTGATGAGGACCTGCTGCGACGCTTCCACGCCGCGACCGGGGTGGAAGGCCGCAATCTCGCGCTCCCGCTGGCCGACTACGCCAAGCTCGACTCCTTCGCGCGCGCCAACGACACCTACCTTGAAGTCGCGCTGGAGCTCGGCGAGCAGGCCCTGAGAGGCGCGCTGCGCAAGGCCGGCATCCGCCCGGAGAAAGTCGATCACCTGCTGTTCTGCTCGAGTACCGGCGTCGCGACGCCCTCCCTGGACGCCAGGCTGGCCCAGCGGGTGGGGCTGCGGCCGGATGTCAAGCGGGTGCCCGTGTTCGGCCTGGGCTGCGCGGCGGGCGCGTCGGGGCTGTCACGCCTGCACGACTACCTGCGCGGCTGGCCCGACCACGTCGCGGTGCTGGTGTGCGTGGAGCTGTGCTCGCTGACGATCCAGCGGGACGACACCTCGATCGCCAACCTGGTGGCCGGCGGCCTGTTCGGCGACGGCGCGGCGGCCGTCGTCGCGACCGGGCGCGGCGAGGGACCCGAGGTCGTCGCCACCCGCAGCCGGCTCTATCCCGGCACCGAGCACCTCATGGGCTGGGAGGTCGGTGAGCACGGCTTCCGCATCGTGCTGGACCCGGACCTGACCGGGTTCGTGGAGCAGGTGCTGTCCGGTGACATCAGGGCGTTCCTTGCGGACTACGGCCTGACCCCCGAGCAGGTCGCCACCTGGGTCTGCCACCCCGGCGGTCCCAAGGTCATCGAGAAGATCGCGCAGACCCTCGGCCTGCCGCCCAAGGCGCTCGAGGTGACCTGGCGGTCGCTGCGCGAGCACGGCAACCTGTCCTCGGTCTCGGTGCTCCACGTGCTCCAGGAGACCAGGGGCCGTCCTGGCGCTCCCGCCGTGCTCCTCGCCCTGGGGCCGGGCTTCTCCGCCGAGCTGCTGCTCCTGCACTGGTGAGCGCGTACCTGGTCCTCATCGGCCTGGTCGTGCTGGAACGGCTGGCCGAGCTGGTGGTGGCCCGCCGTAACCTGGCCTGGGCCAGGTCCAGGGGCGGCGTCGAGCACGGCAGGCGGCACTTCGCCTGGATCGTCCTCGCCCACATCGCGCTCCTGGCGGCGGCGCCCGCCGAGGTGTGGCTGCTGGGCCGCCCCTTCATCCCGCTGCTGGGCTGGCCCATGCTGGCGGCGGTCCTGCTCGCCCAGGGACTGCGCTGGTGGTGCATCGGCACGCTGGGCAGGCAGTGGAACACCCGGGTCGTCGTGGTGCCGGGTCTGCCGCTCGTGAGCAGCGGGCCGTACCGGTGGTTGCGCCACCCCAACTACGTGGCCGTCGTCGCCGAGGGCCTCGCGCTGCCGCTCGTGCACACCGCCTGGCTCACCGCGCTGGCCTTCACCGCCGCCAACGCGGTGCTGCTCACCGTACGCATCCGCGTCGAGAACGCGGCGCTCGGGCTCATCCGGCGGGATCCGGCCGGGAAACGCTGATCTCACTTACCTCAGCTGTCACAAGCGATCACGTCTCGGTCGCGGTTTGCGCTCGCTTACGTCACCGGCCCGGCCATCGGAGATCGAGTTCCGTCGTACGGCATGGAGGTGGTTGCAATGAAGATTCGCCCCTTAGCGGCGGGTGTCGGGCTTGTTGCGCTGCTGGCCGTGGCCGCGTGCGGCGGCTCCGGAGGCTCGACGAGCAGTGACCGGGCACCCCATCCGGCCAACGCCAAGCAACAACCCGCACACCCTGCCCAGTCCCCCGCCCAGCAGGACAACGCCGAGCAGGAGAACGCCGAGCAGGACACGACCACGGCCCAGATCTCCACGTTCGCCCTGGACGTGGACACCGCCTCGTACGGCTACGCCCGTCGCGCCCTCCAGGAGGGCCGCTGGCCCGCGCCCGGCGAGATCCGTCCCGAGGAGTGGGTCAACGCCTTCCGGCAGGACTACGCGCAGCCGCCGGACGACGGGTTCGCCGTGCACGTGGACGGCGCGAAGCTGCCGTCGCGCGACGAGGCGGTCCTGCGCGTCGGCCTGCAGACGCGCGCGTCGGAGTCGGCCGAGCGGCGGCCCGCCAACCTCACGTTCGTCGTGGACGTCTCCGGCTCGATGGCCGAGCCAGGCCGCCTGGACCTCGTCAAGTCGGCCCTGCTCAAGCTGCTCGACCAGCTCGCGCCCGGCGACCAGGTGTCGATCGTGTCGTTCAGCGACGAGGCCGAGGTGCTGGCGTCGATGACCCCGCTGACCGCCAGGGAAGAACTGCGCGACGCGGTGGACGAGCTGACCGTCAACGGTGGCACGAACCTTGAGGCGGGGCTGGTCACCGGGTTCCAGGAGGCGTCCAAGGCGTTCCGCCCCGCCGCCACGAACCGGGTCATCCTGCTCTCCGACGGCCTGGCCAACCAGGGCAGCACCGAGTGGCAGACCATCCTCGACCGGGTCAAGGAGTACGCCGCCAAGCAGGTCACGCTGCTCACCGTCGGCGTCGGTCGCGACTACGGCGACGAGCTGATGGAGCAGCTCGCCGACAACGGCGACGGCATGGCGGTGTACGTCAGCACCCAGGAAGAGGCCGACAAGATCTTCGCCACGCAGCTCCCCGCGACCATCGAGCTGCGGGCGCGCGACGCCAAGGCGCAGGTCGTCTTCAACCCGTCGGTGGTGGAGAGCTACCAGCTCATCGGCTACGAGAACCGCGCGCTGTCCACGGAGGAGTTCCGTGACGACAGCCGCGACGGCGGCGAGATCGGCCCCGGCCACTCGGTCACGGCTCTCTACTCGCTCCGCCTCAAGCCGGGCGCCGAGGGGCAACTCGCCCAGGCCACCGTACGCTGGCAGGATCCCGACACCCGGACCGCCTCGGAGGCGAGCAGGTCGCTGCGGGCCGACGAGCTGGCCACGTCGGTGTGGGACAAGGCGCCGATGCGGCTCCAGGTTGACGTGGTGGTCGCCGCGTTCGCGGTCTACCTGCGGGATCGCAAGGCGTTCGGCATGGATCTGCCCGCGCTCGGGAAGCAGGCCACCCGGCTGGCGGCGGCGTCGGAGGACCCGATGGTGTCGGAGCTGGTCACGCTCATCGGCAAGGCCGGCTCGGTGGGGTGAGCGTTTCTAGTCGTCGCCGAGTATGGGGGCGGCAGAGGCGGAGCGGTAGTAGTAGTCGTACATCGCCTGGGCGAACCCGGCCTTCGACACGTGCGCGACCCTGTTGCCGCGCAACTGGTCGAACGACTCCCGCGACGCCTCCGCCGCCACGTCATACGCCGCCCACAGGCGCAGGTATTCGGCCCGGTCGAGCCTGTCGTCGCCGTCGCCGTCGACCGCGTCCCAGAGGGCGTCGGTGATCGGCCAAACCACGTTGGCCACGAACTCCGTCCGGTCGCGCTCCGGGGCGAGCGCGTAGGCGATGTAGGACTCCCTGCTGATGCGGCCGTCGGCATCGGTGCCGATGTGGTGCACGGCATACTGCCAGACCTGCTCGTAGGCGTCCTTGACCAGCCGGCTGCCCCGCTCGGAGAGCCCCAGCCGCTCGCAGAGGGCGGTGGCGACCACGATCATGTCTCGATGATCGAGGTAGCCGTCGTGGTCCATGTCGCTTGTGTCGAACGCATGTCCAGCATTTCGGGCACGTGCATCCATGGGGGCACCCTTAGTGATTCTGTCTCTACAGAGCGTTACATAGATACTGCGCAGGCCGGGCGGCCGGTGTCAATGCGGTGGACACGAATCCCTGAGTGGGGCCGGGATGGACAGGGAGCATGCCCGCGTAGAGCAGGTCGACCATCGGCATCGGCCGGGGATAGCAGAACACCGACGAGCCCGTGCCGAGGATCGACGGGGTGTCGATGACGAGGGGCAGCTCGGCCAGGAGGAAGGGCAGGGCCTGCTCGGCCTGCGCGCGCGAGAGCTCCGGCACGCCGACGATGGGCCGTACCGCGTCCATGCAGTGCTGCCTGAAGGCCGGATGCGTGGCGAACAGGCGCTCCAGCTCCGTTCGCGCCTCGCCATAGGCGCGATTGGGGGCCAGTTCGTTCCAGTCGAACACGGCGGCGTTCGGCGGGTCGATGGCGTCGAGCGCCCGGATCACCCGGTTGCGGGTGTTGTTGGCGGCCGCCCTCGCCTTAGCCCCCGCCTTGGCTGCCGGGCATCCCCTCGCGACCAGCGTCCCGGCCAGCTCGACACCGGGCACGAGGACGTCGACCCGCGCGAACGTCCGGGTCGCCCAGTCGAGCAGGTGCCTGATGGTCCAAGGAGTGAAGTAGCCGTTGAGGGCGCTGACGCCGATGATGGCGTGCTCCCGCTTGTCGAGGATCTGGGCGCAATGCGAGGTCAGAGGTACAGGATGGAAGCTGATCACGACACGGACGGTAGCAATATTTTACTCTCCGTATGCAAGGTTTTTAAGGTGTGCTTCAGGGGTCGCGAAGTCGGCTACACTCGTACAGGCAGCAAGGGGCTATAGCGCAGTTGGTAGCGCGCCTCCATGGCATGGAGGAGGTCTGGGGTTCGAATCCCCATAGCTCCACCCGGGGCCGTTCTTGAAACGGCTGGACTGAAGTTGACGGGATCCCGTCTGATCATCGCGATCAGGCGGGATCTTGTCGTTTCAGGAGTTTCCGAACTTGGTTCGTCCTGGTTTGGGAGCTGCGGAGCAGGTGCCTGGGGAGGCCCGGGTGGTGTCGAGGCGCTGGTGGAGGCTGGAGTTCGCGTCGCTGGGCATGGCGAAGCCGGCTCCGGGCTGGGTGCTGCGACAAGGTGATCTGACGTGCAGGTTATGGGACGGGTGGTGGCCTGTTCCGGCCTGTGAGCGGCGAGCGGTCGAGGCGCTCTGCCGGGATCTCGAAGACGTCGGTGGATGTGTCCGGCTCGTCTGGGGGCTGGTGGGTGTGGCGCCACTGGTCGAGGAAGTGGTCGTTGGCGACGGTGACGAGCAACGCGACCAGGATGGTCTGGGCGACGCGGCCGTGGGCGAGCCGGTTCTTCGGATCAGCCAGGTCGACGTCGTGGCCCTTGAGACGGCCGTTCAACCCCTCCGTCATCGCCCTGACAGCGGAGTACGTCTCCCGCCACGAAGGGCTGAGATAGGGCAAATCCTGGCGGAACTTGTCGAGGTGGCCGAGGGGCGAGGTGGCCGCGCAGTTGTCGTCGGCCTCGTATGTGCTGACGCCGGCCTGTCACCTCACCGGGGGGTTCGCGTGCGCGGTGTGGTTCGGGCCGAGCCCGAACGCCGGGCAGTTCGTGGTCACCCTGGGCGGTTACCATCCGGCGTTTAAGCCTCCCGCCTTCTACCCGCGGGTGCCGCGGCTGGGCATCGATTGGGCGGTCAGCAGCAACGTGTCGGTCAAGGCGCAGGCGTGTCTGACGGTGACGCCGTCGTGCGCGATGGCGGGCGGGCGGCTCGATGTCGTCTTCCACGCGGGCCCCGTGCGGGCGCGGTTCACCGCGCAGGCGGATCTGCTGGTGTGGTGGCGGCCGTTCCATTTCGAGGCGAGCATCTCGGTGAGCATCAGTGCCACGCTCCAGGTCGACGTCTGGTTCATCCATAAGACCATCTCCGTCTCGGTGGGCGCCGACCTGGCCATGTGGGGGCCTCCGACGGGTGGCAGGGTCTCCGCTCACGTGGTGGTTATCACCGTCACGATCTCCTTCGGTGCCCGGCGGTCTGGATCCGGCGATAAGACCCTGGATTGGGACGGTTTCGCCAGCATGCTGCCGAAACGGGAGGATATGGTCACGATCGCGCCGGTCAGCGGCCTGGACTCGCCGCAGGGCTGGGCCGTACTGCGCACCGAGCCGGAGCAGGTGGCCGACGCCGAGCGCCGCTACCCCTCCCGCTACAAGCCGCCCAGGCCCAACCCGTCGCGGGTGGTCGTGGAGATCCAAGTGACGCGCGTCCCTGGGCAACCTGTGATCACCGTCGTCGGCATCGGGGCGGATGACTGGGACGGGCTATCGCGTAGGTCGCGATCGAATTACGTGGCTTCGTCTTCGGTCAGCATTCCGGCCGATCTTGCAGGCAGCAGCGAGACCGTGCCCAGAAGCCAGTCCGCCAGACGGTCGCGTTCGACCAGGATCAGCGGCTCTCGTGCGCCCAGGGCCTCGAGTCTGGCCGGCTTGGTGAGACGGCTCGAGGTGACCAGAACTCCGGTGTGGCCGGCGAAGGTGTTGGCCAGCGCCCCGAGGAAGTTGCGCACCTCGGGGGCGCCGACCGTCTTGCTGTAACGCTTGCACTGGACGGCGTACCGGCCATGTCCCGGAGCCACGGCCGTGATATCCACCCCGCCATCACCGGTACGGCCGCACTCGCGGACCTGGCGGAACCCGTCAGCGATCATCCGCTCGGCGACGAGATGCTCGAACGCGGGGCCCGTCATCCGATCGACCTTCTCCAGCTCTACATTGGCGGCCAGGAACCGCCGTCTCTCCGCCTGGATCACTCGGTTCCGGAGGATGAGCCCGCCTACGAACAACACAACGAGCAGGCAGGCGGTCCCCGCCGCCCAGCCCGGGTGCTCGCCGGCGAACCACACGACGACGACGCCCAGGACGCACGCCGCCGTGAGCACCCGCTGTCTTTTGCGTGATCTCTGCTTACCGCTTCCTCTCCTGGAGCCCCTCGCCATGGTCCCTCCTCGATGGATGGTGTCGAAGACGAGTGTGCGCGGGAGGGCCGACAAAACGCGCCGGCCCATGAACCCCTCCCCCAGCACGTGGGACTCGATGGTGACCCGCTCACTCCACCGCTGCCTCGGCCGGCGCACGGTCGCCGGCGTGGCGAATGCCGCTGCCGAAGGTCGCCAGCAGCGCAGATCCGGCGACGGCCGCGGCGAAGAACAGGATGGCCCTGGCAGGCCCCCAGGAGGCCACGATGGCCCCGGCCAGGACCGGGGCGACGGCGGCCATCGAGGTGGCCGCCACCATGATGACGCTGTTGACCCTGCCCTGCAGGCGATCGGGCGTGATGGCGGCCTGGAACCCGAAAAGCGCGGCGTTGCACGCAGGCCCCAGGAAGACGGCAAGCCCGAGCGGGACGGCCGCCGCGATGCTCGAGGTCAGCATCGCGGCGCTCGCCAGCAGGGCCGCCGCCGTCCAGCAGATCAGCCGGGCCAGCACCGCCAGGCTGAGGCGGCGCTGGAGTGCGGGTGCGACGAACGCACCCAGCAGGCCGCCCACCGCGACGATCGTCTCCGCCAGGCCGATGACCGCGGGCGACGTGCCGTTGCGCTGCAGCGCCACGATGACGGTGAAGAGCACACCGCCGATGGCGAAGTTCAGCGGCGCGGCGATGAACATCAACGCGCGTAGGAACGGGTGGGACAAGACGAATCTGACGCCTTCGGCCAAGGCCGCACCGTACGCCTGAGGTTCCTCCTCCCTCTGCGCCTGCAGAGGCTTGCGGATGAACAGCACCAGCACGACGGAGACCAGCGACGAGATCGCGTTGGCCAGGAACGGAACGGCATGCGCGACCCCGAACAGCAGGCCGCCCAGCGGGGGTCCGGCCAGCGAGGCGCCGTAGGAGCGCGCCTCGTTGCGCGCCACGGCGGCCGGCAGCTGCGCGATCGGCACGATGCTGCGGATCGAGGCGTCCTCCGCCGTCCCCGACAACGCGCCCCCCGCCGCGTCGACCGCCGCTACCACGAGAATCAACGCCAGGCTCGTCCGGCCGGAGAGCACGGCGACGGTCAGCGCGGTGAAAACGGCCAGCCGCAGCACGCCGCAGCACGCCATGACGTGGCGGCGGTCCATCCGGTCGACCAGGACGCCGGCGGGCAGGCGCAGCGCCAACCGGGCCACCTGGGTGATCGTGCCCACCATCCCGGCCTGGACCGGGGAGCCGGTCTCGACCAGGACCAGCAACGCCAGCGCCAGCGAAGCGACCCCGTCTCCGAGGTCGGCCAGGGACTGGGAGGTCCAGAGCAGGTTGAACTCACGGTTGCGCCACAGGCTCGCCATCACTCCACCCTGGTGGCGGTGCTCTGCCGGGTGAGCACGTCGGCCAGCCGGGAGACGTGGGGTTCCTCCATGACGCCCAGGTGACTGCCGGAGATGGTGGTCCATGTGCTCGGCACCCCGGCGACCAGCTCGCGCCAGGACCGGACGTAGTCCGCCACCTCGAGGCCCTGGAGCACGCTGTGGGTCCCGGCGGCGATCTCCGCACCGAAGATCATGTCCACCGGCCAGCGCGCGGGCCGGAAATCATAGGAGAAGGTGGCCCTCAACAGGGCGTGCCAGCCGCGTACCTGACCCAGCCAGGACTCGTCCGTGAGGTCGTCCTGCGGCAGCTCCTCATCGAGCAGCTCCGCGAGCAGGGTGAACGCCTCGGCGCGGACACCCTCCTCACCGGCCGCCAGCCGGGCGAACAGCTCCTCGCACTGCCCGAAGGCCCGCAGTTGCTCGTCGGCATCGGTGAGCGGCGAGCCCGGGTCGAGCAGCGCCAGGCGCACCGGGACCCCGGACTCGGTGAGCACCCGGGCCATCTCCCAGGCGACGGCGCTGCCGCCGCACCACCCCAGCAGCGTCAGGCCCGCGCCGGTCAGGTCGGGGCCGAGCTGACCGAGGTAGTGCCGGGCCAGCTCCACGGTGGAGCCCGCGCCCGGGAAGGCGGCCCCGGGGAAGCGGAAGGCGCCGACCGGCCGTCCCCTCGGCATGATCTCCGCGAGCCGCTCGTACCAGTGGATGCCGCCGCCGCCGGGGTGGATGCACAGCAGCGGCGCCTGCGTGCCCGTCGCGCGCAACCAGTGCAGCGGCCCGCCGCCGCCCGCACTCTGACTGGTCGCCAGAGCGGCGGCGAGCTCGGCGATCGTCCGCCGCTGCAGCACGTCCGTGACCGAGACCGTGCCGTCCAGGGCCTGCGAAAGCCGGGCTGCCAGCCGTACCGCCAGCAGAGAGTTCCCGCCCAGGTCGTAGAAGTCGTCGTGGACGCCGACCCGGTCGGCGCGCAGGACTCGTTGCCAGACGGCGGCGATCCGGCCTTCCAGGTCATCGCGTGGCGGCACCGGCGCGGCCCGGTGGTCGTCGCCGAGCGGCAGGACGGCGAGCCTCTCCCGGTCGATCTTGCCGGTCGCGTTCCTGGGCAGCTCGGGGAGGGGCACCACCCTGGCGGGCACCAGGTAGGCGGGCAGGCGGTCCCGCAGGAAACGTATGAGGTCGCCGGGGGTGAGCGAGGTGCCGGGGGCGGCGATCACGAACGCCGTCAGGTGCCGCTGCCCGTCGTCGCCGCGCACCACCGCGACGGCCTGCCGTACGGCGGGGTGGGTCTGCAGGGCCGCCTCGATCTCGCCCGGCTCGATGCGGTGGCCGTTCAGCTTCACCTGGTGGTCGATGCGGCCCAGGAACACCAGCTCGCCGTCGGGGCGGCGGATCACGCGATCACCGGTGCGGTAGAGCCTGGCCCCGGGCACGCCGCCGAACTCGTCGGGCGGGAAGCGGTCGGCGGTCAGCTCCGGCCGGCCCGCGTAGCCGCGCCCGACCCCGAACCCGCCGAGGCAGAGCTCGCCCGGCACGCCGACGGGCACCGGGTCGAGGTTGCTGTCCAGGACGTACGCGGCGGTGTTGGCGATGGTGCGGCCGATCGTCAGCCCCTGCTCCTGGCCAGGGAGGATCTCCAGGCCGGTCGCCATGATGGTGTACTCGCTGGGCCCGTACAGGTTGAGGAAGCGGACGCGGCCGGACCACCTCTCGGCGAGCTGCTCCGGGCACGACTCGCCGGCCACCGCGACGACCCTCAGACCGGGCACGCTGTCCGGGTCGAGCACGTCCAGAGCCGACGGGACGATGACGAGGTGGGTGACCGCCATCCCGGTCAGCAGGCCGGACAGGACCTCGCCGACCGCGAGAACGCCTGGATCGGGGATGCACAGCGTGGCCCCGCGGGTCAACGCGAGGACCATCTCGAACAGCGCCATGTCGAACACCACCGGGGCGAGCTGCGCCACCCGGTCGCCCGGCTCGACACCCAGGAGGTCGAGTGGCGTTCCGGCCAGGTTCAGCAGCCCGCGATGGGTCAGCATCACGCTCTTGGGCTCTCCGGTCGAGCCGGACGTGCTGATCAGGTAGGCCAGCGACTCCGGAGCACACCGGACGGGTTCGGCGAGCGGCGGCAGCTCGGCGAACGAGGCCGGCGACAGCACGGGCAGGCCGAGGCCGTCCTCGTCCGCTCCCACCAGCAGCAGCGCGCCCGCGTCACGCAGGAGGGCCTGCCTCCGCACGGCCGGCTGGGCCGGATCGAGAGCCAGGAACGCCGCGCCCGCCCGCAGGATGCCGAGCATGGTCACGACGAAGTCGCAGCCGCGCGGCAGGCTGATGCCCACCACGCTGTCCGGCCCGGCGCCACGTGCCCGAAGAGCGGCCGCGACCTGGCCGGACCTGTGCCGCAGCTGCGCGTACGTCAGGTCTCCTGTGGGGTCGCAGACCGCCGGCTCGTCCGGCCGCTCTGCCGCCCACCGGTCGACCAGCTCCACGAAGCTCTCGCCGACCGGCTCGGCCGGACCGGCGGCCAGGGCGAGCGCCCGCCGGCGGTCGGCCGTGCCGAGCAGCGGCCGGCGTGGGTCGCCGTGGGGCGCGGCGGCCATCGCCGCCAGGACCTGGGTGAGCAGCCGGCCGACCAGCTCGCCGTACTCGGGCGCGACCTGTTCCGGCCGTGCCGTGATGGCCAGGCAGTTGCCCTCGGTCGAGACCGCCAGGGCGAACTGGGTGGGGCTGACGTCGTGCAGGGCCTCGGCGTCGATCAGGTCGAGGTCGAGCACGTGGAAGTTGATGTAGTTGAAGGCGGTCTCGATCAGCGGAGCGTCGCCGCCCCACTCCCCCTGCATGACCGGCAGCGGGTAGCGGCGGTGCGCGTGGACCGCGATCTCCTCCGCGAACACCTCCCGCACGTACCCGACCCAGGTGTCCGGTACGGCAGGCGCGGCGAACGGCACCGTGTTGAGGAACATGCCGCGTACCTCGTCACCCCCGAGCCGCTCCGGGCGGCCGTTGGAGACGATGCCCGCGAAGAACCGCTCCTGCCCGCTGACGATCCCCAGGACCCGCAGGTAGGCGGTGAGCAACACCGTCTTGTACGGCACGCCCGCGATCCGCGCGAGCTCCCGCAGCCCGGGGTCCAGCTCCTCCAGCGGGACGCGGACCTCGTAGGTCAGCATGCCGGTCGGCCCGGCCCACAGCTCGGGCAGCGACAGGCGCTCCCAGTCGCCGCTCATCCGCTCCGCCCAGAATCCGCGGTCTTCTGCCGACCGGATCGAGGCCTGTTCCAGGGCGACGAAGTCGGCGAAGCGGACTGCGCCGGGCGGGGCGGGCTCGGGCGCCCCGCCGTCCCGGTAGGCCTCGTAGACGTGCAGGATCTCGGTCATCAGCGAGTTGTGGCTCCAGCCGTCGAGGACCGGGTGGAACTCCACCAGCAACAGGTGCCAGGTCTCGGCGGTGGACGGGACGATGTGCAGGCGCCACAGGGGCGCCGCGTCGAGGTCGAACAGGTCGGCGCGCTCAGCCGAGATGATCTCCCACAACCGGGCCTCCCGCTCCTCGGCCGGCACCGGCCGCAGATCCGTGAAGCGGATGTCCGGCGCGACTTGCCCGTGGACGAGCTGCATCGGCTCGGAGAAGGTGGTGATGTCGAAGCCGGTGCGCAGGATGTCGTGCCGGGCGGTCACGTACCGGGCCGCCTGGTGCAGGGCCTCCAGCGAGAAGGTGCCGCGCTCGCGCACCGGGTAGGCCGTCACGTTGTGGTAGCGGTGCACCTCGTCGTCGCGCAGCAGCTCGTAGAGCATGCCGGCCTGCGTCCGCGCCAGCGGGTAGGCGTCCTCCACTCCGGCCGGCACCCGTTCCCGGTCGGCCGGCGAGAGCAGGGCGAAGGGCGGAGTGGGCGCGTCCGCCTCGACTGTGCCGCCGGCCAGTTCGGCCAGCTCCGCAACGCTCTGGCGGCGGAACAGGTCGGCGACCGTGACGCCGAACCCCTGGGCGCGCAGCAGGCCCACCGCACGGACCGCGCGGATGGAGTCACCGCCGAGCGCGAAGAAGTTGTCGTGCACCCCGACCCGGGGCACCTCCAGCACCTCGCTCAGCACCGCCGCCGCGACGGATTCCGCCTCCGAGCGCGGGGCCAGGTAGGCGACGGTCGAGCCCAGGCGCGGCTGGGGCAGCCGGCCGCGGTCAAGCTTGCCGTTGGCCGTCAGGGGGATCCGGGGGATGGCGACCACCGCGGCCGGCAACATGTAGCCGGGCAGCCTGGTGGCGGCGTGCCGCCGTACCTCGTCGAGCATCTCCTCGTCGGACAGCACGACGTACCCGAAGATCCGCCCGTCTCCAGGGCTGCTCCAGCGCACGTCGACGACCGCCGCGCGCACCGACGGGTGGCTCGACAGGGCGGCCTCGACCTCGCCCAGCTCGATCCGATGGCCGCGGATCTTGACCTGCTGGTCGGCACGGCCGAGGTATTCGAGCCGGCCGTCGGGGCGGCGCCGGGCCAGGTCCCCCGTCCGGTACAGGCGCGCGCCCGGCTCGGTGCCGAACGGGTCGGGAACGAAGCGTTCGGCGGTCAGTGCCGGGCGGCCGAGGTAGCCGCGTGCGACCCCGGCGCCGCCGACGTAGATCTCGCCCGGCACCCCGACCGGCACCGGCTGCCCGGCCGAGTCGAGCACGTACATGCTCAGGTCGGCCAGGGGACGGCCGATCGGGCTGCGGCCGGCGCCGCCGCGCTCCCGGCAGTCCGCCTCGCCGAGCTCGCGGAAGGTGACATGCACCGTGGTCTCGGTGATCCCGTACATGTTGATCATGCGGGGTGTCCGGGACCCGCCCAGCCGGAACCATGGCCTCAGCATCGACGGGTCGAGCGCCTCCCCACCGAAGACGACGGCGCGCAGCGTCAGCCCGTCGAGGCTGCCTCGCTCCTCCAGCGCCCGGGTCAGACCCGCGAAAGCCGACGGGGTCTGGCTGAGCATGGTGACCTGCTCTTCGATGAGCAGGCGCAGGAACTCCTCCGGCGAGCGGGAGGTCTCGAACGGCACCAGCACCAGGCGGCTGCCGTGCGCCAGCGCGCCCCACATCTCCCACACCGAGAAGTCGAAGGCGTAGGAGTGGAACATGGCCCACACGTCATCGGGACCGGTCGCCAGGTCGCGGTCGATCGCGGCGAACAGGCGCACCACGTTGCGATGCGTCACCATCACGCCCTTGGGCCGCCCGGTCGAGCCGGAGGTGTACATCACGTACGCGAGGTCGTCTGGATCCACGGCCCGGCCGAGGTCCGTGCCCGGCCGCTCGGCGAGCGCGGCTCGGGTGGCGTCCTCGTCGAGAACGACGAGCCTGGCCCCGAGCGCCTGCGCGAAGCGGGATTCGGTGATGACGAGCGCGGCGGCGGCATCGTCGATCATGAAGTTGACCCGGTCGTCCGGCTGGTCCGGGTCGAGCGGAAGGTAGGCGGCCCCCGTCTTCAGTACGGCCAGCAGCGCGATGACGAGCTCGGCGCCGCGGCCGAGCCGGACCCCGACCAGGCTGCCGCCGCCCACGCCCAGCTCGAGCAGGTACCGGGCCAGCCGGTTCGCCCGCTCGTTGAGGTCGCGGTAGCAGTGGCGCACCTCGCCAGCGTGGAGCGCGACCCGCTCTCCGGCGCAGGCGGCCACACGTTCCACGGCCTCGTGCACGGTGCCGGTGACCGGGATGCGGGCCGGCTCGGCGGCGATCGGCTCGTCGTCGTCCAGCCGGAAGGCGACCCGGCCGACCGGCCGGTCCGGCGTCGCTGCCAGCGCGGTCACGAAGGCGGTGAAATGCCGGGCCATGCGCTGGACCGTGTCCCGGTCGAACAGCGCGGTCGGGTAGACGATCTCGCCTGTCCACGCACCGTCCGTGGGCACGGTGACGGTGAAGGAGAGATCGAACTTCGCTGCGGTCCAGTCGACGTCGAGCATCCGCGCCGTCAGACCGGTCAGTGCCGGCTCATTGTCCGCCGAGCCTTCCTCCACGGTCAGGCTGGCCTGGAACAGCGGGTTGCGGGACAGGTCGCGGTGGGAGCGGAGCTCGGTCACCAGTTGCTCGAAGGGGACGTCCTGGTTGGCGTAGGCGGCCACCGCGCTCGCCTTGGCCTGCCGTACCAGAGCGGAGAAGGCCGGGTCGTCCGCCAGGTCGGCCCGCATGACCAGCATGTTGCCGAAATAGCCGATGGTGTCGGCCACCTCGGCCCGTGGCCGCCCGGCGGACGGCACGCCCACCGCGATGTCACGTTGCCCGCAGTACCGGCCGAGGAAGGCCTGGACGGCGGCGAGCAAGGTGACGAAGGCCGTGGCGCCGGCGTCCAGGCCGGCCGCGCGCAGAGCCTCGGCGACCTCGGCGGGGATGACGAACGGCTCGGCGGCCCCGCGGGAATCCCACTCGGCCGGGTGCGGCCGGTCGGTGAACAGCCTCAGGTCGTCCAGGCCGGCGAGCTGAGTCCGCCAGTAGTCGAGCTGTCCCTGGCCGAGCATTCCCCGGATACGCTCCCGCTCCCAGCTCGCATGGTCGGCGTACTGCGTGGGCACCGCGGGCAGGGCCGGCGGCCGGTTCTCCACCACGGCCGAGTAGAGCTCGGAGAGCTCACGCAGCAGCAGCCCCGTGGACCAGCCGTCGAAGGCGATGTGGTGGACGCAGATCAGCAGGACATGCCGCTCCGGGCCGAGCTCCACGAGGTGGAAGCGGATCGGGTGCTCCCTCGCCAGGTCCATCGGCACCCGCGAGAGCTTGGCGATCACGCGCTGCAGGTCCTGCTCGCTTGCCGCGGCCCGCTCGACCCGCACGGGCGCGGGCGGGTCGGCGACCTGCCGGGGCTGGCGATCCACCAGGACGTAGCGGGTGCGCAGGATCTCGTGCCGTGCCACGACCTCGGTCAGTGCCGTGCCCAGCGCCTCCTCCTGCAGCGGTCCGGTCAGTGACACGGCCACCGGGACCAGGTACTCCTCCTGGCGGGCGTGCAACTGGTCGACCATCCACAGCCGTTGCTGGGCGAAGGAGAGCGGCAGCGGTTCGGTGCGCGGCAGGCGCGGGATCGCCGTGGTCGCCGGCGCCTGCCGGGACCGGCCGGCCAGCCGCCGCTCCAGGAGCCTGCGGCGCAGCTCCGCCGCGTCCGTTCCGGCGTGGGGTGCGTCGATGCTCATCGAGGGTCGGCCTCCAGATCCTGCGCGGCGAGTGCCACGATTTCGGCGTCGGACAGTGCGTCGAGCGAGGCGGTCACGGCCTCGCGAACCGCCGCGGCGAGCGACTCGATCGTGGTGGCGGTGAACAGGCGGTGCAGCGGCAGCTCGATCCCGAAGATTTCCTGGACCCGCATGCCGACCCGGGTGGCCGACAGGGAGTGGCCGCCCAGTGCGAAGAAGTCGTCGCCGGGCCCGAGTCCGGACAGGCCGAGCACCTCGCGCCAGATCCCGGCGACCGCCTGCTCCGTGGGGTCCAGCTCGCGACTGGGCGCCTGCGCCGCGGCGGGCGCGGCCCCGATCCGGAGCAGCAGCGCCCGGTCGAGCTTGCCGTTGGGGGTCAGCGGCAGCTCGTCGATGATCGTCAGCGCCGCCGGCACCAGGTGCCGTGGCAGGCGGCCCTGCACGGCCGACCGGACGGCGGCGGCATCCAGCCGCGCTCCGGCCGCCGGCACGAGGAAGCCCAGCAGCCCCTGCTCCCCACTGGGCAACGGCCCCGGCACGACGGCGGCCGCCCGCACCCCCGGCAGCGCGGACAGCATGGCCTCGATCTCGGCCGGTTCCACCCGGAAGCCGCGGATCTTCACCTGCCGGTCCGTACGGCCGAGGAACGTCAGCACACCATCCGAACGCATCCGGACCAGGTCTCCGGTGCGGTAGAGCCGGGCGCCACGCGGGCCGGACGGGTCGGGCACGAACCGGTCCGCCGTGAGATCCGGGCGGTTCAGATACCCGCGGGCCACCCGCCGGCCACCGGCGAACAGCTCCCCCGTGGCCCCGGTCGGCACCGGACGCAGGGCCGAATCCAGGACCAGCAGCCGGGAACCGGCCAGCGGCCGCCCCAGCGGCAGCGGGTGGCGGCCCGCGCGCCCGGCCTCCGCCTCGTCGACGACCAGGAAGGTGCAGGCGATGGTGGCCTCGGTCGGCCCGTACGTACAGCCGAACGCGGCGGCTGTGCCCAGCGCGTGCCACGCGAGGGCGTCCTCGCCGGTGACGACGTCCCCGCCGACGCTCATCAGGCGCAGCCGCGCCAGGCGCGGATCGTTCGGGATGGCCGCGTGGAGGAGCTCGCGGTAGTACACCGGGGTGACGTCCACGACCGTCACCGCGTAGTCGTGCAGATCCTGCAGCATCCGCGCCGGGGAGACCGCGCGGGCGTCCAGCACCACCACGGCCGCACCGCTGATCAGCGGTGCCATGATCTGGTCCATGGACGCGTCGAAGCTGAGCGAGGCCAGCAGGGCGAGCCGTTCACCCTGCCCCAGCCCGTAGGCCTCCGCCATGACCTGGCAGTGGTGGGTGAAGGCGGCGTGGTCGATCATGACGCCCTTGGGGTGGCCCGTGGAGCCCGAGGTGAAGATGACGTACGCGAGATCGGTCAGCGCCGTACCGGCCGGGTCATCCACACGTAGGCCGTCGCCCAGCTGACCGACATCGTCCGGCTGGTCGTCGCCGCAGAGGACCAGTTGCCGGCCTTCGGCGAAGCCGGCGGCGAGCGACTCGTCCGTCACGACGGCCACCGCCCCGGTCTCCTCGAGCAGCGCTTCGCGCCGATCCGGCGGATCCGCCTCGTTCAGAGGGACATAGACGGCCGCGCACCGCAGAACCGCGAGCAGCGCCACGACCGTCCACACGCTCCGGCCGACGCATACCGCCACCACCGAACCCGGCCCCACCCCGGCGGCGACCAGACGCCGCGCGAGACGCCGGCTGCGGTCGTCGAGCTCGCGGTAGGTCACCGAGCCGCTGGGACCGGTGACCGCCACCGCGTCCGGGATGCGGGCCATCTGGTCGGCGAAGAGCTCAACCACCGTGCGCGGACGTTCGGTGTACGGCGCCGCCACGCCCGCACCGGCCCGTTCGTGCTCGGTGCGCAGGTCGATGTCGGCCAGAACGGTGCCGGGCCGGGCGGCCACCGCGGCGACCAGGTGGACGAACCGCTCCCCGAGCCGCATGACCGTGGCCGGTTCGAACAGCGCCGTGGCGTACTCAAGTTCCCCGGTCCAGCTTCCGTCCGGGTTCGCGCGCATGGCCAGGGTCAGGTCGGTCATCGCCGACGGCCCCAGCAACTCGACGGGGGTGACCGAGAGGCCGGCCAGCGGCAACGCCTGACCGGCACTCTCAAGCACCTGGAACATGGTGTCGAACAGCGGCGTGCGCGACGGATCGCGGTCCCGGCCCAGTTCGGCGAGCACCCGGTCGAAGGGCGCCTCGCGGTGGTCGTAGGCCTCAACCAGCAGCGACCGCACCGCGGCCAGATGCGTGCGGAAGGTCTCTCCCACCTGCGGAACGCGGACGGCGAGCGTGTTCACGAAGCAGCCCAGCACCGTCTCCGCACCGGTTGTGTCGCGGCAGTCGACCGGGGTGCCGATCACCAGGTCCCGCTGTCCGGTCACGCGGCTGAGCAGCGCCGCATAGAGCGCGAACCAGGTGGCGAACTCGGTCGCCCCGGCGTCCCGGCCGATCTCCAGCACGGCCCGGGCGTCTTCGGCGGGCACGCGGAAGGTCCACACCGCGCCCGAGGAGTCCCGTGTCTCCGGGCGTGGCCGGTCGAGCGGCAGGTCAAGGGGTTCGCTCCCGGCCAGCGCCCGGCACCAGTACCCCACCTGGTCACCCAGGTCGCGGCCGACCTCGCGGACCGCATGGTCGGCGTACTGCCACGCGGGCGCGGGCAGCGCCGGATCAGACGATGTCAGATCGACGGCTTCCGGCGTGGCGCCGGTCATCAGCGCGCGGTACAGCGCCGCCAGCTCAGTACCGATGATCTTCCACGACCAGCCGTCGACGGCGATGTGGTGGGTGAGCACCAGCAGGATGTGCTCGTCCGGCGCAACCCGCACCAGCGTGACCCGGAACTGGTGATCACGACCAAGGTCGAAACCCTGCCTGGCCACCTCATTGACGACATCCTCGACAGACCGGCCGTCCGGCTCGACGACCTCCACCGGCACCTCGCCGGCCGGATCGACGACCTGGGCGGGACCGGAGCCGGGCACGACCACGTATCTGGTCCGGAGAATCTCATGCCGCTCGGCCAGCAGACGGCAGGCCTCCCGCAACGTGCCGACATCCAGCAGGCCACGCAGGCGGAAGGTCGCCGGCACGACGTACTCCCATCCCGAGGCATCGACCTGGTGGAGCACCCACAGGCGCTGCTGGGCGGCGGACAGGACGATCGGGCCCGTGCGATCCGCTCGCATGGGCACGTCGTCGGCCGTGTCAACCACCGGCGTTGCGCGAGCCGCGAGCGCCGCCGCCGTCGGTGCGCTGAAGACCTCCCGCAGCGGCAGTGTGAGACCGGCGTGATCCCGGAGGCGGGCCACCAGCCGCGTAGCTGCCAGCGAGTTCCCGCCCAGCCGGAAGAAGTCGTCATGGACTCCGATCTCCTCGATGCCCAGCACGTCGGAGATCGCCGCGACGAGTGCCTTCTCAGCCGCGGTGCGCGGCGCGACCATCTCGGCGCCCAGATCCTGCCGGTTCAGGACCGGTTCCGGCAGTCCGTCATGATCGAGCTTGCCGCTGGACGTCCGGGGCAGCTCGGTCAGCGTGACGATCGCCGCCGGCACCAGGTAGGACGGCAGCCGCTCCCGCAGGTAATCCCCGAGACCGGCATCGCCCCGGCCCGAATCCGACAGGACGACATACGCCACCAGGCCGGGCTCGCCGGTCGCGCCGACCGGCCGGTGGACCACGGCGGCGGCACGCACATCCGGATGGGCCAGCAGCGCCCTCTCCACCTCCTCCGGCTCCACCCGGTGCCCACGGACCTTGATCTGGCGGTCCACCCTGCCGCGGAACTCCAGCACCCCATCCGGGCGGCGCCGTACCAGATCCCCGGTGCGATACATCCGGGCCCCAGGCTCAGCGCTGAACGGATCGGGGAGGAAGGCATCGGCGGTCGCGGCGGGACGGCCGGCGTACCCGAGCGCGACACGACGGCCGGCGAGGTAGAGCTCGCCGGGCACGCCGACCGGCACCGGCTGGAGCCGGCTGTCCAGGACGTAGGCCCGGGTGCCCGGCACCGCGCGCCCGATCGGCAGGATGCTCTCCCTGCCCGTGCAGTCGGTGGTGTCCAGCGCGGTGCACGTGACGGTCGCCTCGGTGGGGCCGTAGGCGCAGACGAAGCTGCCGCCGAAGCCGCCTTCCCGCCAGCGCTGGAGGTCGTCGCCGCGTATGACGTCCCCTGCGAGATACACCATCTCGACGGAGTCCAGCCGCCGGTCCCGGGGCTTCGCCCGGCCGATCAGCTCGCGATAGTACAGCGGGGTGAGGTTGAGGTGCGTGAGGCGATGTCTGCCGACCTCGTCGAGGAGGTCATCCGCGCTGAGCCTGCGGGGGTCCAGCGGGACCACCCGCGCGCCGCGGATCAGGGCGGTGAGGATCTGCTCCAGCGAGACGTCGAACCCCAGCGAGGCCGCGAGCGAGATCCGGGCGCCGGCCGTGATCCGGAACTCGGTGGAGATGACCTCGAGGTGCTCGGCCAGTGCGCCGTGCGAGATCTGGACCCCCTTCGGCGTCCCGGTGGAGCCGGAGGTGTAGGCGATGTAGGCGACGTCATCCGGGCCGACCCGGGGCGTCCGCCAGATGGTGGTCCGACCGTCGGGCGAAAGCACCGCGCCGGCAGGCGAAACGACCGCGCCGGCAGGTGAAAGGACCGCGTCGGCGGGAAGGATCGGGAGTCCGCAGCCGTCCAGCTTTGCCCGGTCCGGCCCGGCTGCGACGACCAGCACGGCACCCCCGTCCGCGAGCAAGCCGAGCAACCGCTCCCGAGGATGCGCCGGATCGAGCCACAGCACGGCGGCACCGGAACTCATGGTGCCGACCAGCGCAGAAACGAGATGCGGCCCACGCTCCACGCAGAGGCCCACCACGTCACCGCGGCGCACCCCGGCCCGGACGAGCGCGAAAGCGAGGTCGTCGGCCCGCCGGGCCAGCGTCCGGTAGTCGAGATCCCCGTCCGGCCCGGCGACGGCGACGGCGTCCGGCTGCCGCCGCGCCTGCTCGGCGATCAGCTCGGGCGTCATCGCCGGTATCCGCGGCGCCTCCCGGTAGCCCAGCTCCGCGACGTGCTCGGCCGCCGTCGACAGCGGCAGCTCCGCGAGGGGGCGGTCCGGCTCGCTCACCGCCTGCTCGGCCAGCCGCAGGAACAGCTGGGCGAACCGCTCGATCGTGGCGCGGTCGAACAGGGCGGTGGCGTACTCGAAGTGCCCGGTGAACCCACCGTCGGCCTCGTGCCGCAGGGCCAGCGTCAGATCCACCTTCGCGGCGAGCGGCGGCACGTCCACTTCCTCGAAGCGAAGGCCGGTGGCGGTGATGGCGGCACCGCCCGACTCCTCGAACAGGAACATCGCCTGGAAGAGCGGGTTCGCCGAAAGGTCGCGGTCCGGCCGCAGGCGCTCCACCAGCACGTCGAACGGAAGCGTCTGGTGCTCCATCGCGGTCAGCGTCGAGATGACCGTACGGCCGAGCAGGTCGCGGAAGGTCGTCTCCGCCGCCACCGTGGAACGCAGCACCACTGTGTTCACGAACAGCCCGACCGTCTCGTGGGTGCGCTCGTCGTCGCGGCCGGAGACCGCCGTGCCCACGCCGATGTCGCTCTGCCCGGTCAACCGGGCGAGCAGGCCGGTGAAGACCGTCAGCACCGTCATGAACCGGGTCGCACCGGCCGAGCGGCCCAGCGCGGTCAGCGCCTTGGCGAGCGCCGGCGGAACCGACACCTCGACGCTCGCTCCATCGGAGCGCCAGATCCGCGGCCGGGGGTGGTCCAGCGGCAGGTCGAGAGCCGCCATGCCGTCGAGCTCGCCTTCCCAGAAGGCCACCGAATCGTCGAGCTCGCCACGCAGGAGCTGCTCGCGTTGCCGTACCGCATGGGCGGCGTAGTCCACCTGGATCGGGGCGAGCGTCGGTGTGACGCCAGCGACCTCGGCGTCGTAGAGCGCGCTGAACTCCTCGCACACCACGTGGCCGGACCACGCATCGAAAGCGATGTGGTGCGCGGTGAGGGCGAGGAGGTGGTCGGTGCCGGTCAGCCTGATCAGCAGCCACCGCACCGGGTGTTCCCGGCTGAGGTCGAAGGGGGTGCGCTGGTCGCGGGCGAGCACCTCCCGCGCGCGCCTGTCCCGCTCCTGCGGCGCGTGTTCGGCGAGGTCGACGATGGTGAGTGCCGGCGAGCTCTTACCCGCGGGGTGGACGACCCGTCGCGGCTCTCCCGCATCGACCCGGTAGGTGCAGCGCAGCACGTCGTGCCGCTGGTGCAGGCGAGCGAGGGTAGCGGTGAGCGCGTCCACCCGGAGTGGGCCGCTGATCCGGAAGATGTACGGGAGCAGGTAGTCGGTCGTGCCGGGGCGAAGCTGGTCCAAGAACCACATCCGCCGCTCGGCAGAGGAGAGATCACCGGGCAGCGCAGCGCGGCTTGAGGTCATTCCTGGACCTGCCGGACGCTGCGCGGGCGCATGTCGGTCCAGACCTCGGCGATGTGGGCCAGGCATTCCTCCCGGGTGCCGGAGATTCCCTCGCTGGACCAGCCGAGGGGCAGCGGCCGGTCTGCGGCCCACACCGAGTACTGCTCTTCGTGGTTGACGACGACTTGGTAGCTGTGAATTTCGGGCATGAGCTCGTCTCCGTACGGGGCGATATCGAGGGCGCGGGCCGTCAGCGGGTGGACTGGAGATGGTGGGCGGCGGAGGCGACGACCTGCTGGAGCGAGCCGATGATGTCGCCGGCCGTCGACGGGCCGCCGGCCCCATTGGCCGCCAGGTCGAGCGCGACGGCCCTGACCCGGTGCAGCAGCTGGGCCACAACGGCGTCGCGGCCGATGGGCGCTCGCGCGGTCATGAAGAAGGTGTCGAAGAAGAGCGAGGTGCGTGGAGTCGGGCGGACGGAGGTGCCGACGCTGCTCTGTTGCAGCAGGGAACGTCCGCCGTGGACCAGCCGGACGGCGACGGCCTCGTGCGCGCGGCGGTTGACGGCCACCGCCTCCACCAGCCGAGTGCCACCAGGCCCGGTCATCCAGGGCATCGCGTGCCCGCGCAGGAGCCGGCGGAGTGGGGCGAAGTCGGCTGCCCACAGGCCGCTGAAGCAGCGATGCTGAAGGTACATCCGCGGGCGGATCAGGCTCTGGTAGATCTCCGGCGGGCACGAGCCGCTGTACTGGAGCATGGCGGTGTATCCGTTGGTGTACGACTCCAGGTCGGTCAGCGCCTGGTCATCCGCTTCGTTCTCCTTGGCGGCGGCCGTCACGAGCGCGCCCATGAGGTGCCACAGCAGCATGGTCACCTGATGGCCGGTGATCCAGCGGAACCAGTACAGCACGTCGGTGGTGTCCGGCAGAGCGAGCCCCGCGGCCCGGGAGGGTAGCTCCAGCGCGGCCCTGGCCCGCTCGACGTCGTAGACGGCTCGCAGGCCGGGAGGCGGCGGGCCCGGCGCGGCCGTCTGGCCCGGCACCGGCATGATCAACGGTTCGAGCCCGTACGGAAAGTCGCCGTAGTCCCAGTCGCGCTGTGGGGTCCGGGTCTCGGGGTCGATTGTACGCAGGTCAGTCACGCGCTTTGCCTCGGTACGTAGGTGAACTCGAACTCCAACCCGTTCACATCCAGCAAGTACAGGCTCTGTATGCCGTCCGCGTCGGTGACGATGTCGCTGGGTAGATCCGGACGAGCGAAAACATACTTTCCGGACTCGTAGAGCTCGTACCAGCGCCGACGTAATTCGGGCAGCTCATCCGCGGTATCCACCGCCAGGCAGACGTGCTGGAATTGGAAACCGACGGCAGGTGGTTGCTGCCGGTTGTGCGCGGACCGATCGAACAGATGGAATCGCACATCTCCGACCTTTACCTCGATCAGTTTGACGATTCCCGGGAGCCTGTCGAGAGTAAGATCGGAAAAGCGCTCGAGCTGCCAGCAGAGCTCCGCGTCGAAATAATCCAGATACCAGTTCAGACAGTTGTCGAGGTCATCCGTCTGCACCCCGACATGGTGAAAACACAACATCCGCTTCCGCCATTCATTGTCGGCCTTGCCGAGTTCTGCGCATGCCGAATTCGCCATTCAAGACGAGCGCCCCCCGGCTTCTCGCCCCCGACCGTGAAGCGCTGGGGCGGAAAACCGCGTCGCAGCGCCAAGGAGGTTTCTGCGAAACCTCACGACATGGTTGAGCTGCGCCTTCGCATGCCACGGAGCCGGGCTGTAACCGGCAACCGGCGCATGCGTCAGAAAACTTGAAACGTCCAGTCAGTGGACCGATCTTCATCACGGCCGGCCCGCTCAGGAGTTTCCCCCACTCCTCGAGCCGCGTCTCCCCGTCCGGCCCGCCGCTATACCCCCTGTGGCCGCTCCCCTGTGTTGGCCATGCCTGTCCTCTCAAAATCCCCGAAGAGGTTGCGGAGCCGGATGTCATCCCCTCCCGCGCCCCGACACTGCCACAGGAAGGTGGGTCGTGCAATAGCGAAGTACCGATTGACCCGAGTGTCGCTCGGTAATGGCGCACTGACGGCCAGTAATAGGATTGACGGCGCCAAATCAAGTAGCTAGCTTGTGTCCGAGTACGATCGCGTGATCGACAAATCCCTGCACATATGAAGCGCCGGCACCGTTTGTGCCTCCCGCCTTATGTGACTGACGGGATCAATGGTCCACGGGGGACTTTCATGAAAGAAATCACGGATTGGCAGTTTCGTGATGCCCGCACAGTGTGGCATCCCTACACCCAGCAGCAAGATTGGCTTTCGGATAATCCGCTCGTCATCGAGCGGGCCGAGGGGGTCTGGCTCACCGACGTCTCGGGCCGGCGCTTTCTCGACGCCTGCGGATCGCTGTGGGTCACCACCTACCGGCACGGAGAGCCGCGGCTCAAGGCAGCCGTTTCCCGGCAGCTGGAGGCGCTGGATCACTCCACGTTCTTCGGCGCGACGCACACACCGGGGATCCGCCTGGCCGAACGCCTGGTAGAGCTGGCGCCGGCAAGCGAGGGCGACACCCGCAGCCTGACCCGCGTCTTCTTCGGCAGCGACGGCGCGTCCGTGGTGGACGCCGCTCTCAAGCTGGCCTACCAGTTCTCGGTGCAGTCCGGCCGGCCCCGGGACCTCATCCTCCATCTGGAACGTTCCTTCCACGGGGACTCGATCGCCGCCTCCAGCATCATGGGCGGGGAGCAGTCGCAGTCCACCTACGGGCCGCTGCTGCTGAGCACGCGCAGGACCACCTCGCCGGCACCCGCCGACGGCCTCGACCCGGCGCAGGCCGCGGCCCGCGCCCTGGACGACCTGGAAAAAATCTTGGCCGATTGTGGTCAGCGCTGCTGCGCGCTGATCGTGGAGGCGATGATCCAGGCGGCCGGCGGCATGCTGCCCTACCACCCAGCATTCCTTCAGGGGTGCCGCGAGCTCGCGGACCGCTACGGTTTCCTGCTCATCTGCGATGAGATCGCCGCGGGTGTGGCCAGAACCGGACGGATGTGGGCCACGGAGCACGCAGGGATCGTCCCGGACATCATGCTGTGCGGCAAGGGGCTCACCGGCGGCGTGCTGCCGATGTCCGCCCTGCTCACCGGCGACCACGTCGCTGATGCGTTCACCAGCCCCGACACGACCAGGACGTTCTTCCACGGCCACACCTATGCGGCCAACCCCCTGGCCTGCGCGGCGGCACTGGAGAACCTGGCCATGGCGCAGGAGCTCGACCTGCCCGCCGTGGCACGTGCCAAAGGGGCCGTTCTCGGCGCTCTGCTCGAACCCCTGGCCAAGCACCGCGCCGTGCGCGCAGTGCGCCGGCTGGGCGTGATGACCGGCATCGAGCTGGCGGCCTCCCTGCCGCGCGCGGGCTTCCGGGTCTGCGCCGCCGCCCAGGAGCGCGGCGTCTGGATGCGCTCACTCGGCGACGTCCTGGTCGTCATGCCGCCGCTGGCCATCACCGAGGACGAGCTCGCGCAGCTCACAGCCGTCGTCGAGGCGTCGCTGGACGACGTCTTCGGCGGCTGAGCGATGCCGCGGCCATCGACCAACCCCTGTCCAAGAGCGGAGATTCCTGTGGCCAAGTCGCCCGACAGCGTGTTGTCCTGTCTCGACATGAACGGCGAGCCGCTGGCCGACGCCGTCCTGTGGTACGCCTTCCGGCAACTGCTCGGCAACAACGGATACGTGCACCTCGTCGGTGTCCCCGAGTCCTTCGACCATGTCGCCTTCCTCAAGGAGCTGGGCGAGTTCCAGCCGACCTCCACCGGAACGCTCGTCGGTGACGTCAAGCCTGAACGCGGCATGGACGACGTCAACCACGGGCAGAACCGCGGCGCGCTGACCCCACACACCGAGGGGTACGAGTTCCAGGGCTTACCGCCGCGGTACCTGGCCCTGTGGTGCGTCACGCCGCCGTCCGGCCCGGGCGGGGAGACCACCCTGTTCGACGGCAACCGCATCCTGGCCGAGTTCACCGAAGACGAGCGCCGGCACCTGCGTGACACCGTCTACCGCTGGGGCTCCACCGAGGGCCTGGCCAGACACGGCGTGACGCCGACGGCCGAGCACCCCGTCCTGGAGGAGCACAAGGGCGAGCCGATCCTCCGGTTCTCGACCAACTACCTGACCGTCCCCGAGAGCGACGAAACGGCCCGGCGGCTCATCGACCGTGGCAACGTCCTGTTCGCCGAGCAGCACATCGCCGTCCGCTACCAGGCGCGGGACATGGTGGTGTGGAACAACTGGCGGATGCTGCACTCGCGCAACGCCTTCGAGGACCCGTCCCGGCACCTCAAGCGCGTCCTGATCGCGGCATGACCTCCCACGGCGGTGACCGGCGGGCCCGGGCGCGGAGCGGAGTGCGGGGCGCCGGCGCGGTCCTGGACACGCTCGCCAACGGCGGCGTGGAGGTCTGCTTCGCCAATCCCGGAACGTCGGAGATGCATCTCGTCGCGGAGATGACCGCGAGGCCGTCGATGCGCAACGTGCTGTGCCTCTTCGAGGGCGTGGCGACCGGCGCCGCCGACGGGTACGGGCGGATGGCCGAGCGGCCCGCATCGGCTCTCCTGCACCTTGGCCCCGGCCTCGGCAACGGCCTGGCCAACCTGCACAACGCCCGCCGGGCCTCGACCGCGATGGTCGCTCTGGTCGGCGACCACGCGACCTATCTCAAGGACTCCGATCCCCCACTGAACACCGACATCGAGCTGCTGGCCGCTCCCGTGTCCGCATGGGTGCGCCGCACGACCCGCGCCGCCGAAGCCGGCCGGGACACCGCCGAGGCGCTCCTGGCGGCGCGGGCGGGGGCGGCCGCCGGCACCGGAGGCGTGGCCACGCTCATCCTCCCCTCCGACGTGTGCTGGTCCGAAGGTGGCAGACCGGCCGAGGTACCGGCGGCGGCTCCCGCGCCGGCCGACGCGGACGCGGTGGAGCGTGCCGCCAAGATCCTGCGGGACGACACCGGCTGCCTGCTGTTCATCGGCGGCGCCAACCTGCGGCCCGCCGGGCTGCGTGCCGCTGCCAGGATCGCGCGCGCCACCGGAGCCCGGCTGCTGGCGGAGAAGTCACCGGCCAGGCACCGCCGCGAGCCCGGTCTCCCGGACATCGCGCGCCTGCCGTACCCTCTGGAGGAGGCGTTGGCCCAGCTTGACGGCTATCGGCACATCGTCTTCGCCGGCGCCCGGCCCCCGGTCCCGTTCTTCGGTTACCCCGGCAGGCCTGCCGGCCTGTTCGCGGCCGGCTGCGAGCTCCACCTGCTCGGCATGGCGCCCGCCGCCCTGCAGGACCTCGCCGACCTGGTGGCGCCGGTCGGTGCCGGAGCAAGCCGCCACGTGTCCGACCGCCCCGGCCCGCCGTCCGCCACCGGACAGGGCCGCCGCTCGCTCGACCACCCCGGCCTGCCCACTGGGGAGCTGACTGTCGCCAAAGCCGCAGCTGTGATCGGCACGCTGCTTCCGGAGGAGGCGGTGGTCGTGGACGAGGCCATCACCTGTGCCCCGGACCTGGTCGCGGCAACGGCCGGAGCGCCCGCGCACGACTGGCTCTGTCTCAGCGGCGGGTCGATCGGCATGGGCATGCCCGCGGCCGTCGGCGCGGCGGTCGCCTGCCCGAACCGCCGGGTGCTGACCCTGCAGGCCGACGGGAGCGCCATGTACACACCGCAGGCCCTGTGGACGCAGGCACGCGAAGGGCTGAACGTCGTCACGGTCATTCTCAACAACGCCTCCTACGCGAGCCTCGCCGACGAGCTGGCCCGGGTCGAGGGAGTCCCGGGCGCCGACCTGGGCCGCACCCGAGGCGTCAGCGACATTTCCGGGCTCGACTTCGTCGCCCTGGCGGCCGGGATGGGGGTGCCGGCCACCCGCGCCCGATCGGCCGACGACCTCGCCGACCAGCTGCGCCGGGCGCTGGCCGAGCCGGGTCCCTGGCTCATCGAGGCCGTCCTGCCCGCGCCTCATGCCGGAGGGGGTGTGAGCGGAGCATGACCCGATCGGCCTTCCACCAGATCACGGTCTCACCCGGCGTCTGGCCCTCCCCGCACCTGCTCGACCGGCTGCGCCCGCTGACGCGACGACCGCCGCTGGTGTTGAACGACTGGCCGGCTCCCGGCTCGGACGCCTTCCAGGCCATCACCGGGACCGATGCGCTGCTGGCCGGGTGGAAGGACCGGCTCGACGCCGACCGCCTGGGCCAGATGCCCACGCTGCGGTATCTCGGCCTGCGCGCCACCTCGACCGATCGCGTGGACCTGCGCTACACCACCCGGTACGGCATCACCGTCTCGCCGATCCACGGCTACGGCGACATCGGCAATGTCGAGTTCGTCATCGAGGAACTGCTGCGGCACGCGCGCCACGGTGGCGCCACCCGCACGGAACTGGCCGGCAAGCGGCTCGGGCTCGTCGGGTACGGCAACGTCGGAGCGGCAGTCGCCCGGGTCGCCACGGCACTCGGCATGACCGTCGCGTTCCACACGCCCACCCCGCGGCACGGCCCTCTGGACGGCCCCCAGTGGGCCACCCTGCCCGACTTGTTGCGGAACGCCGACTACGTGAGCTTCCACTCCCCCGCCTACCGGCACGTCGCCCGTCTGGCCGACCTGCACCTGATCGCCTCCGACACGCCGGTCATCATCACCACGCTGGGCCTGCCCGCGCCCTGCGAGGACTTCCGCTCGTGGCAGCAGTCGCGCACCGGCCCGGTCGTGCTGGACCTCTGCGCGGCCGACGGCCTGCCCGACGACCTCGCCGCGCTCCCCGGAATCCGCATCCACGACCTCTACGCCGCCCGGACCGCCGAGTCAGTACGGCGCGCGGAGCACCAAATGGTGGCGAACCTCGAGGCCAACCTGAATCTGCTGTGAAGGGATCTGTGACTGTCATGTCGAACCCGTTCGACGATCCGAGCGGTCAGTTCGTCGTCCTGGTCAATGAGGAGGACCAGTACTCGCTGTGGCCGGATTTCGTGGACATCCCGCAGGGCTGGACGGTGGTGTACGGCGCCGCAGGACGTGAGGCGTGTCTCGGCTTCATCCGCGAGACGTGGACCGACCTGCGACCGCGCAGCCTGCGCAGGCAACTCGGCGAAGCCCCGGCCGGCAACGCCCCGGACGCGGGCGCCATGATGGGCAGTGCGTCGTGACCGTCGTCGTGAACCCGGACACCCGGCTGGCCGCACCGGTCACAGCCGCCGCGATGATCGAGGCGCAGGCCGCCCTGTCTCCGGCGGCGGCCGCGGTCGTCGCGGGGAGTGTGACGCTCACCTACGCCGAACTGAACGCCCGTGCCAACCGCCTCGCCCGCCGCCTGGTCGAGCGGGGCGCGGGTCCCGACAGCCTGGTCGCGCTCGCGCTGCCGCGCGACGCCGGCCTCGTCGTCGCAGTCCTGGCGGTGCTCAAGACGGGCGCCGGCTACTTACCGCTGGACGACCGCCATCCCGCGGAACGGATCGCGTACATCCTCGCCGATGCCCGCCCCGCCCTCCTGCTGACCACCAGCACCATGGGCACGGGCACCGCTGGCGCCATGGGGCCGTCGGCGATGGCCGCCATCCGCTCCGGCATCCCGGTGCTCGACCCGCGCGAACCCGCCGGCGCACCCGCCCCCGAGAGCTCGAACCTGACCGACTCCGACCGCATCGGCGCCGTCGACGGAAAGCACCTCGCCTACACCATCTACACCTCGGGCTCGACCGGACGCCCCAAAGGCGTCGCCATCACCCACGACAGCATGACGAACCTGCTGCGCTGGTCCTCGGCCCGCTTCGGCCCCGACGGCCTGGCCCGCACCCTGCTCACCACCTCGCTCAGCTTCGACGTCTCGGTCTTCGAGTTGTTCGCCCCACTGGTCTGCGGCGGCACCGTCGAGGTCCTCCAAGACGCGCTCGCGCTCGCCGACCGATCGGCCGACGCGCCGCGCGCCACCCTGGTCAGCGGCGTCCCATCGGTGCTGCACCAGCTGACCGCGCGCGAGCACCGGTGCACGCGGTCCGAGACCGTGGTCTTCGCCGGGGAGGGCCTGTCCCCCCGGGTCGCCGCCTCGGTCAAGCAGGCCACCGGCGCGGCCCGGATCATGAACATCTACGGCCCGACCGAAGCCACGGTGTACGCCACCGCCTGGTCCGACGAGGAGGAGGTGGCCGGAGCCCCGCCGATCGGCAGGCCCCTGCCCAACTTCGAAGCCTACGTGCTGGACGACGAGCTGCGCCCGGTGCCGGACGGCGCCGGCGGCGAGCTCTACATCGCCGGCGCGGGACTCGCCCGGTGCTACGTCAACCGCCCCGACCTGACGGCCGAGCGCTTCGTCGCCTGTCCCTTCCGGCCCGGCGAGCGGATGTACCGCACCGGCGACCTGGTCCGGCGCACGGCAGGGGGGCTGCTGGTCTTCGAGGGCCGGGTGGACGACCAGGTGAAGATCCGCGGCTTCCGTATCGAGCTGGGTGAGGTGCAGTCCGTTCTGGAGGAGCATCCGGCGGTGGCGCACGCCGCCGTCGCCGTACACCGTGATGCGGGCGACGCGCAGCTCGTCGGCTATGTCGTCCCCGCCGCGACGGCGGAGCCGGAGACCACGGGCCTGCCCGCGCTGATCCGCGACTGGCTGGCCACCAGGCTCCCGGCCGCCATGGTGCCCTCCGCCGTGCTGCTCCTGGACCGGCTGCCCCTCAACAGCAACGGCAAGCTGGACCGCGCGCAGCTCCCCGCCCTGCCGCGGGAACGTGCCCAGGCGCCCGGCGATCGGCCCGCCAATCAGCGGGAAGCCGCCGTCTGCGCCGCCTTCGCCGACGTGCTGGGTCTGGACGGCGTCGGCCCGGCCGACGACTTCTTCGCCCTGGGCGGGCACTCGCTGCTCGCCGTCCGCCTGGCCGGACGGCTGAACGCCGGGCTGTCGATCCGGGCGGTGTTCGACGCGCCCACGCCCGCGGCCCTGGCCGCCCTGATGGAACCGGGCGCGAGCACCCGCCCGCCCGTCCTGCCTGCCGTACGGCCCGAGCGGGTCCCGCTCTCACCCGCCCAGCAGCGGATGTGGTTCCTCGGCCAACTCGGTGCCGCACCCACCTACACGCTGCCCTTCGCCATCCGGCTGCGTGGCGCGCTCGACCACGCGGCCCTGCGCGCCGCCGTGGCCGACGTCTTCGCCAGGCACGAAGCCCTGCGCACGGTCTTCACCGTGCACGAGGACCGGCCGTACCAGACCGTGCTGCCGGCCGAGGCCGCCCGCCCGCCACTGCCGGTCGAGCACACCGAGGACCTGGCGGCCACCATCCGCCAGGACATCCAGCGGCCCTTCGACCTGGCCGCCGATCTGCCGATGCGGGTCCGGCTGTTCCGCCTCGGCCCCACCGAGCACGTGCTGCTGCTGACCATGAACCACATCGGCAGCGACGGCTGGTCGATGCTCCCGCTCACCCGGGACCTGCACGATGCCTATGCCGCGCGGCGGGAGGGCACCTCCCCTGCCTGGCCGCCACTGCCGGTGCAGTACGCCGACTACACGCTGTGGCAGGCGGAGTTGCTCGGCTCGGGAGCCCGCCGTACCCCGCTCGCGATCCGGCAGCTCGACTTCTGGCGCCGCACGCTGCGTGACCTGCCGGACAGCCCCTCCCTCGCCGCCGACCTGCCGCGGCCGACGGTCGCCGGCGGGGGCGGCGAGATGACGGCCCTCGCCATCGACCCGTCGCTGCACCGGAGGCTGGAGGCCCTTGCCAGGCGCACCGGCACGACAGTGTTCATGATTCTGCAGGCAGCGATCGCGGCGTTGCTGACCAGGCTCGGCGCGCCCGCGGACATCCCGATCGGAACCCCGGTCATCGGCCGCTCCGATCCGGCGTTGGACGAGCTCATCGGCTTCTTCGTCAACACCGTCGTCCTGCGGACCGACGTCTCGGGCGACCCGGACCTGGGTGAGTTGCTGCACCGGGTACGGCAGGCCGACCTGGATGCCTTCGACCATCAGGACGTGCCCTTCGAAGACGTCGTCGAGGAGGTCAATCCGGCACGGTCGCTGTCCCGCAACCCGCTGTTCCAGGTCATGCTCCAGCTGACCGTCGAGAAGTCCGGCGAGGGCTTCCGCCTGCCGGGCCTGACCGCCGAGACCGAAGAGGTCTTCACCGGCGCCGCCCTCTTCGACCTGCTGTTCGAGCTCACCGAGCGGCACGGCCCCGACGGCTCGCCCGCCGGCATCCACGGGAGGCTGGAGTACGCCACCGACCTCTACCTGCCCGAGTCCGCCCGGCTGATCGCGGCCCGTTTCGTGGTCCTGCTGGAACGGTGGGCCGCCGAGCCCGGCCGCCGGCTGTCCGAGGTGGACATCTTCCTGCCCGGTGAGCGGGACGACGTGCTCCGCAGGTGGAACGCGACGGACACCGTGCTGCCCACCGCCACGCTGCCGGAGCTCATCGAGCGCCAGGTCGCGGCCACGCCGGACCGGGCCGCGATCCGCTGCTTCACCGGCGAACTGACCTTCGCGCAACTCAACGAGCGGGCCAACCGCCTGGCCCGGCTGCTGCTGTCGCGGGGCGCCGGCCCGGGCGACCGGGTCGCGGTGCTGCTGAGCCGGGGCAGCCGCTCGGTCGAGGCCTTCCTCGCCGTTCTGAAGTGCGGCGCCGCCTACCTTCCTATCGACCCGGCCTACCCGGAGGAGCGGATCCGCTTCATGCTCCAGGACGGCGCCCCGTCGATCGTGGTGGCCGCCTCCGCACCGAGCTACCGGTTGCCCGTCGAGGTCCTGGCGCTGGACGACGCCGAGGTGAGGCGGGCGCTGGCCGGGGCCGCGGGATCCGATCCCACGGCGCGGGACAGGCCGCGGCCCCTGAGCACGGAGACGCCGAACTACGTCATCTACACCTCGGGCACCACCGGACGTCCCAAGGGTGTGGTGCTGCCCGGTCGCGTCATGCTCAACGAGCTGCTGTGGCACGCCTCGGAGGTGCCCTACCACCCCGGTGCGCGGGTCGCCCAGTTCAGCGCCGTCTGCTTCGACGTCTCCGAGCAGGAGATGCTCACCGCCCTGCTCAACGGCAAGACGCTGTGCATCCCCGACGAGGACACCCGCCAGGACCCCATGCGCCTGGCCCGGTGGCTGGAGGCGGAAGCCGTCACCGAGTTCTACCCGACCAACGCCGTGCTGGCCGCGGTCTACGAGGCGGCGACCACCCTGGGGCTGCGTCTGCCCGCCCTGCGGTACGTCATCCAGGGCGGCGAGGCGCTCCAGCTCACCCCGCTGGTGCGCGAGTTCCATGCCGCGCGTCCCTGGCTCATCCTCCGCAACGAGTACGGGCCGTCGGAGACGCACGGCGTCACGGGCGACGCGCTGCCCGACGCGGTCGAGGACTGGCCGGCCCTGCCCACGGTCGGGCGGCCCATCTGGAACACGCAGGTCTACATCCTCGACGAGGCTCTGCGGCCGGTGCCCGTCGGCGTGGTCGGCGAGCTGTACCTGGCCGGCAACAATCTCGCCCACGGTTACCTGGGCCGCCCAGACCTGACCGCCGAACGTTTCGTCGCCGACCGGTTCGGCCCGCCGGGCGGCCGGATGTACCGCAGCGGCGACCGCGGCCGGTGGCGTCCGGACGGCACAGTGGAACTGGCCGGGCGAACCGACGACCAGGTCAAGATCCGGGGCGTGCGCGTGGAACTCGGCGAGCTGAACACCATCCTGGCCGCGCACCCGGGCGTGGCACAGGCGGCGACCGTCGTCCGCCAGGACGATCCGGGCGACCCGCGCCTGGTCGCCTACGTCGTGCCGGTCGCCGCCGACGATCCGCCGGCGCCCGCGGCGCTGCGCCGCCATCTCGCCGCGGCGGTGCCGACCGCAGTCATCCCCTCCGCCTTCGTCATCCTGGGCTCGCTTCCGGTCACCGCCAACGGCAAGGTCGATCGGGCCCGGCTGCCGGAGCCGGCGGTGTCCGGCTCCGGCCGGGAATCGCCGGCCACCGACCGTGAGGTCCAGGTCTGCGACCTGTTCACCGAGGTGCTCGGCGCCACCGAGATCGGGGTGCGAGACAACTTCTTCGACCTGGGCGGCCACTCGCTGCTCGCCACCCGGCTGGTCAATCGCCTGTCCACAGTCCTCGGCATCGAGGTGAGCATCCGGACGCTGTTCGAAGCGCCCACGCCGGCCGAACTGGCAGCGTGGATCGACTCCCGGGGATCCGTGCCTCCCATCCCGGCCGCCTGAGGCCGGACACCATGAGAATCTGGAAGGGCCATATGGACACCTCTTCGCACCCCACCGACACCCTTTACTATGACCTGCTGCCGACGGAGCAGGAGCGGATTGAGGACCTCTTGTCGTCCACGATCAGCCAGTACTCCCACCCGGAGGCGCCGGAGTTCCTGCTGGACGCCCCGCAGGTCGCCGCCGGACTGCCGGCCGGGCTGGCCCGCTTCCTGCGCGCGTTCCGGCTGACCGAGCCCGCGGGAGCCCTGGTCGTGCGGGGGTTCCAGGTGGACGACTCCGCCATCGGACCGACGCCGCCGCACTGGTCGAAGCAGGCCGACCCGGTCTCCACCAGGCGCGAGGAGTTCTTCTTCCTCCTCGTGGCCTCGATCCTGGGCGAGCCGTTCGGCTGGTCGACGTTGCAGGACGGCAGGCTCGTCCACAACGTCATCCCCATCCGCGGCGAGGAGCGCCAGCAGAGCGGTCATGGAAGCGCCAACCTGCTCGAATGGCACACCGAGGACGGCTTCCACCCCTACCGGTGCGACTACCTGGGCCTGATGGGCCTGCGCAACAACGGCAAGGTGCCCACCACGTACGCCAGCGTCGTCTCCCTGAACCTGCCGGAAGACATCCTGCGCACGCTTTCCGAGCCGCGTTTTCTGATCCGCCCCGATGACGAGCACCTGCGCAACGCGCGCCAGGACATGGCCTCGCCCAACTCGACCGTCCTGCAGATAGGCCACGCCCCGCGCCCCACGGCGATCCTGTTCGGCGGGCCCGATCGCCCGTACCTGCGCATCGACCCGTACTTCATGTCGGCGGTGCCGGGCGACGCCGAGGCGGCGGTCGCGCTGGAACTGGCGACCAAGCAGCTGGACGACTGCCTGGAAGATATCGTGGTGCACGCCGGGGAGATCCTCTTCATCGACAACTTCCGGGCGGTCCACGGCCGGCGTCCGTTCCACGCCGCCTACGACGGCGCCGATCGCTGGTTGAAGAAGAGCGTCGTCTCCCGGGATCTTCGCCGGTCACGCGCCATCCGCGCCGGCGCGGACTCGCGAGTCCTCCTCTGATGTCCACCGCAGTCGCACGACGAGATTGAGATGACCGTAACCGGCCCGGCGACCGGCTCGCCGTACCCGCCCAAGAGCTTTCTCCTGTGCAGCCCCGACCACTTCGACGTCACCTTCGAGATCAACCCCTGGATGACCACCGAACGCCGTCCGGACCGGGACAAGAGCTGGCTCGAGTGGAACGCGCTGGTGGCCGGGCTGCGCTCGGCCGGCGCCACGGTGCACCATTTCCCCTCGCTGCCCGGGCTGTCCGATATGGTCTTCCCTACCGATGTGGGCGTCGTGACCGCCAAGCGTTTCGTCCGGGCCCGCTTCCGGCATCCGGAACGCAGCAACGAGGCCGAGCACGGCGCGGCCTGGCTCCTGGAACACGGGTTCACCGAGATCCCGTGGCCAGACGACCCCGCCCTCTACCTGGAGGGTGGTGATGTGGTCCGGTTCGGCGATGTGCTGCTGTGCGGCACCGGCCCGCGCACCTCGCCCGCCGCGGCGGAGCATCTGTCCCGCGTCCTCGGCGTCGAGGTGGTGGCAGTGCCGATCGTCGACCCGCGGTTCTACCACCTCGACATGTCCTTCTGCCCGCTCGATGACCGCCGGGCGCTCTACGCGCCGGCCGTCTGGGACGTGGAAGGTCAGCGGGCCGTGGAGAAGCTGGTGCCGGAGCCGCTGATCATCAGTGTCGACGAGGCGCTCACCTTCAGCGCCAACTCCGTGGTGGTCGGACGTACCGTGGTCATGCCCGCCTGCCCGCCGCGGATCAGGACGACGCTGGAGGACTGGGGGTTCACGGTCCTGCTCTCACCTGTGGAGGAGTTCCTCAAGGCCGGCGGCGGCATCCGCTGCATGGCGCTCGACCTCGACCTGCTGGGCCGGGCGTGACCCCCACGGCCTGCTGACAGCCCGTTGGAGCCGAAAACACTGTCACATTCGTGCGACCTGGGCATGCTCATGGATCAATCCGGCCGAGGCGGTCTCGGCGGATGACCCGTGCGAGGCATGCCGAGACCGTTGCGGGCGGGCAGCCGGTTCGTCCTTCGGGCGGCGATCGCGTTCGCCCACGGCGGCTGGGAGTGGGAGACCCCGGCCGCGCACGCCAATCGCTTCTACTGCTCGTCCTGGGGCAGGTGAACCTTGGCGTCGTCGTAGGAGGCGTCGCCGCTCGCCTTGGCAGGCCGGTAGACCAGGTACAGCACACCCGTCGTGAACGTCTCGGACTTGATCAGCTCCAGAGGGACGGTGTTGTCCCCCTCGTCGAACAGGCGCTCGCCCTTGCGGACGGCGATCGGGTGCACCAGCAGGTGCAGTTCGTCCAGCAGTCCCGCCTGCAGCAGCTGGCGGACCACCGAGACCGAGCCACTCATGGCGATGCGCCCGCCCGGCTCGTTCTTCAACGCGGTCACGGCCTCGGCCAGGTGCCCTGCAGCAGCTCGGAGTTCCGCCAGGTGAACTCCAGGGGCTGGCGCGACACGACGATCTTCCGTGCGTCGCCGAGCGTCTTCGCGAAGCCGGCGTCCTCCCCGCCCTCGGCCTCGCGCTCCGGCCACGCTCCGGCGAAGCTGTCATAGGTCTTGCGCCCCAGGAGCAGGGTGTCGGCCATCTGCGCCGTCACGGCGGCGCCCATCTCGTCGTTGAAGGCCCCGGCCCCGCATTGAGCTCCAGGTGATCTCCCCACCCCACCGCCCTGGAACTGGACTGTGCGGTGAAGGGCGCTTGCCTTCGACGCGGAGGTGCTGGGCGCGGGCGGACCGCACTGTCAGTCACCGGTGACCCGCTCGCTCGCGATGAGCAGGACGAAGGCGAGCGCGCGACGGCCTGATCTCCGGCCGAAGCCATCCGATCATGGACCGCGCCATAGAGAAGGTGGTGCGCCGAGCGGTGCCGGGCGCTACCGGCAGACCTGACCGGGCGTGCGAGGTTGGTCCATCGTCGACCAGGTCCTGGCCGTCGACCCGGCATCCATCGCGGGCGGCGAGCGCGGCCGAGCGGAGATAGGTCTCGACGGCGTCGGTACAGGCGGCCAGACGGTCGCTGTGCAGCGGAATCGCGGTGGCAGACTCTGGCGCCGGGATGGACTTGTTCATCATCACCCCTGCAGGAGGGCGCCGTCGGGTTCGCTGCACCAGCGCTGTACGCCCCAGGTCTCCTTGCCGCAGCCGTCTGCGGCGGCGTTGCGGATGGCCCAGGCGTCGGCCGCCTCGACCGCTTGGGAGGCACCGAGGAGAATCTGGGCGGGCACGTTTTCCCACGCTTCGGCCAGCAGGCCCGCGCCCGCTTGGCAGGCGATGCCCTGGGCGGCGCGCAGGTGGAGCAGCGCCGCCTTGATGTGCCGGGCGAGCTGCCGTGCCTGGATTCTCGTCATGGCGGCCGCAGCCAGGATCTGCCTGTCGGTGAGCCGGCGCAATTCCTGCTCGGCATCCTCGCCATCCAGCGGAGGCCGATCGCGGCGATCAGCATCTTGTCGAGTTCGCCAGCCGCCATCGCCTCCAGCCCGGCGGCGGCGCGGTCGCGACCAGAGAGGGGGCAGGCATTGAGGTACTCGTTCTGCGTCGGGTCGGTTATGACGTCAGACCGCAGTACATGCGTACACCTCGACTGTGATCAACGGCGAGGGTGACCCAGCTCCGCCTTGGACAGCGCGGGCGGCTGCCGCATGAGATCCGGCATTTGCTGCGGCCACTCGCTCGTGCCATCGAGGGACTTCCGTTGTAGCGGGGGCCTGTCCCGATCACGTAATTGATCTTCATATACGCTTCCTCCGCTTTGCCTGCGTATTACCTAGAAACATGCTGAAAGCAAGGTATGGGTGAGTTCATCTTCACCCCCCGCAGCGCGTCCATCCGCGCCGGTGCGCATGCGCCGGTCCGGGACGCGCTTCCTGGTCACCACCTTGGTGACCACCCTGACGCTGAGCGCGTCTTTAACGGCTGAGAACGCCTCGGCCTTCGCCCAGATCTCCCCCACGCCAACCGGTTCCGCGACGCCCGCCGTGCAGCCGGTATCGGAGCGGCCTGACCGTGTCTCCGCCGCGTTGTCGGCTCGCCTGCAGGGCAGCCGGGTCCTCATCGGCGACGCGACGACCGAGTCGAGCGTGTCCTACGCCAACCCGGATGGGACGATCACGGTCGAGACGACCAGCGGCGTGGCCCGTATCCGGCGCGGCGAGCAGTGGGTGCCGATTGACACCTCGCTGGTCGCGGCCGACGGGGTCTTGCGGCCCAAGGCCGCCCAGGCGGTGGTGGAGTTTTCCGCCGGTGGGGCGGACAAACCGCTGGCACGGATGGAACGTTCCGATACCCAGTCCTATGCGCTGACCTGGCCCACCCCGCTTCCCGCGCCGAAAGTGGAGGGCAACAAGGCCACCTACGCCGATGCCGCCGGTCCGGGCGCCGATCTGGTGGTCACCGCGCTGCCGAGCGGCTTCGGCCACGACATCGTGTTGCGCGAGCGGCCCACCGGCCCGGTGGAGTACAAGATTCCCGTTGAGGTCAAGGGACTCGCGCTAGCCGAGACCAAGGAGGGCGGGCTCAAGCTTGCCGACGGCAAGGGCAAGACGGTGGCCGCCGCTCCGCAGCCGGTCATGTACGGGGCGGCCCCGCACAATGCCTCCCCCTCCACGCGGACCTCGTCCGAGTCCGTGCAGGCGGCGCCGATCGGCACCATCGACACCCAGGTGGTTGAGCAGGACGGCCGCCAGCTGCTGGTGCTGCGGCCGGATGCGAACTTCCTGGCCGATCCCGCCACCAGCTATCCCGTGACGGTGGATCCGGTCAGCTCGTTGACCACGCTCGGCGACGTGACCGTGGTCTCGCCGAACGGGCAGTCGGGCGGCAACTCGATCACGGTGGGCAACAGCGACACCAGCACCCTGCGCAGCTTCATGCGCGCCATGCTGGCCTTCGACACCGCTGCCATCGTGGGCAAGTCGGTCACCGACGCGCGTCTGGAGCTGCAAAGCGGCGGCAGCTTCGACTGGGGCTGTGTGACCGGGCAGACGGTCAAGGCACAGCGCATCACCTCGGCCTGGGACCCGCGCACCACCTACTGGAGCAACCAGCCGACCGCCACCACCGAGGACGAGCAGCGGGCCACTGAGCCGGGCAAGTGCACCAGCAACTCCGCCATCCCAGCCGGTACCTGGACCTGGCCGGTGACCGGCATGGCCAAGGACTGGGCGGGCGGCGCGGCAGGCAACGGCATCGCGCTGCGCTTGGTGACCGAAGACCCCACCCTGTTCAAGGACCAGTATCAGCGCTCCTGGCAGTCCCAGGAGTCGGCGGGCAGCGGCGACACCCCGGCCAAGCTGATCATCACCTACGGCTCCACCCCCTCGGTCGGGCAACTGCGCGCGGCGCCGATTACGGCCAACGAGGGCATCGTCTACACCACCTCCACCACCCCGACCTTGTTCGCCGGCGTCACCGACCCCGACGGCGGGCTCCTGCGGGCCGAGTTCGAGGTCGAGAAGGACCCGGCCTCCGGCAGCAGCGGCCAACTGTGGGCCGGCGCCGTGGACGGCGTCACCGCGGGCGACAACGCGAAGGTCACCGTGCCGGCGGGCAACCTCTGCCAGAAACTGCAGCGCGCTTACCTCTGTGCGCAACCGCCACGCCTCGGTGTGTCTGCTGTCAACATGAGGGCCTGCCCACTTGACGATCACGGTCTCACCGCGGTCGGTGCGCGCACGGGCGACCCGCCACGGCTCCAGCCTGGTCCACTCCACCACGTTGATCACCGGGACAGCCTAGGTAGCTGGTGTAAAGCGGTCGATCCCGGCCGGTTGCATCTCGATCGCGATCTGCTGAGCCGGGCCTGTGATCGAGCTTGGTGGCCCGATCT
>NZ_JBITMP010000017.1:0-220903 GCF_044466425.1 Nonomuraea sp. NPDC049400
CGGGCCAGCTGCGCCTGCGCGATGACCGAGCCGGGCAGCAGCGTCCCGGACAGGATCAGCTCCTTGACGCGGAGGTACGCGAAGTCCGCCTTGGTGGAGTAGAGCTCGGGCGCTGATTCGCTCATCGCTGTCCTGTCTCGTCGGTGACTGTTATAACCTACACCGCCGCCCCGTCCAGACGACAAGAGCTCGGGCTACCTGCAGCTATGTCATGGAGGCTGCTATAAGGCGTCCATGAGGCTGGCCGCGTTACATTCCGGAAACGAAGGCTTGACGCCATAGATTATAACGAAGCAAAGTGTGCGGCATCGCAGGCGACGCTGGTCGGTCTCGCCTGGTCTAGGAGGAAGCACATGACCACCTTCCACCCCACCTTCCGCGCCCTCGGCGTCGCCGTACTCGCGCTCGGCCTGCTCACGGCCTGTGGCGGAGGTGGCGAGGCGGCGAAAGAGCCGCCGCCGAACTCGATCGCGACGGGACAGGCCCCGTCCTACTACCCGGGCGAGTACGCCCAGCTCATCGAGGCGTCCAAGAAGGAGGGCGGCACCCTCACCATCTACTCCAACACCGACCAGGAGAACTGGGCGCCGATCTTCCGGGACTTCGGGAAGAAGTACCCCTGGGTGACGAAGATCGCGGCCAACAACCTGGACAGCGACGAGGTGTTCCAGCGGGTGCTCAGCGAGCAGGCCACCGGCAACTCCCCGGCCGACCTGGTCGTGTCGAACGCCGCCCAGGCATGGGCCGACTTCGCCGCTCGGCCGGGAACCCTGTCGGAGTACGCCTCACCGGAGAAGGGCAAGCTGCCGGACTTCGGCGAGCTGCTGCCCAACGTGTACGCCATGTCGGTCGACCCGTTGTCGATCGCGTACAACACCTCGCTGCTGCCCGAGAAGCCGACCGGGCTGAAGAGCCTGGCGGCGATCCTGGCCAAGGACCCCGCCCAGTACAAGGGCAAGATCACCACGCGGGACGTGAGCGGCGCGTTCGGCTTCACCGTCTCGCACGCCTTCGCCGAGGCCCGCCCGGACTCGTGGACCTCGCTGCAGTCGGTGCTGCCGCTGGCCAGGCCGGAGACGTCGTCCGGCACCCAGCTGGAGAAGATCACCTCGGGCGAGTACGTGGCCGGCTTCTTCGTCAGCGCCGCCCCGGCGTACCCGGTGGTGGACAAGAGCGGCGGCCTGCTGGCGATCTCTTTCCTCGATGACGGCACGGTCGTGCTGCCGCGCGGCATCGGCATCGCCGCCAAGGCGCCGCATCCGGCGACCTCGAAGCTGTTCGTGGACTTCGTGCTGTCGCAGGAGGGCCAGCGGGCGGTGGCTGAAGGCGGGCTCACCTCCTACCGCGAGGGCATCGCGACCGGCGACGGGCTGCACACCTACCAGGAGCTGGTGCAGTCCGTGGGCCAGGCCAACGTGATCATCGCCAAGTACGCGAAGGTCCCCGACGCCGAGGTCAAGTCCTTCACCGACAAGTGGAACGGCCTGCTCGGCCGCTGAGAGGAACACGATGACCACCCTTTCCCCGCCGCGTCCGCCGGCGCATCCCCCGCCGCGCTACCGCAGGCCGCTGGGGCTGGCCAGGGAGAGCTGGCTGCAGTACGGCGTGCTGCTCCTGCTGGCCGTCCTGGTGCTGGCGCCGGTCGTCCCGACGCTGTACCAGTCCTTCCTCGACCGCCCCCTGTACGAGGCGGGCGGCGTGCTCGGCGCCGGCAACTACGTGCGGCTGTTCACCGAGGCGGGCTTCGGCCGCGTCGTGCTCAACACGGCGCTGTTCGCCGGGCTGACCACCGTGCTCAGCCTGCTCATCGCGGTGCCGATGGCGGTGGTCGTGGTGCGCACCAAGCTGCCCGGCGGGAGGGTGTTCGCCGCCGCCATGCAGTGGCCGTTCTTCATCTCCTCGCTCATCCTCGGCTTCGGCTGGATCACCATGTACGGCCCGGCCGGGTTCGTCAGCGTCGAGATACGCCGGATCCTCGGCTTCCTGCCGTGGAACCTGTACTCGATCCCCGGCATGGCCCTCACCGAGGCGGTGGCGCTGGCCCCCATCGCCTACACCTTCTGCGCCAACGCGCTGCGCCAGAGCGACGCCTCGCTGGAGGCCGCGGCCCAGGTGTGCGGGGCCGGGCCGCTGCGGGTCCTGCGTTCGGTGCTCCTGCCGCTGCTGCGCCCGCCCGTCGTCTACAGCTCGATCCTGGTGATCAGCATGTCGGTCGAGACGCTGAGCGTGCCGCTGCTGTTCGGCCAGCCGGTCGGCATCGACGTCTTCTCCACTTTCCTCTACCGCAACGGCCTGCAGTCCATCAATCCGGACTCCGGGGTGCTGGGCGCGGCGTCGGCGATCATCCTGGCGGTCACCGTCGGCCTGGTCGCGATGCAGGCCAAGCTGCTGAAGAATGCCCAGCGGTTCGTCTCGGTGCGTGGCAAGGCCACCCGGCCGCGTCCCCTGGACCTGGGGTGGCTGAAGTGGGTGAGCGTGGCCGCCGTCGCCTGCTACGTGGTGATGGGCGCGCTGGTGCCCATCGGCGGGCTGGTCTTCCGCTCCTTCACCCAGGTGTTCACGCCGCTGCAGTCGCCGTTCAAGACCCTCACCGGCGACAACTACGAGCGGATCTTCACCTATCCCGTGTACGTGCAGTCCATCGTCAACAGCCTGCTCGTTGCGGCGGTCGGCGCCGTCCTGGTCAGCGCGCTGTCGCTGCTGGCGGTCATGGTGGCCAGGCGCTCGAGCTTCCGCTTCGCCCGCGCGGTGGAATATCTGGCGCTCGCCCCGCAGGCGATGCCCGGCATCATCGTCGGCATCGGCCTGTTCTGGGCGCTGGCCTTCGCGCCCTTCGGGCTCGGCACCCTGATTCAGGGCACGCTGTGGGCGCTGATCATCGGGTTCGGGCTGCGCGCGCTGCCCAGCGGCTTCGGCTCGATCTCACCGTCGATCATGCAGATCGGCCGCGAGCTCGACAACGCCGCCCGGGTGTCCGGGGCCGACTGGGTGCGCACCTTCACCCGCATCCTGGCGGCGCTGCTGCGGCCGGCCTTCGCCGGGGCGCTGATCCTGACGTTCGTGACGCTGCTCAAGGAGTACTCCCCCGCGGTGTTCCTGGCCTCGGCGGACTCCAACATCATCGGCACCACCATGCTCGAACTGTGGGTGCAGGGCAACACCGGCTCCGTGGCCGCGCTGGCCAGCCTGCAGATCGCCATCACGGCGACGTTCGTCGGGCTCGCCGGACTACTTCTCAAGGGACGTAACGATGCCTGAGGTCAAGGTCGCCAACCTGTCCAAGCAGTTCGGGGAGAACGCCGTCCTGCACGACGTCACCTTCACCGTCGCCGACGGCGAGTTCTTCACGCTGCTCGGCCCCAGTGGCTGCGGGAAGTCCACCACCCTGGCCTGCATCGCCGGCCTGGAGCGGCCAACCGGCGGCAGCGTCGCGGTCGGGGAGCACACGTTCGTCGACGCGGGCACGTTCGTGCCGCCCGAGGGCCGCAACCTCGGGATGGTTTTCCAGTCGTACGCGCTGTGGCCGCACATGACCGTGGCCCAGAACCTGGCCATGCCGCTCAAGATCCGCAAGGTCGACCGGCGCGAGCAGGACGTGCTCATCACCGAGGCGCTCGGCAAGGTGGGCCTGGCCGAGCTGAAGGACCGCTACCCGCACCAGCTGTCCGGCGGCCAGCAGCAGCGCGTCGCGCTCGCCCGCGCCCTGGTCTACTCCCCCAGCGTGCTGCTGCTTGACGAGCCGCTGTCCAACCTCGACGCGCAACTGCGCGAGCAGGCCCGCGCCTGGCTCAAGCGGCTGCAGACCGACCTCGGCATCACCACCGTGTACGTCACCCACGACCAGGAAGAGGCCCTGGCCCTGAGCGACCGCATCGCGGTGATGTCCAAGGGCGACATGGTGCAGATCGGCACCCCGAAAGACATCTACGAGAGGCCCGCCACCGCCGAGGTGGCCGCCTTCGTCGGCCGCTGCAACTTCCTCACCGGCACGACGACCGGCCCGGCGCAGGTGCGGCTGGACTGCACCGGGCAGACCATCACCGTTCCGGACGCCGCGCCGGACCGGCGCGTCACCGTGGCCGTCCGCCCAGAACGGCTGGAGATCCTCCCGCCCGGCCGCAGCGCCCCCGCCGGCGTGAACGTGCTCACCGCCGAGGTGCTCACCAGTTCCTACGTCGGCTCCCGCCACGAGTACGGCCTGCGCCTGGGCGAGCACGTCATCCAGGCTGAGACCACCCGTTCCGGGCTGACCGGCGAGGTCACGCTCATCGTCGAGCCCGCCGCCTGCCTGCTCTACCCGACCACCGACGCCCTGCCCGAGGACGTCGAAGCACTCGTAAGGACGTAAATTTCGTGACTTCCTACCGTCTTGGCGTACTCGAAGGCGACGGCATCGGCCCCGAGATCGTCCCCGCGTCCGTCGTGGTCCTGGACGCCGCGCTCGCCGCCGCCGGCGCCGCCCCCGTCGACTGGGTGGAGCTGCCGCTGGGCGCCTCGGCCATCGACACCCACGGCGACGCCGTGCCGGAATCGACGCTGACCGCTCTGGAAGGGCTGGACGCCTGGCTGCTCGGCCCGCACGACAGCGCCGCCTACCCCGAGCCGCACCGCTCCAAGCTCAACCCCAGCGGCACCATCCGCAAGCACTTCGACCTGTTCGCCAACATCCGCCCGGCCAAGTCCTTCGACGGCGCCGACGCCGTCGTCCCCGGCACCGACCTGGTCATCGTCCGGGAGAACACCCAGGGCTTCTACGCCGACCGCAGCACCTACAGAGGCAGCGGCGAGTTCATGCCCACTCCCGACGTGGCCATCGCCATGGGCATCATCACCCGGCCCGCGGTCGAGCGGATCGCCGTCGAGGCCTTCGAGCTCGCCTCCCGCAGGCGCGGCAAGCTCACGATCGTCCACAAGGCCAACGTGCTGAAACTGACCACCGGCATGTTCCGCGACGTCTGCCGCGAGGTCGCCGCCCGCTACCCGGAGGTGACCGTGGACGACTTCCACATCGACGCGATGACCGTCCACCTGGTGCGGCGGGCGAACGACTTCGACGTGATCGTCACCGAGAACATGTTCGGCGACATCCTGTCCGACCTGGCCGGCGAGATCGCCGGATCGCTCGGCATCGCCCCGTCCATCAACGCCTCCCACGAGCGCGCCATGGCCCAGGCCGCCCACGGCTCCGCACCCGACATCGCCGGGCAGGACCTGGCCAACCCCATCGCGATGATCCTCTCCAGCGCCATGCTGCTCGACTGGCTCGGCGCCCGCCACCAGGACCCGGCCCTGGCCCGGGCCGCCACCCTGATCGAGGCCGCGGTCGCCGACACCGTCCGGGCCGGCACCCGCACCCGTGACATGGGCGGCACGGCGGGCACCCGGGCGTTCGCCGAGGCCGTCGCCGCCGGTGTGAAGCGATGAACCCGACGGTCGCGGTCGTCAACGCCACCCCCGCCTCCATCCAGCCCGCCGCCGACGGGCTCGGCGAAGGGTTTCCCGAGGCCACGGCCTGGCACCTCCTGGACGACCGGCTCGTCACCGAGGCCGACGCGGCCGGCGGCATGACACCCGCGCTGACGCGCCGCATGCTCGCCCTCATCGACTACGCGGTCCGCGGCGGCGCCGACGCGGTGCTGCTGTCCTGCTCGATGTACGGCCCGGTCGCCGGGCTCGCGCGGCGGTTGCACGAGGTGCCGGTGACGGGCTCGGACGAGGCCATGTTCGCCGAAGTCGCCCGGCGGCGGCCCGGCACCGTGCTCGTGCTCGGCTCGCTCGACTCCGCCGCGGCGGACTCGGCCCGGCGGCTCAAGGAGGTGGCGGACGGCGTCGAGGTGCGTGCGGTCTCGGCGCCTGGAGCCGCGGCCGCGGCCGCCGCCCACGACTGGCCGGGCCTGACGGACGCGCTCGCGCGGGCCGCCGTGCCCGGCCTCGGCGGCGTCGAGGTGGTCCTGCTCGGGCAGTACTCGATCAGCCCGGTGCGCGCCGAACTGGCCGACCGGCTCGGCCTGCCGGTGCTGAGCCCGCCGCTCGCGGCGGCCAGGGCGTTGCGCGAGGCGCTGGCATGAGCATCCCTCCCACCGAGCTGGTCTCCTTCGGGGTCGCGGTCCTGACCTCACTCGGCGTCCCCGGACCCGACGCGCGGCTCGTGGCCGACAGCCTGGTCACGGCCGACATGTGGGGGCACCCCTCGCACGGCATGCTGCGCCTGGAGTGGTACGCCGACCGCCTGCGGTCCGGCGCCATGCGCCCGCTGACCGAGGTGGCGACCATGATCGACGGCGGCGCGGTCGCCGTCCTCGACGGGGAGGACGGCGTGGGCCAGGTCGTCACCGCCCACGCGGCCCGCGACGCCGTACGCCGCGCGGGCGAGCACGGGGTCGGCATCGTCGCGGTACGCAACAGCAACCACTTCGGCACCGCCGCGTACTTCACCCGCATGATCGCCGCCGAGGGCTGCGTCGCCCTGCTGACCACCAACGGCAGCCCGGCCATGGCCCCGTGGGGCGGCCGGGAGAAGAGCGTGGGCGCCAACCCGTGGTCCATCGCGGTCCCCGGCGGCCGGCGCGGCCCCGTCGTGCTCGACCTCGCCAACACCACGGTCGCCCGCGGCAAGATCTACGCCGCCCTGGAGCGAGGGGAGCCCATCCCGCTGGGATGGGCCCAGTCGGCGGACGGCACTCCCACCACGGACCCGCGGCAGGCCATCGACGGCCTCATCCTGCCCATGGCCGGACACAAGGGGTACGGCATCGCGTTCATGATGGACGTGTTGTCCGGTGTGCTGACCGGCAGCTCGTACGCCACCGACGTGGCCGGCCCGTACGTCCCCGACCGGCGCAGTGGCTGCGGCCACCTGCTGCTCGCGCTCCGCCTCGACGCCGTGGCCGACCCCGCCGACTACGCCCGCCGCCTGGATGACCTCATCGGCCGCACCAAGGCGGTGCCACTCGCACCCGGCTGCGCGGAGATCTTCTATCCCGGCGAGATCGAGGACCGCAACGCGGCCGAGGCCGCACTCACCGGGGTGGGGCTGCCCGGCAAGACCCTGCGCGGCCTGCGACGGCTGGCCCAAGAGTGCTCGATCCCCGTGCCGGAGTGGATGGCCGCATGTCCGTCGTGACCGTGCACCCGCGGGTGCGCCGCGACCGCGTGGCCGAGCACCGCAACATCTTCTGCCGCCCCGTCTCGCTGCAAGGGCAGGACACGTGACCGACTACCTCACGGTGGGATCCCGCCGGTACCGCATCCACACCATCGACGCGCCCGCGCGCCTGCCGTACAGCCTGCGCATCATGCTGGAGAACCTGCTCCGGCACGCCGCACCCGCCGAGCAGGTGCGGGCGCTGACCGGTTGGCAGCCGCACGCCGGCCGGACCGCCGCCGTGGACCTGCATCCCGCTCGGGTGTTCCTGCACGACACCAACGGGGTGCCCGTGCTGGCCGATCTTGCCGCCATGCGGGACGCCATGGCGGCACTCGGCGGCGACCCCGCCCGGGTCAACCCGGCCATCCCCGCGGAGCTGGTCGTCGACCACTCGATCATCGCCGACGTCTTCGGCCGCCCCGACGCCCTGGCCCGCAACGCCGACCTGGAGTACGAGCGCAACGCCGAGCGCTACCGCTTCCTGCGCTGGGGCCAGGCCTCGCTGCGGGGCTTCACCGTGGTGCCGCCGGGCAAGGGCATCATGCACCAGATCAACGTGGAGTACCTGGCCCGCGTGATCATGCTGAACGGCGACGAGGCTTACCCGGATCTGTGCCTGGGCACCGACTCGCACACCACCATGGTCAACGGGCTCGGCACGCTCGGCTGGGGCATCGGCGGCATCGAAGCCGAGGCGGCCATGCTGGGCCAGTCGGTGTCCATCCTCGTCCCTGACGTGGTGGGCGTGCGCCTGCACGGCGAGCTCCCGGTCGCGGCCACCGCGACCGACCTCGTGCTGACCCTCACCGAGCTGCTGCGCGACCACGGCGTGGTCGGCAAGATCGTCGAGTTCCACGGGCCCGGCGTCACCGCGCTGCCGGTCACCGACCGGGTGACGATCTCCAACATGAGCCCCGAGTTCGGCTCCACCGCCGCGCTGTTCCCCATCGACGCCGAGACCGTCCGCTACCTGCGCTTCACCGGCCGCTCCGCCGACCACGCCGACCTGGTCGAGGCCTACGCGAAGGCGCAGGGCCTGTGGCACGAGCCGGACGCGTCGCCCGCCTACACCGCCGAGCTCGACCTCGACCTGGCCGCCGTCGTCCCGTCCATCGCCGGCCCGCGCCGCCCCCAGGACCGCATTCCTTTGGAGGGGGTGAAGGCCGCCTTCCGCGCGCAGGCCCATCTGCCCGCGCGCGCCCGCCTCGGTGACAGCGGCCAGGAGATCGGGCACGGCGCCGTCGCCGTCGCCGCCATCACCTCCTGCACCAACACCTCCAACCCCTCGGTCATGGTCGCCGCCGGGCTGCTCGCCAAGAAGGCCGCCGAGCGCGGGCTGCGTGCCAAGCCATGGGTGAAGACCACCCTTTCTCCCGGTTCGCGCGTCGTCATGGACTACTACGGCGCAGCGGGCCTGACGCCGTACCTGGAGCGCCTGGGCTTCACCCTGGCCGGGTTCGGCTGCATGACCTGCATCGGCGCCTCAGGACCGCTCGTCGAGGAGGTGTCGAAGGCCGTGGCCGAGCACGATCTCGACGTCGCGGCGGTCCTGTCCGGCAACCGCAACTTCGAAGGCCGGATCCAGCCCGACGTCCGCTCCAACTACCTCGCCTCGCCCCCGCTCGTCGTCGCCTATGCCATCGCCGGCACCATGGACCTCGACCTCACCACCGAACCTCTCGGCACCGACCCCAGCGGTGACCCTGTCTACCTGCGTGACCTCTGGCCCGCCCCCGAGGAGGTGGGCGCGGTCATCGAGCAGGTGATCAGGCCGGAGATGTTCGCCCGCGCCTATGCCGACGTCCTCGACGGCGACCGGCGCTGGCAGCGCCTGGACGTCTCCAGCTCCGCCACCTACCCCTGGGACCCCGACTCCACCTACGTGCGCCGCGCCCCCTACCTCGACGGCATGTCGCCCGAGCCGCCGCCCGTCACCGACATCACCGGCGCCCGCGTCCTGGTCAAGCTGGGCGACTTCATCACCACCGACCACATCTCACCGGCCGGGGCCATCCTCCCGGCCAGCACCGCCGGCCGCTACCTCACCGGCCTCGGCGTACCACGCCACCAGCTCAACACGTACGCCTCCCGCCGCGGCAACCACGAGGTCATGATGCGCGGCGCCTTCGCCAACCTCCGCCTGCGCAACCAGCTCGCCCCCCGCACCGAGGGCGGTCTGACCCCGAACCTCCTGGACGGCGGCACGATCACCAGCGTGTACGAGGCCGCCCGCGCCTACCAGGAGGCCGCGGTACCGGCCGTGGTGCTGGCCGGGGAGGGCTATGGCGCGGGTTCCTCCCGTGACTGGGCCGCCAAGGGACCCGCGCTGCTCGGCGTGAGAGCCGTCATCGCCAAGTCGTTCGAACGCATCCACCGCGCCAACCTGGTCGGCATGGGCATCCTGCCGCTGCAGTTCCTCCCCGGCCAGGGCGCGGACGAGCTCGGGCTCACCGGCCGGGAAGTCATCAGCGTCACCGGCCTCGCCACGCCCGGTGGAGCACACCTCCCGCCCACCGTGACCGTCACCGCCGGCGCCGTCACCTTCCAGGCCCGTCTCCGCCTCGACACGCCTCGCGAGGCCGACTACTACCGGCACGGCGGAATCATGCCTTTTGTCCTGCGCGGCCTGCTCGCGGGTCCGTCCAGCTGACAGGCGCCGTTCCGGCGTGACGGCCCCCGGACATGCGAAACGGCCTCTACCTTGCGGCATAACCGCAGGTAGAGGCCGTGTTCGAGATCTAGGCGGACATCTTCTTCTTGAGGTTCTCGTCCAGCGCCGCCAGGAAGTCCTGGGTGGTGAGCCACTTGGCGTCGCCGCCGACCAGGAGCGCCAGGTCCTTGGTCATCTGGCCGCCCTCGACGGTCTCGACGCAGACCTCCTCCAGCTTGTTCGCGAATTCGGTCACGGCGGGGGTGTTGTCGAGCTTGCCCCGGTGGGCCAGGCCGCGCGTCCACGCGAAGATCGAGGCGATCGGGTTGGTGGAGGTGGGGTTGCCCTTCTGGTGCTCGCGGTAGTGGCGCGTCACGGTGCCGTGCGCGGCCTCGGCCTCGACGGTCCTGCCGTCGGGGGTCATCAGGACCGAGGTCATCAGGCCGAGCGAGCCGAAGCCCTGCGCCACCGTGTCGGACTGGACGTCGCCGTCGTAGTTCTTCGCGGCCCAGACGTAGCCGCCCTCCCACTTGAGCGCCGCGGCGACCATGTCGTCGATGAGGCGGTGCTCGTACGTGAGGCCGGCCTTGTCGAACTCGTCCTTGAACTCGGTCTCGAAGACCTCGGCGAAGATGTCCTTGAAGCGGCCGTCGTACGCCTTGAGGATCGTGTTCTTCGTGGAGAGGTAGACCGGGTAGTTGCGGGCCAGGCCGTAGCGCATGGAGGCGCGGGCGAAGTCGCGGATCGACTCGTCCAGGTTGTACATCGCCATCGCGATGCCGCTGCCGGGGAAGTCGTACACGTCGAGCTCGATCGGCTCGGAGCCGTCCTTCGGCGTGAACGTGAGGGTCAGCGTGCCCTCGCCCGGGATCTTCAGGTCGGTGGCGCGGTACTGGTCGCCGAACGCGTGACGGCCGACCACGATGGGCTTGGTCCAGCCGGGGACGAGGCGCGGCACGTTGGACATGATGATCGGCTCGCGGAAGATGACGCCGCCGAGGATGTTGCGGATGGTCCCGTTGGGGGACTTCCACATCTTCTTGAGGCCGAACTCCTCGACCCGCGCCTCGTCCGGGGTGATGGTGGCGCATTTCACACCGACGCCGTACTTCTTGATGGCGTTGGCGGCGTCGATGGTGACCTGGTCGTCCGTGGCGTCACGGTGCTCGATGCCGAGGTCGTAGTACTTCAGGTCGACGTCGAGGTAGGGAAGGATCAGCTGGTCCTTGATGAACTGCCAGATGATCCGGGTCATCTCGTCGCCGTCAAGCTCGACGACCGGACCCTCCACCTTGATCTTGGGCATGCGAATGGTTCCCCTTCAATGAATTGATGCGTTGAGGCTATCGGACCGTCCGGTCAACGGGCGAAAAGGGACAGGATCAGCGCCTTGAGCTCGTTGTTGTAAAGCAAGAGCGAGGTCAGGACCAGCACGAACCCAAACCCGGCAAGCGTGATGACGTCGGCCCTCTTGCTGCGTACGGACAGGTCCCCGTTGTACCCGGCGAAGCGGAGAGCGGCGGCCATCATGATCACGCCGCCCAGCACGAACCCGCCCAAGTTCAGGTCCCAGAGAAGGATCACGAGCACGCCGATGACCGCACCCGCCAGGATCAGCGGGTACGGTCCCCAGCTCTCGCGCTCAGTCCGATGATCGCTCAACGCTCATCACTATCGCTCGTCGACCGGCTTCCACTTCTGATCGGTCTCCCCGATGTACTCACTGTCGGGCCGGATCAGCCTATTGTCCGCGTGCTGCTCGATGACGTGGGCCGTCCAGCCGGACATCCGGCTGACCGAGAAGACCGGCGTGAACAGGTCCGTCGGGATGCCGAGATAGTGGTAGACCGAAGCCGCGTAGAAGTCGACGTTCGGATAGAGGCCCTTGGTCTCGAAGACGACCTCCTCCATTTCCTTGGACATCCGATAGTAGGTGTCGTCGCCGCGGGCCTCAGCCAGTTCGGCGGACATCCTGCGCAGGTGGGTAGCGCGGGGATCCTCGGTCTTGTAGACGCGGTGGCCGAAGCCCATGATCTTCTCGTGGGCCGCGAGCTTGTCGCGTACGGTCTGGGCCACCTGGCCCGGCGGGATCGACTCCAGCGTCTTCATGACCTGCTCGTTCGCGCCGCCGTGCAGCGGGCCCTTGAGGGTGCCGATGGCCGCGACGATCGCGGAGTGCATGTCGGAGAGGGTCGCGGCGCAGACGCGGGCGGCGAACGTGGAGGCGTTCATGGTGTGGTCGGCGTGGAGCACCAGGCACTCGTCGAAGATCTCGACCTCACGGGGGTCGGGGACGCGGCCGGTGATCTCGTGCAGGAAGTTCGCGGCGATGCTCAGGGAGGGGTCCGGCTCGGGGACGCTGCCGCCGGTGCGGGCGGCGTGGTAGCGGGCCACCAGAAGGGGTTGCTGCGCGGTCAGCCGGGCCGCCTTGCGCAGGTTGGCGTCAGGGGCGATGGAGTCCTTGTCGGGGTCGTCCGCGCCGGAGAGCGACACCAGCGAGCGCAGCGCCTCCATGGGTTTCTGTTTCTCGGCGATCTCGGCGATGTTCGCGGAGACGAGGGCGCCCAGCTCCCGGCCCTGCGCCAGCTCCTCGCCGTAGGCGTCGAGCTGGGACCGGTTGGGCAGCTTGCCGCGCTGCAGCAGGTGTGCGGTCTCCTCGAACGTCGCGCGGCCGGCCAGGTCGTGGATGTCGTATCCACGGTAGAAGAGGCGACCGGCCTTTCCGTCAATGTCGCTCAGCGCTGTGGACGCCGCTACGACATCGGCCAGACCTTTCGTGGGCTTGTCCGCCATGAGTGGTTCCTCCGCTTATCTTCGACCGAAGTCTACCCGTGAGCAGGCAAAACCGGCCGCAAAGGTCCAGACCAATTTCACGCCGGATTCTCCTTTCAGCAAAGGCGATTCCGCATCCCCTCGTTTGGGTAAGCCGGAGCTGTAGTAATAGTTACGGCGGGCTACCTGGGGAGGAACTGCCGTGCCCAGGTGGAGGCGTGCCGTTCATACGCTGCCTCACAAGGGGAGGAACCGCCAGTGGAGGGGCCGTTCATACGCATCGAGGACACTGGCGAGGTGGTCCCGTTGCGCCCCGAGATCACGACGGTCGGGAGGGGCCGGGGAGTCGACATTCGGCTCACCGATCCCAGCGTGTCCCGGCTCCATGCCGAGTTCGTCAGACGAGGACCCTACCTGTACGTCGTCGACCTGGGCCTGTCCAGGAACGGCACGCGGGTGAACGGCAGGCCGATCGCCCGGAGGGTTCTTGACGACGGCGACGTCGTCTCGTTCGGCGCGGCGCGGGGTCGCATCGGTGGAGTCCCCCGTGAGGACTTCACCCCCGAGGTCGAGCTGCGCAGGGCGGCGGCGCCCGAGCTGACCAGGCGCGAGGTCGACGTGCTGACCTCGCTCTGCAGGCCGGCGCTGTCGGATGAGGCGTTCGTCGCTCCGGCGACCGCACGCGAGATCGCCGACGACCTGGTCGTGACCGAGGCCGCGGTCAAGCAGCATCTGCTGCGGCTCTACCAGAAGTTCAGGATCCCCGAGGGCACCAACCGGCGCACACGCCTCGCCAACGAGGTCGTCGCGCTCGGTCTGGTACGCCCGACCCCCGTGGTGCCACCACAGCGGTCGTCGGGCGCCTCGACCGAGCAGCCATCGGCGGCTGGGCGAAGGGCATCCTGAAGAGGCTTCTTCTAGGGACGGCTCTTGGGGCCTGATCGCGACCGGGGCTTCGGCGAGGGGTTCCGGCAGCGTCGGAACCTGAGTGTCGACGTGCCCGCGACCACGGGAAGCGGGCACGTCGCCGGCCGGGAGACCCGGCCGGCGACCCGCGTCGGCGCAGCACGCCCTCAGATCACTCTGAAGCCGTTGCTCGGCTTGCTGGTCCGGTTGGCCCGGTCCACCGCCACCACGTAGTAGTGGTCGCCGCGCTTGCCGTCCGGGTCCGTCCAGCGGATCTGCCGGTCGCCGGGCACGATCGCGACGAGGTCGCGCGCGTCGGCGAACGCCTCCGGCGAGGCGTGCCCGTCGAAGCGGAAGATCGCGAGCAGGAACGGCTCGTCCCTGCCGGTGGCCACGGCCCGTACCTCGACCCCGCCGGAGCGGCGCAGCGCGTACGCCAGCACGGGCCGGCGCGGCGGCTCGCCGTCCGCCAGTCTGGGCAGCACGGGAGCGAGCGCCGGTCGCTGGTAGTGGTCCTTGACGGCGGTGGTGATGGAGCCGATCCTGTCGACCTTGACGTCGTTGGCGTTGTACCAGATGTCGCCGCCGATCTCAGGGTGGTTCCTGTTCAGCGTCAGATGGCTGGACAGCTCGCCGGGGGCCTGCCACTGGGCCGCCTGCGCCGGGTCGCCCGCCTTGTAGGCGGCCTGGCCGATCCACAGCAGGGTCTTCGTGCCGCTCGCCACGTCCGACCACCAGGGGACGAGCTTGGAGTAGTCGGCCGGCGGCTGCCCGATGTACCAGTAGAGCTGCGGCGCGATGTAGTCGAGCCAGCCCTTCTTGACCCAGCCGCGGGTGTCGGCGTGCAGGTTGTCGTACGACTGGCCGCCGTTGGTCTCCGAGCCGAGCGGGTCGGTGGCCTTGTTGCGCCAGATGCCCGACGGGCTGATGCCCCACGCGATGTCCGGCTTGGCGGCAAGGACCCGCTGCTGCATCTCCTGGACCATGAGGTCGACGTTGTTGCGCCGCCAGGAGGCCAGGTCGGGGAAGCCCGCGCCGTGCTTGGCGAACGTGGCGCTGTCGTCGAAGGCCGTGGTGTTGGTCGGGTAGAAGTAGTCGTCGAAGTGCAGGCCGTCGATGTCGTAGCGGGTGACCGCGTCCATCATCGCGTCCTGGCAGAACTTCCGCACCTCAGGCAGGCCCGGGTTGTAGTAGAGCTTGCCGCCGAACGGCAGGATCCAGTCGGGGTGCTTGCGCCCGGGGTGGTCGGGGTGCAGCTTGGCGGGGTCGGGCTGCATCGAGACGCGGTACGGGTTGAACCAGGCGTGGAAGGCCAGCCCGCGCTTGTGCGTCTCCTCCACGGCGAACCCGAGCGGGTCGTAGCCGGGGTCCTGCCCTTGGGTGCCGGTCAGGTACTGTGACCAGGGCTCGAAGGGCGATGGCCAGAACGCGTCCGCGGTCGGTCTGATCTGCACGAACACCGAGTTGAGCTTGCGCTGCACGGCCACGTCGAGCCAGGCGATGAGCTCGGCTTTCTGCTGCTCGGCGGTCAGCCCCGGTTTCGAGGGCCAGTTGATGTTGACCACGGAGGCGATCCACATGCCGCGCATCTGGCGCAGCGGCGGAACATAGTCCGCCTGCGCTAACGCGGGCAGCGGGACGGCGGAGGCGGCGGCCGCGAGGGCGAGACCCTTGAGGAGAGTCCTTCTGCTGGGCATTGGGGGGTGGCCTCTCGAAAGTGGTTGTATCGAAGGCGACGATGACAGAAAATTACCTTCAGATCAACAACCGTGAAGGAAAATGCCGATGAGCGGTGACCTGTCCAGACTGGCGATGACCGTGCTGCATCCAGGGTACGAGGGGACCTCCGCTCTCGACTGGCTGCGACGCGCCCTGGGTGAAGGTCTCGGCGGGGTCGTCCTGTTCGCCCGCAACGCCATCGACGCACAGCTCGTACGGCATTTGCGCGCCGAGAATCCGGCCGCCGTCATCGCCATCGACGAGGAGGGCGGCACGGTCACCCGGCTGGAGGTCCTGGCCGGCAGCTCCTTTCCGGGCAACAGGGCGCTGGGCGTGGTGGACGACGTGGCCCTCACCGAGCGGGTGGGCCACCAGATCGGCAGGATGCTGGCGGAGCTGGACATCACGCTCAACTACGCACCCGACGCCGACGTGAACTCCAATCCGGCCAACCCGGTCATCGGCGTGCGCTCGTTCGGTCCGTCCCCCGATCTGGTGTCCCGCCACACGGTCGCGTACGTGAACGGGGTCCAGGGTGCGGGCGTGGCCGCGTGCGCCAAGCACTTCCCCGGCCACGGGGACACGGTCACCGACTCCCACCTGGCGCTGCCGACCGTACACGCCTCCCGCGAGGTGTTCTTCTCCCGCGACCTCCCGCCGTTCCGGGCTGCGATCGGCGCGGGGGTGCGCGCGGTCATGTCGGGCCACCTGCTCATTCCCGCTCTCGACCCGTCGCTGCCTGCGACGTTGAGCCGTACCGCGATGACCGAGCTCCTGAGGGGCGAGCTCGGCTTCGACGGGATGCTCGTCACCGACTCGATCGACATGCAGGCGGTGGCCGCCATGTTCCGCCCCGGCGAGATCGCGGTTAGAGCGCTGAACGCGGGGGTGGACGCCATCTGCGTGGGGCAGGGCTCCGAGGAGATCGTGTACGAGATGCGCGACGCGATCGTCGCCGCCGTGCGCTCCGGAGAGCTGTCCGAGGAGCGGCTCGCCGAGGCGGCGGCGCGGGTGCTCGCACTCTCGGAGTGGTACGGCGCGCAGGCGGCGCTGCGCGACAAGGCCAGGAGCGACGTGGACCGCGGTGTGGGCCTGGAGGCGGCCAAGGCGGCGCTGACCACCTCGGGCACCGCCACACTCGACCGCGGACCGCTGGTCGTCGAGGTCAACACCCGCCTCAACAAGGCCGTGGACCCCGCCACGCCGACGGGCATCACGGCGGCGCTGGCCACCCTCCTGCCGAACACAGCGTGCCTGCAGCTGGAGCCCGCGGGCGAACTGCCGGACCTCAAGAGCGACGCCCGGCCGATCGTGCTCGTGGTGCACGACGCCGCCCGGCACGACTGGGTACGCGAGACGGTGGCCAAGGCGCTGGCGATGCGGCCAGACGCGATCGTGGTGGACACCGGTGTCCCGGCGCCCCCGGGTGACGCCGTCCACGTGGCCACCCACGGGATCTCCCGCGTGTCCGCGCAGGCTGCGGCTGAATGGCTGACTCAGTGACCACCGAACCCGCCAACCCGGTCGCCGCCGTGCGTGCCGTGCTGCCGTCGCTCACGCCGGCGGCGCAGGCCATCGCCCGCATCATCCTGGACGATCCCGGGCTGGTGGTACGGAGCACGATCACCGAGTTCAGCGGGGTCTCAGGGACGAGCGAGGCCACCATCGTCCGGACCGCTCGCGCGCTGGGCTTCTCGGGGTACTCGCAGATGCGCTTCGCGCTGGCGGCGGCCGTGGCCAAGGAGCCGGAACGGCTCGTGCCCGGCGACCTCGCGCCCGACGACCCGCTGACGGACGTGATCGCGAAGGTGGCCCGGGCCGAGTCCGAGGCGCTGGCCGACACCGCCGCGCAGCTCGATCCCGATCAGCTGGGCGACGTGGTGAAGGCCATCTCGGTGGCGCGTCGAGTGGACGTGTACGGCGTCGCGGCCTCGGGGCTCGTGGCGGCGGACATGTCGCAGAAGCTGCTGCGGATCGGGCTGTCGAGCCATCCGTTCAGCGATGCGCACCTGGCGCTGACCAGCGCCGCGCTGCTCCGGGAAGGGGACGTGGCGGTCGCGATCAGCTGCAGCGGGGAGACGCCCGACGTGCTGGTCCCCGCCCGCACAGCCGCCGAGACCGGGGCGCTGGTCGTGGCGATCACGAACAACCCGCGCTCCTCGCTGGCCGAACTGGCGGACCACACGCTGGTGTCGGCGGGCCGGGAGACGGCCTTCCGGCCCGGGGCGCTGGCCAGCCGGATCAGTCAGCTGCTGATCGTGGACTGCATCTTCGTGGGGCTGGCGCAGCAGACGTACGACGCTTCCGACGCCGCCATCCGCGCGACCCGCGACGCCACGGACCGCTACCGCAACCGCTGACCCTCCCGCCGCCGGTGGTTGCCGTCCTCTGGGAGAAGGCGGGCCGGTGGCCGGGCACGCGGCGGGTCGCGGGGGTCAGGCGCGGGTGACCGTCAGGGCGGCGAGGTCGGCTTCGATCTTGGCGGCCGTGCCCAGCAGCGGGGGAAGCAGGATGCGCCGGGCCGCCTGGAGGGTCGTGCGGCTGGCGTGGGTCGAGACGTTCAGCGCGGCCACCGTACGGCCGGACCGGTCGCGGATGGGCGCGGCGATCGACCGGAGCCCCTCCTCCAGCTCCTGATCCACCATCGCCCACCCCCGCTCGCGCACCCTGTCCAGCTCCGCGCGCAACGCCGCCGGCAGCACGATCGTGTGCGAGGTGAGACGGCGCAGCTCGGCCCGCTCCAGGTACGCGTCCAGTTCGGCCGGAGGGAGGGCGGCGAGCAGCACCCGCCCCATTGACGTGCAGTAGGCAGGGAACCTGGTCCCGATGCTGATCGTCACGCGCATGATCCGGGCCGTCGCCACCCGGGCCACGTAGACGACGTCCTCCCCGTCCAGCACCGCCACCGAGGCCGACTCGTGCACCTCGGCGGCGAGGCGTTCCAGGTGCGGATCGGCGACCTCGGGCAACGAGAGGCTCGACAGGTACGCGTACCCCAGCTCGAGCACCCTGGGCGTGAGCGCGAACAGCCGTCCGTCGCTGCGCACGTACCCCAGGTCCTCGAGCGTGAGCAGGAACCGCCGGGCCGCCGCCCTGCTGAGCCCGGTCGCGCGGGCCACCTGGCTGAGCGTCAGCTGGGGCTCCGTGGCGCTGAAGGCCCGAATCACCGCGAGCCCACGCGCCAGCGACTGCACGTGATCAACCATCGTGATCCCCTTGACATGGGCCGGTAAAGGCGTAAGTTCCGCGATACGGGGTTGTTCGGTCAGAGAATACATGTGCGCATCGCGAACAAATAGGAGCAACCGTGCGTCGCGCTCTCATCGTCCTCGCCGCCTTACTCGTGGCCGCCTGCGGCGGCACCCAGCCCACCTCGACCGGCCCGGCCAAGGTCAACGCCGGAGTGATCGCGATCGTCGACACCGCTCCGATCCACCTCGGCAAGGCCAAGGGCTTCTTCGACGAGCAGAACATCGACCTCACGATCACCCCCGTCCAGGGCGGCGCGGCGGCGGTCTCGGGGGCGGTGAGCGGGCAGTTCCAGTTCGCCTTCGCGAACACGACCTCGCTGCTGACCGCCAAGCAGCAGGGCCTCGACGTCAAGGTGGTCGCCAACGGCGTCTCCTCCACCGGGCAGCCGGGCAAGGACTTCAGCGCGGTGCTGGTCAAGCAGGACAGCCCGATCAGGACGGCCAAGGACCTGGCGGGCAGGAAGATCTCGGTCAACCAGCTCAAGAACATCGGCGACACGACCGTACGCGCCTCCGTGCGCAACGTGGGAGGCGACCCCAGCGGCATCGAGTTCGTGGAGCTGCCCTTCCCCGACGCGCCCGCCGCGCTACAGAGTGGCCGGGTGGAGGCCATCTGGGTGGTCGAGCCGTTCGTCAGCCAGGCCATCAGCCAGGGAGCGCGCCCGGTGGCCTGGAACTTCGCCGACGCCGCGCCCAATCTGACCGTCGCCATGTACTTCACCACGGGCAGGACCGACTCCGACCTCACGAAGCGGTTCACGGCCGCGATGCGCAAGTCGCTGGAGTACGCCGACTCGCATCCGGACGAGGTCAGAGAGGTGCTGAAGACGTACACCAAGATCGCACCCGAGGTGATCGCGAAGATCTACCTGCCGAAGTGGCCCGTCGAGGTGGACAAGGCGTCCGTGCAGACCGTGGCCGACCTGGCGCTGGCGGACGGGGTGCTCAAGCAGAAGGTCGACGTCTCGGCGCTGGTGCCGTGACCGGTTCGCTGACGAGGATCGGGTACGGTCTCGCCGGACTCGGCGGGCTGCTGGCACTGATGGAGGCCGTACCGCGGCTCGGCCTGGTCGACGAGCGGTTCCTGCCGCCCGCCTCGCGCATCCTGGGCACGCTCGCCGCGGGGCTGGCCACGCCGGAGTTGTGGATCGCGCTCGGCGAGACCATGCGCGGCTGGGCACTGGGGCTGGCGCTGGCGTTCTGCGCGGCGGTCGTGGCCGGCGTGGTCATCGGCATCGTGCCGGGGCTGCGCGCGCTGACGAACTCCACGGTCGAGTTCCTGCGGCCCATCCCGTCGGTCGCGCTGGTGCCGCTGGCGACGCTGCTGTTCGGGCCGTCGCTCGGCTCGACGCTCATGCTCGTCGTGTACGCGTCGTTCTGGCAGGTGCTCATCCAGGTCCTGTACGGCGTCGCGGCCGTGGACTCCGTGGCCTTCGACACCGCCAGGTCGTACGGGCTGTCGGCCTGGTCCAGGGTCAGGCACCTGGTGTGGCCGACCGCGCTGCCGTACGTCATGACGGGGCTCAGGCTGGCGGCGGTGGTGGCGTTCATCCTCGCGGTGACGGCCGAGCTGGTGATCGGCAGCCCTGGGCTGGGGGCCGAGATCCAGGTGGCGCAGAGCAGCGGGGCGGTGCCGACCGTGTACGCGCTGATCGTGCTGGCCGGGCTGGTCGGCATCGGGGTGAACGCGGCCGTGCGGCTGCTCGAACGGAAGGTGCTGGCCTGGCATCCCAGCGTCCGGTCGGAGGTGGCCGCATGAGAGCCGCCAGGCAGCTCATGAGAGTCGTCAGGCTGCTCGCCCTGCCCGGGCTGCTGGTGCTGGTCTGGTGGGCGGTCAGCGGGAGCGCGTTCTACCTGCCGAGCCCCGGCGTGGTGGGGCGGGCGTTCGCCGAGACCTGGTTCTCGGAGCGCCTGTCCGAGGACGTGCTGCCGAGCGTCGGGCGGCTGCTGGCGGGCTACGCGGTGGCGGGGCTGCTCGGTGTGGGCCTCGGCGTGCTGATCGGGTCGTCGTGGCGGCTGCGGGCCACGCTTGAGCCGGTGCTGGAGTTCTTCAGGGCCATCCCGCCGCCCCTGCTGGTGCCACTGATCATGTTGCTGGCCGGGATCGACACGCCCATGAAGGTGCTGGTCATCGTGTCCGGCTGCGTGTGGCCGATCCTACTGAACACCGTGGAGGGCGTACGCGCGCTTGACGAGGTCCTCGCCGACACCTGCCGCATGTACGGGGTGCGTGGCGCGTCCAGGTTGCGGCGGTTCGTGCTGCGGGGAGCCAGCCCGCAGATCATGACCGGGCTGCGTCAGGCGCTGTCCATCGGGATCATCCTCATGGTCATCAGCGAGATGTTCGCCAGCTCCAGCGGGCTGGGGTTCACGATCGTGCTGTTCCAGCGGCAGTTCCAGATCGCCGAGATGTGGAGCGGGATCCTGCTGCTCGGGCTGCTCGGTCTGGCGCTGTCCGTCCTCTTCCGCCGCGTGGAACGGCGGGTGCTGTCCTGGTACTACGGCAGTGGAGCCGCCCGTGCTTGAGATCTCCTCGTTGCACAAGGTCTACGAGAGCCCGGGTCGCCGGGTGGAGGCGATCCACTCGATCACCTTCGGCGTCGGCGCCGGTGAGCTGGTGTGCGTGGTGGGGCCTTCCGGATGCGGCAAGACCACGTTGCTGAGGTGCGTCGCCGGGCTGCTGCCGGTCAGCGGGGGCGAGGTGCGGGTGGACGGCGCGCTCGTGACCGGGCCGCCGCCGCGCATGGCCGTGGTCTTCCAGGAGTACGGCAGGAGCCTGTTCCCCTGGATGACCGTGCGGCAGAACGTCGAACTGCCGCTGAAGGAGAAGAAGGTGCCCGCGGGGCGCAGGCGTTCGCTCGTCTCGGACTCGCTCGAGGCGGTCGGGCTCGGCGACGCCGCCGACGCCCATCCCTGGCAGCTGTCGGGCGGCATGCAGCAGCGGGTGGCCATCGCCAGGGCGGTGGCGTACGAGCCGCAGGTGCTGCTGATGGACGAGCCGTTCGCCGCCGTGGACGCGCAGACCAGGGCCGACCTGGAGGACCTGATCCTGCGGCTGTGGCGGGAGCTCGGGGTCACCACGCTGTTCGTCACCCACGACATCGACGAGGCCGTGTACCTGGGGCAGCGGGTGATCGTGCTGTCCTCGTCCCCGACCGTGATCATGGAGGACCTGAAGGTGGACCTGCCCCCCGAACGCGATCAGCTCGCGACCCGGTCGCTGCCCCGCTTCGGGGAGCTGCGCGGGCACGTGTACCGGCAGATCCAGCGGGCCAGGGGCGGGCGATGACGACGGTCAGGGACGCCACGTTCGACGTGCTCAGGCGGTACGGGCTCACCACGGTCTTCGGCAATCCCGGCTCCACCGAGGTGACGCTGCTGACCGGGCTGCCGGACGACCTGCGTTTCGTGCTCGCCCTCCACGAGGGCTCGGTCGTCGGGATGGCCACCGGGTGGGCGATCGGGCACGAGGCGCCCGCGCTGGCCGTCCTGCACACCACTGCGGGGCTGGGGAACGCCGTGGGGGCCATCGCCACCGCCCGGGTGAACCGGGTTCCGCTGGTGATCCTGGTCGGGCAGCAGGACCGGCGGCATCTGGCGCTGGAGCCGTTCCTGGCCGGGCACCTTCGCGGGCTGGCCGGGGAGTATCCGGTGCGGGTTGATCAGCCGGTGCGGGCGCAGGACGTGCCGGGGGCGGTGGCGCGGGCCTTTCACGAGGCGACGACCTTCCGCGGGCCCGCGCTGGTGGTGGTGCCGATGGACGACTGGGAGGCGCCCTGCTCCGGGGAGAGCGTGGCGGCGCCGGTCCGGGTGGTGCGGCCTATCGCCGTCTCCGATGACGACCTGGCGCCGCTGGTGGAGCTGCTGGCGGGGGCCCGGTCCCCGGCGATCGTGGCGGGCGCGAGGGCGGGGTGGGAGTCGCTGGTCCTGCTGGCCGAGCGGCTGGGGTGTCCGGTGTTCCAGGAGGCGTTCGGCGGGCGTGCCGGGTTCCCGCAGGACCATCCGCAGTACGCCGGGGTGCTGCCGGCGGACCGGGTCCGGCTGCGGGAGGCGCTGGCCTCTCATGACGTGGTGCTGGCGGTGGGGGCTCCGGTCTTCCGGCAGTACCCGTACGCGCCCGGGCCCTTGGTGACGCCGGGTACGTCTGTCGCGGTGGTCACGGACGACCCGGCCGAGGCGCATCGGAGCCCGGCCGCCCTGGCCTACCTCGCCTCGCCGTCGGCCGTCTGTGCTCGCCTGGCCGCCCTGCTTCCGTCCCGGTCCCCGGTTGCGCGGCGTTCGGACGTACCCGACATTCCTGAACTGCCAGCAGAAGGGCGGCCGTTGCGGGCGGCGCACGTGCTGCGTGAGCTGGCGCTGCGGCTGCCGGACGACACCGTGCTGATCGAGGAGACCCCGTCCTCCCGCCCCGACCTGCACCGGCTCGTGCCCGCCAGGACCCCGCTCGGCTTCCTGTCGGCGGCCATGGGCGGGCTGGGGTTCGCCGTGCCCGCCGCGGTGGGCCTGCGGATGGCGCTCCCCGAGCGGCCCGTGGTCGCGGTCGTGGGCGACGGGTCGGCGCTCTACGGCATGCACGCCCTCTGGAGCGCTGCGCACTACCGGGTGGGCGCGCTGTTCGTCGTGCTCGCCAACGGCCGGTACGCGGTCATGGACCGGCTGGCCGACAAACAGGGCGGCAAGGCCCCGTGGCCGCCGTTCACCGAGGTGGACATGGGCGGGCTGGCCAGGTCGCTGGGGTGCCCGGCCCGGCGGGTGGGCACGTACGACGAGCTGACGGCGGCGCTGGACGAGGTGCTGCCGTCGCTCGCGGCCCGCGAGGAACCCCTGCTGCTCGACGTGACCGTGACCGTGGATCCGGATTTCCAGCCTTAGGAGGCTCACCATGACGTTCCTCGACCCCAAGATCTGGACGGGATCGATCTTCGACGGCGGATGGACGGCCTCGCGGGCCGGTGACGCCCCGGTCATCGAGCCCGCGACCGGCGGCGAACTCGGGCGCGCGGGCACCGCCGGCGCCGACGACGTGGCGGCGGCGGCCGTACGGGCTCGGAAGGAGCAGCGGGCGTGGGCCGCGACGCCGTACGAGGAGCGGGCGGCGCTGCTGCGGCGGGCCGGGCGGCTGTTCGAGGAGCACGCGCAGGAGATCCAGGACTGGATCGTCCGCGAGTCCGGCGGCGTGCCGGGCAAGGCCGGGTTCGAGACGCACGTGGCGGCGCAGGAGTGCTACGAGGCGGCGGCGCTGGCCTCGCAGCCACTGGGCGAGGTGCTGCCGACGGCGCGCAGGCGGCTCAGCTTCGCGCGGCGGGTGCCGGTCGGGGTGGTCGGCGTGATCGCGCCGTTCAACTTCCCGCTGATCCTGGGCATCCGGTCGGTCGCCCCGGCGCTCGCGCTGGGGAACGCGGTCGTGTTCAAGCCGGACCAGCGTACGGCCGTCTGCGGCGGGTTCGCGATCGCGCGGATCTTCGAGGAGGCCGGGCTGCCCAGCGGGCTGCTGCACGTGCTGCCCGGCGGTCCCGAGGCCGGTCAGGCGCTGGTCGCCGACCCGAACATCCCCGTGATCTCCTTCACCGGGTCCACCGCCGCCGGGCGCAAGGTCGGCGAGGCCGCCGCGCGCCTGCTCAAGCGGGTGCACCTGGAGCTGGGCGGGAACTCGGCGCTGGTCGTGTTCGACGACGCCGACCTCGGTCCTGCCGCGTCCGCGGGCGCGTGGGCGTCGTTCTTCCACCAGGGGCAGATCTGCATGACCTCGGGGCGGCACCTCGTGCACGAGGCCGTGGCCGAGGAGTACGTCGAGCGCCTCGCCGCCAAGGCCGCGGGCCTGCCGGTCGGCGACCCCGCCACCGGGCAGGTCGCGCTCGGGCCGCTCATCGACGCCGGGCAGCGCGACCGGGTGCACCGGCTGGTCACCTCCAGTGTGGAGGCCGGGGCCAGGCTCGCCGCCGGCGGGACGTACGAGGGGCTGTTCTACCGGCCCACCGTGCTGGCCGGGGTGCCCGTGACCGCGCCCGCGTACGCGGAGGAGGTGTTCGGGCCGGTGGCGCCGGTGACGACGTTCTCCACGCTGGAGGAGGCGGCGGCGCTGGCCGCGGACTCCGAGTACGGGTTGTCGCTGGGCATCCTGACCCGCGACGTGATGAAGGGGCTGGCGCTGGCCGACCTGGTGCCGACGGGGATCGTGCACATCAACGACCAGACCGTGGACGACGAGGCCGTGGCGCCGTTCGGCGGGGTGGGGGCATCGGGGACGGGGGCCCGGTTCGGCGGCACCGGGGCGAACGTCGACGCCTTCACGGAGACGCAGTGGGTCACCATGCAGGGGGACATCGCCGCGTACCCGTTCTAGGTCGTTCGCGGGGTGCCGCACGTCTGGCGTGCGGCACCTTCGTCTCGGCGGTCACGTGCCACACCGCTTCGGCGCGCGGCGGCTGGCGTCTCGTCGTCACGTGGTTCGGCGCGTGGCGGCTGGCGTCTCGTCCGTTACCTGCCTGCACGTTTGCCGTCCTGCGCCTCTTGTCCCATAGGTCGCCTGCCCGCATTCGGCGTCCGGCACGTCGCGTCTCGCGGTCCGTGCCCGGACGGCGGGCGGCGCGGCTCAGTGGAGGCGCTCGGCGGCCTCCACCACGTTGGACAGGAGCAGGGCGCGGGTCATGGGGCCGACGCCGCCCGGGTTGGGGGTGAGGAACCCCGCGACCTCCGCCACGTCCGGCGCCACGTCACCGGCGATCTTCCCCGCCACCCGGGAGACCCCCACGTCGAGGACGGCCGCGCCGGGCTTGACCATGTCGCGGGTGATCAGGCCGGGCACGCCTGCCGCCGCCACCACGATGTCCGCCCGGCGCACGTGGCCGGCCAGGTCCTGGGTGCCGGTGTGGCAGAGGGTCACGGTGGCGTTCTCGCTGCGGCGGGTGAGCAGGAGGCCGAGCGAGCGGCCCACCGTGATGCCGCGCCCGACCACGGCCACCTCCGCGCCCTTGATCGGCACGCCGTACTCCTGCAGGAGCAGGACGATGCCGTGCGGGGTGCACGGGAGCGGGGCGTCGACCATGTGGACGAGGCGGCCGAGGTTGACGGGGTGGAGGCCGTCGGCGTCCTTGGCCGGGTCCATGCGCTCGAGCAGGGCCATCGTGTCGAGGTGCTTGGGGAGGGGAAGCTGGACGATGTAGCCGGTGCACTCGGGTGAGGCGTTGAGCTCGTCGACGGCCGCCTCGACCTCTTCCTGGGTGGCGGTCGCGGGGAGGTCTACGCGGATGGAGGCGATGCCCACCTCGGCGCAGTCGCGGTGCTTGCCCGCGACGTAGATCTGGCTGCCGGGGTCGTCGCCCACCAGCACGGTGCCCAGGCCGGGCGTGATGCCGCGTTCCTTGAGCGCGGCCACCCGGGCCGTGAGGTCTGCCTTGATCTTGGCGGCGGTCGCCTTGCCGTCGAGTTTCACTGCGCTCATGCCGCAATCCTTCCATGTTCGCCCGCAGCCTCGGCACGCCACCCGGCCACCACCGGCGGCGCCCTCGTGGAACCTCCCCGCGCCATCGGCAAGGTGCGCCCGCCGACCTCGAGATCCAAGAGTTATGCACAGACAGCAGGCAGCTGTGCCGAGTTATCCACAGGCAATCGGTGACATCGTTGTCATTGATCTTGGAAGGGCTTAGTGTTGCGGGCGCCAGCAACATGCTCAGGAGGTGTCCCCTTGCCTTGCCGCCTGTTGTCCGCAGAGTCGACCGACCTGTTCGTGGGCTCCCACGACGCGCCCCGCCAGGTGCTGAGAGTCAGCGTTGCCCAGGGAGAGCACGAGTCGCCGCTGGAGCTGCGCGGCGAGGGCGTGCGGCTGGCCGAGCCGGTGACCGTGCCCGCGGCCGCCGCCGTTCTGGAGGTGCCCCTGGCCGTGTCCGCGCCGCCGGGCAGCGCCGTGCCGTGCTTGATCACGCTGGGCGAGGAGTCGCTGGAGGTCACGGTCACGGCCGAGGAGCCGGGCTGGACGATGTACATGGTGTCCCACTTCCACTACGACCCGGTGTGGTGGAACACGCAGGCGGCCTACACCAGCCCCTGGGCGCTGCTCGCCGGCGACGGCACCACCAGGCCGCTGTGGGAGCGAAACGCGTTCGCGCTGGTCGAGGCCCACATCGAGCTGGCGCTACGCGACCCCGACTATCGTTTCGTGCTGGCCGAGGTCGACTATCTCAAGCCGTTCTTCGACACCCACCCCGAGCGGCGGGCCGACCTGCGCGCCCTCATGGCCGAGGGCAGGGTCGAGCTGATCGGCGGCACGTACAACGAGCCCAACACCAACCTGACCGGCGCCGAGACGACGATCCGCAACCTCGTCTACGGCATCGGCTACCAGCGCGACATCCTGGGCGGCGACCCGCGCACCGCGTGGCAGCTCGACGTGTTCGGCCACGACCCGCAGTTCCCCGGCTATCTCGCGGCCGCCGGGCTGACCGGCAGCGCGTGGGCGCGCGGGCCGTTCCACCAGTGGGGCCCGATCAGCAAAAACTTCAAGCAGGCCAAGAACGACGCCGCGCTGATGCAGTTTCCCAGCGAGTTCGAGTGGATCTCGCCGTCCGGCCAGGGCGTCCTGACCCACTACATGCCCGCCCACTACTCCGCGGGCTGGTGGATGGACTCCTCGCCTTCCCTGGACGAGGCCTGCCAGGCGGTCTACGACCTCTACCGCTCACTCAAGCCGGTGGCCGCGACCAGAAACATCCTCCTCCCGGTCGGCACCGACTACACCCCGCCCAACAAGTGGGTCACCGACGTCCACCGCACGTGGGCCAGCCGCTATGTCTGGCCCAGGTTCGTCTGCGCCACGCCCCGAGACTTCCTGAACGCCGTCCGCGCCGACAGGTCGGCATTCAGCCCCCAGACCCGCGACATGAATCCCGTCTACACCGGCAAGGACGTGTCGTACATCGACACCAAGCAGGCCCAGCGCGCCGCCGAGGTGGCCGCGCTGGACGCCGAGCGGCTGTCGACGTTCGCGACCCTGCTCGGGCTCGGCGGCTACCCGCACACGGCGCTCGACAAGGTGTGGCGCCAGCTGGCCTACGGCGCGCACCACGACGCGATCACCGGCTCGGAGTCCGACCAGGTCTACATCGACCTGCTGACCGGGTGGCGAGAGGCGTACGACCTGGCCACGACCGCTCGGGACAACGCCCTCGCCGCCCTGACGGGCCGGATCGGGGTGGACACGCCGAGCGTGGTGGTGACCAACACCCTGCCCTTCGCCCGCGACGGCCTGGTCCGCGTCCCCCTGCCGGCCGGGCACACCCTCGCCGACCTCTCCGGCACCGAGGTCCCCGCCGTCTGGGAGCAGGGCACGCTCACGTTCCTGGCCCGCGACGTTCCGTCGATGGGCTGGCGCACATACCAGATAGTGAACGGCTTCCCCGCCCCCTGGCGCCCGGCCAGAGCCGACGACCTCACCACCTCAAGGGCCGTCACCGGCACGGCCGACGGCGCGCCGGCCATCGACCCGATCACCATCCAGAACGACCGATGGCAGGTCACGGCCGACCCCTCCCGAGGCGGCGCGCTCACCTCGATCCTCGACCGTTCATCCGGCCGGGAGCTGCTCACCGGGCTCGGCAACGAGCTCCGCCTGTACGACGAATATCCCCAGCACCCGGACATGGGCGAGGGCCCCTGGCACCTCATCCCCACGGGCCGGGTGGTCGGCTCCGCCGACGCGCAGGCGGTGACCGCACGCACCGACACCAGCCCGATAGGCCGGCGCCTGACCGTCACCGGGCAGGTCGGTGAGATCGCCTACGAGCAGACCGTCACCTTGCTGCACGGCTCCGACCGGATCGACTTCGCCACCCGCGTGCTCGACCACACCGGCGCCGACCGCCTGCTCCGCGTCCGCTTCCCGGCCAGGGTCGAAGGCGCGCTACCGGTGTCCGACGTCTCGGGTGCCGTGGTGGGCCGCGGCTTCGCGCTCCCCGACGTGGACTCGGCCGAGCACCCGTGGACGCTCGACAACCCGGCCAACACCTGGTTCGGCCTGTCCGCCACGGCGAAGGCCGATCTGGGCGAGGCTGGCGCGCGGGCATTGGGCGTGGCCGAGGTCGTGGTGCCCACCCTGCAGGACGCCCCGGAGGCCCGCGACCTGGTGGTGGCCCTGGCCCGCGTGGGCGTGACCGCCACCACGTCCTCCGCTCCAGGCACCAGGTACGGCTGGCTCGACGTCGACTCGAACCTTCCGGACGTACGCATCGTTCTGGGTGGCCCCGACACCAACCCGCTCGCCGCCGAGATCCTCTCCCGAGCAGACCCGGTCTACCTGGACACCCTGAAGTCGGGCGCGTCCCGAGTGTGGGTCCCTGCCGAGCGCCCGCTCGCGGCGGTCTGGCAGCCGAGCGCCGACCTACGCGACGTACGCGCACTCCCGGCCCTGATCGTCACCGGCCCGGTCGCCGACCTGGTGACAGACCTGGAGGACGCGACGATCGAAGCAGTGTGCCCCCTGGGCACGGAGAGCCTCGACAACCACACGGTCGCGCTGCTCGCCTACGGCCTGCCGGGCTGCGCGGTGGACCCGTCGGGCGCACTGCACCTGTCGTTGATGCGCTCCTGCACGGGCTGGCCGTCCGGCATCTGGCTGGACCCGCCGCACCGCACGACGCCGGACGGCTCAGGCTTCCAGCTCCAGCACTGGACGCACGAATTCTCATACTCCCTGGTCGCCGGAGAGGGTGACTGGCGAGCCCAGCAACTGCCCGCCAAGGCCCAGGAGCACATCACGCCTCTGCTCCACCGCACCGTCACCACCCCCCAACCCGGCGATCTTCCTAAAACCCACTCCCTCCTGACCCTCACCCCCGCCCGAGACGTCCTCCTGGGCACCCTCAAGGCCACCGGCAACCCCCACGCCCACGGCCACACCACCGGGCCCGGCCAAGGCGTGACGATCCGCTTGGTCGAATCCACCGGCCTGGGCTCCACAGCAGAGCTCAGCTCCCCGCTCCTCCCCCTGCACTCGCTCATCCACTCCAACCTCCTGGAACACCCCGGCACCCCGGTCACGGACCCCGCCCTCCACCTGACCGGCTCCGAAATCGCCACATACCTGGCCACCACCAGCCGGGACACCACTGGCGAACCCGGCACCGTGCTTCCACAGCCCAAACCCGAGCTCGGCCCCACAGCAGAGCAGGCCCAGCCGGTCTTCACCCGCTACTGGCTGCACAACAAGGGCCCGGCCCCGCTCGGCTACCTGCCGATCTCCCTGACGATCAGCCCGGGCCTGGTCACCCCGCCGGACGGCGAGCCGTTCGACGTGGACGTGGTGCTCTCCTCCCACCTGACGGACGAGCCCCACGAGGGCCTGGTCACCCTCCGCCTCCCGGAAGGCTGGACCGCCACCCCCGCCCAACGTGCCTTCCGCCTCCCTCCAGGCGGCCACCTCCGCTTCCCGGTCACCGTGACTCCGCCCACCACACCCGCGGACGACGGGAGCACCCACCGTGCCATGGGCCTGCGCTTCATCTCCGCCCGCACCTCGGTAGGCGGCCAGCTCATCGAAGACGTCACCACGGTCGCCCTCGGCAGCACCCCCGAACTCCCGGTCCAGGGCGCACCGTCCGCGACCATCAGGGCCGACCGCGGCACCAAGTCCGCCGAGTCCCGCCCCACCGGCCTGTCCGTCTCCCCTCTCACCGACGCTCTCACCCTCCGCCCGGGCACCAGCACCTCTCTCGTGCTGAGGCTCACCAACACCACCTCCGACGAGATCCGCGGCGAGTCCCAACTCGCGTCACCCTGGGGGACGTGGCACCTGCTCCCCGAGGTCATCCAGGGCTTCACGGTCGCAGCGGGCGAAACGGTGGACGTGTCGTTCCCGGTGGAGGTGCCGCAGGACGCACCAGCCGGCCACGCCTGGGCCCTGGCCAAGGTCATGTGGTTCGGCCGCTGCCAGTACAGCCCGGCGATCCGCCTGGAGGTGACCCGGTGACGGTCCCTGGACGCCCACCGACGGCCGGCTCACCGGCGACCCACCCGCACCCACACCCACTCGGAAGCGGCCCAGCACCCACACACGCACACCCACTGGGGAGTGGCCCGGTGGCGGTGCGCATGCGTCCGCCTGCCACCGGCACGACCTCGGCACCCGGCGTGGGTGCGGTGGCCGGGTGGGTGGACGGTCGTCCGATCCCCCGCGAGCGGCTCGAGCGACGCATCGCCGACCTGCGCAACGGCCCCTTCCGCGCGACGCTGCCCGTGCCCGGAAGCTCGGAAGACCGTCAACTCGCCAGGTGGCTGACCCAGGTCATCCTCACCGAGGCGCTGTGCGAAGCGGTGGCCTCGGAGCTGGAGCTCGATCCGGTGGAGGCCGAGCCGTTCGAGGGTGTGGCGGCCGTCGAGCTGGGCTCCATCAACACCGCCGCCTACAACGGCAACCCGTGGGTCCGCGCCGTGTTCGAGCACGTCACCTCCGCTGTGGGAGCCCCAGCGGAGTGGCGATCCTTTGTCCCCGCCGAGCGCTCTCCGCAGTACCTCATCCGGCACCGGCTCTTCCCGGACCGCTCGAGCGCCCACCGGGCGACGCCCGACGCCCTCGACCCGCTCGGCCCGGCGTCACTCGAGTCCCTACCTGCGGCAATAGCGGAAGCGCTCCAACGCCATCCACACGGCACTCTGGTCGGTCCAGTGCAGGACGCCTTGGGCTGGCACGTCGCAATCGCCACCCCCGCCGCCAGAGCAGCGGCGACACAATCGCCACCTGTCCCGGCGGAGGCCACCATCCATCCGGAAGCACGAGGAGCCGCCTTTCAGTCAGCACCAAGATCTCCCCTGTCTCCCACATGCGACGCATCCACCTCAGCGGAGCAAGCCACCACCGCGTCCCATCCGGACCGGAGCGGAACGACGCTGTTGGATGCCGCGCGGCGGAGGGCCTTCGCGCGCTGGCTGGACGAGATGCGCGCCAAGAAGGTCGAGCTCGTGCCCGGACTTGAACACCCTGGCGATCCACGCCAGCCCGACAACCACCACAAACATTGATGACCTACGTACTTGCCATTGACATCGGAGGAACCAAGCTCGCCGCCGCATTGGTGGACGAGGAGGGTTCCGTGTTGCGTTCCGGTACGCGGCCCACGCCACGTACGGACGTCATGGCCGCCCTGGCGGCGCTCATCGCGGAAGTGACCGAGGACGGCCCGCCACCACAAGCCGTCGGGATCGGCTGCGCCGGCCCACTGGACCTGGCCACCGGGACGGTGAGCCCGGTGAACATGCCCAGTTGGCGCGGCTTCCCCTTGCGTGAGGAGGTGCGGAAGCTGACGGGACTGCCCACCGTGCTCGGGGGCGACGCACAATGCTTCGCGCTCGGAGAGCACTGGCTGGGGGCGGGGCGTGACAGTGCCTCGTTGCTCGGGATCGTGGTGTCCACCGGGATCGGCGGCGGGCTGGTGATCGACGGCAGACCGCTGCCGGGACCGACCGGTAACGCCGGACACGTCGGCCACATGTCCATCGATCCGAACGGCGAGCGGTGCGAGTGCGGCGGCCGCGGTTGCGTCGAGCGCTACTCCAGCGGTCCCAACCTCGCCCGCTGGGCCCTGGAGAACGGCTGGTCGCCCGCACCGGGCCAATCTGAGCAGAAAGCGGATGCGCGAGCACTCGCCAGGGACGCCGCGGCCGGCGATCCGGTGGCGGTGGCGGCGTTCGAACGCGGCGCGCGGGCGCTGGCCGGGATGATCGCCTCCACGGCGGCCGCAGTCGAGATCACCACGGTGGTCATCGGGGGCGGCGTGTCGGCAGCGGGAAAGGTGCTGTTCGACCCGCTGGAGCGCATGCTGGACGACGTGGCGGGGCTGGCGTTCGTCCGGGCGGTACGGGTCCACCAGAGCACGCTGGGCGTGCACGCGGCCCTGGCGGGGGCGGCGCGGTTGGCCTGGCAGCGCACGCCTACGGCCCACTAGCTCCTTTTTCGGGGGTGGGGCTTTCGCCGGCACCTTGACCATCGCGACCCCGCGGTCGGCCTCCCGGCCGCGGGCTTGTCCGCCCGGTGGCCAGTTCCTCGGCGCGGATACGCCAGGCGTCGAGGAGGGCGGGTGTCGCCGGTGTGCTGCTGGAACAGCGCCACGAGCGTATCCCGGCCATCGGTCGTGGACCGGCCGCTGACGTCCAGCGTGGGCGGGCCTGTGGCTACTCGCGCTCGGCGGCCTGGGCTTCGCGGCGCTCGATGATCCGGCGGGTGAACGGGATGATCTCAACGACACGGCTGCCGAGGTAGGCACCGATGAGGGCGAGCACCACGAGGACGAAGGGGCTGGTGGCGATGCCGTTCATGGTGACGAATGCCTGCAGGATCGGCTCGAGCAAGGGGAACTCCGTGGGGGTCGGCAAGGTGGGGGAGCCATCAGGCTAACCGCATCTCACGGATGCTCGTCCCCAAAACGGCTAAAAGGCAGGTGGACGTGCATATCCGCATGGTCCAGGGGTGCTCCCCGCCCACGCGGGGATGGCCCTAGGGCGTCCACCGTGGGCGTGATCTCGTCACGGTGCTCTCCGCGCCCCCTCCCCCGCGGCGGACGGCAGCCCATGGTTGTATTACGCCCGCCGAGACGATCACGCGTGGTGTCCCACCGACCGACCAGAAAGACGAGCGCGACCTCGGATGACGACCACCAGGCCGGCCCCGGCGGACCGATCGAGAGACAGATCCCTATCCGTGCTCACCCGTCCACGTTTCGAGACGCAAGAAGGAGACCGCATCATGCACGAGGGCCGGCGATGGAGCTGATCGGCCGCCGGGAGCAACTCGATCTTCTCCACGAGGCATTGGGACTGGCGGACTCGGGGCGCCCGCAGGTCGTCGTGCTCGAGGGCCCGGCCACCATCGGCACGTCTCCGTCCTGATCGTCGGCGCCGGAGCGGCGGTCATGGCGGCGGGGGTGGCCATGATGATCGTCTCAGTGAGCATGCTGGGAGCGGACCTGTCCTGGCCGCACGTGGTGGCGGCCGAACTGGTCATCGGGCTCGGGATGGGTCTGTGCGTGCCGATCCTGGCCACCGTGGCGCTCAGCAATGTGCCTGCGGACGACGCCGGCGCCGGCTCGGGGGTGGTCAACACGGCCATTCAGCTCAGCACTGCCCTGGGGGTCGCGGTCGTCGGTGCGGTCTTCTTCTCTCTGACCCGGGACGGGTTCACCTCGGCGACGGCGACCGCGCTGTGGTTCAACGTCGCCGTCTTCGGCACCGCCGTCCTGGCCAGCCTGCTGCTCCCCGACACCCGTATCCGGCAGCCCCATGCGGACGGCCGGTAGTGTGCACGTCATCGGAGAAGACGATCTTTGTTGTGCTTTGATCTCTCGCTGTGGAACGCCTCTGGCGTTTGCCGGCGCCTGCACGAGGTGCTGCTGAATCGGCTGCGCGCCGCCGAACGCGGCTAGGTGTGGGTCAGCCGGTGCGAGCGGGACCTATGGCCCGCATCACGAGCGTGATGAGCCTTTCCAGGTAGGCGTCATCGGGCAGCGGGTAGTGCAGCACCTGCCGCCGGTAGACGGGTGAGTGAAGGACGTCCAACGCCACGTCGAGATCGGCGTCGGGGTCGAGTTCCCCGTTCCTTCGCGCATTGGCCATGCGCTGCTCGAGCTGGACGACCCGGTGGTCGATCAGCCGTTCGCGCAGCTGGCGGGCGAGGTTCGCGTCCAGCTGACTCTCGGCGAGCACGCCGGTGAAGGCCGGGCCGAGATGCGGGTCACGGAAGACGCCGAGGATGCCGCTGAGCCAGGCGTGCAGGTCGGCCGCCAGGTCGCCGGTGTCGGGGAACGTCTCCGGGATGGGAGCGGCCTCGTCGACCGCATCCAGGACGATCGCGCTCTTGGCGGGCCACCACCGGTAGATGGTCGCTTTACTGACACCGGCACGGGCGGCGATGGCGTCGACGGTTACCGCCGCGTATCCCCGCTCCGCGCACAGCTCCAGGGCCGCGGCGAGGGTCGCCCTGCGGCTTGCGTCCCGGCGGCGGTCCGGGTTCGGGGTTCTCGTCATGCCCACCACCCTAAACGAAACGATTCGTTTTGACATACTCCGCACCCGATGTCATCCTTCATACAAAACGAAACGAATCGTTTCTCTAAGGTTGCGTGACGTGGAGTGATAACGATGGACACAACCCGGTACCAGGCGGCCGAGCGCCTGCTTCGGCACAACCGGGCGGCGCTGGTGCGCGGCGGCAAGATCAATCCGCAGTGGGACGGGGATCGTTTCTGGTACACGGTGGACACTCCCGAGGGCAAGCGTTTCATCCTCGCCCACCCTGCCGCAGGATCCCGCGAGCCGGCCTTCGACCACGACCGCCTGGCAGCCGCGCTGGCGGCGGCCAGCGGGCAGGAGGTGAACCCGGCCGCACTGCCGTTCTCCGCCATCGAGCTGAGCGCAGAATCGGTCGAGTTCTTCGCTTTCGGCTCCTTCTGGAGCTGCTGCCTGGACACCTACACGTGTGCGCCCGCCGCCCAGGCCACCGCCCATGGCGCCGGTTTCCTCGAAGTGCCCTCGCCGGACGGCAAGCTGGTTGCGTTCCTGCGCGGTCACGATCTGTGGGCGCGTTCGGTGGCCGACGGCCGTGAGTGGCCCCTGACCACCGACGGCCAGGAGGACTACGAGTACGGCGCCACGCCGTTCGCCCCTTCGGTGCTGCCCAACAAGCTCGGGTTGCGCAGCCACCTGCCGCCCGCCCTCGCCTGGTCACCTGACTCCACGCGCGTGCTGACCCACCGCACCGACCAGCGGGAGGTCCGCCGAACCCAGGTCATGGAGGCGTTGCCGGCGGACGGCGGCGTCCCGCGGCCGGTCACGCAGCGCTACGCCTACCCCGGTGACGTCCACATGTCGCAAGGGGAGTTCGTGGTGATCGAGGCGGCGACCGGGCACGTCGTCGAGGCCCGCACCGGCCCGGAACCCATGCCGCTGCAGTCGCCGATCGCCTCGGGTTGGGCCTGGTGGGCCGCGGACGGCTCGGCCGTGTACTACCTGAGCCAGCCACGCGACCAGCGGGCCCTCCACCTGAACCGGCTCGACCCCGCGACCGGGCAGGTGCACAGGGTGCTGAGCGAGAGCGGCCCGACCCGCGTCGAACCGCACCAGGCGGGGCCGGCGCCGATCATCCATGTCCTGTCCGGCGGTTCGCAGGTGCTGTGGTACTCCCAGCGCGATGGCTGGGGCCATCTCTACCTGTACGACGGGCACACCGGCACGCCGATCAGGCAGGTCACCTCGGGCACCTGGGCGGTGCAGCGCATCCTGCACGTGGACGAGGCGGCCCGTGTGGCCTACTTCTCCGCCTCCGGCCTGGTCGCCGAGGACCCCTACCGTCAGTCCGTGTGCCGGGTGAACCTCGACGGCACCGGCTTCGCCCGCATCACCGACGATGACCTGCACCACATCGTCACCGTCGGTCCCGGCAAGGACTGCTTCATCGACTCGGCCTCCACCGTCGAGCACCCTCCGGTCACCACCGTGCGCGCCTGGGACGGACGGGTGCTGGTCGAACTGGAGCAGGCCGACATTATCCCGCTGCTCGCGACCGGCTGGGCTCCTCCGGAACGATTCCGTGCCACGGCCGCCGACGGCGTCACCGACATCTACGGGATCCTCTACCGCCCGCACGACTTCGACCCCGGCTGCCGCTACCCGGTCATCGACCACGTCTACCCCGGCCCGCAGACCGCCCGGGTCTCGCCCGCCTTCGACCCGGGGATCCTCGGTCAGGACGCCGAGGTGCTGGCAGCGCTCGGCTTCGTCGTGGTCGGCGTCGACGGGCGGGGCACCCCGGGCCGGGACAAGACCTTTCACGACGCCTCCTACGGCAACTACGCCGCCGCGGGCGGCATCGACGATCACGTCGCCGCCCTGCGGCAGCTGGCCGCCACCCGCCCCTGGATGGACCTCGACCGCGTGGGGGTCACCGGCCACTCCGGCGGCGGCTTCGCCGCCGTCCGCGCCATGCTGGCCTTCCCCGACGTCTACAAGGTCGGCGTCGCGGAATCCGGCAACCACGACACCCGCCTGTTCCACCTGCACTTCGCCGAAGCCTACGACGGCCTGGACCCGGCCGCCTGGGCTCGCTCGTCGAACGTGGAGCTGGCCGACCGACTCGACGGCCGGCTCCTGCTGGTCCACGGCGGTGTGGACGACGTCGTCCACGTCCACCACTCGCTGCGGCTGGCGGAACGGCTCATCGCCGCCGACAAGGACGTCGAACTCCTCGTGGTCCCCGGCGCCGAGCACTTCTTCATCGGCTACGAACACCATGTCAACCGGCGTAAGTGGGACTTCCTCGTCCGCAACCTCATGGGGATCGAACCGCCACGGCACCGCCTCGCACCGGTCACACCCAGCATGGACCTGATCGTCAGCCTGTTCAACTGATGGCGGCGGGCCCATGTGGCCCACGCCGACCAGTCCGCTCGTGCCATCAGCGATACGGTCAAGTGAGCGCCTGAGAACCACACGTGTTCGCGTCCAGAGCCCGGTGCGACCGTGTCGCGTCGTCTGCGCGGGCCCGTATCGGGCCCGGCAACTACTGCGGGCGGCCCAAACGCCCCCGTCACGGCGGGCTCGAGCGCCTCCGTCACGCTGAACCCGAGGACCTCCCTGGTCAGGGCAGTGCGGCTGCCCTGACGGGGAAGGTGGCGGGTCAGTGGAAGAAGTGGCGGGTGCCGGTGAAGTAGAGGGTGATTCCGGCCTGCTCGGCGGCCTCGATGACCAGTTCGTCCCGGACCGAGCCGCCTGGCTCCACGATGAAGCGTACGCCGGCGTCGATCAGCACCTGAGCCCCGTCCGCGAACGGGAAGAACGCGTCCGAGGCCGCGACCGCCCCAGCCGCCCGCTCCCCCGCCCTGGCGACCGCCAGGCGGCACGAGTCCACCCGGTTGACCTGGCCCATGCCCACGCCCACGGTCGCCCCGTCGCTGGCCAGCAGGATGGCGTTCGACTTCACCGAGCGGCAGGCGCGCCAGGCGAACTCCAGGTCGGCGAGCTGCTCGGGCGAAGCAGGCGTGCCGGTCTTGAGCTCCCACTGGGCGGCCGTGTCGCCGGGTGCGTCCACCTTGTCCACGGTCTGCGCCAGGAGCCCGCCGTCGATCTCGCGGAGCTCGCTCTGCCGCGACGGCCCCTCCGGGCAGCGCAGCAGGCGCAGGCTCTTCTTGCCCCGCAGCACCTCCAGCGCCTCCGCCTCATAGGACGGGGCGATGACGACCTCGGTGAAGATGTCGTAGATCTGCCTGGCCAGCTCGGCCGTGACCTCGCGGTTGACGGCGATCACGCCGCCGTACGCCGACGCGGGGTCGCACGCGTGCGCCTTGCGGTGCGCCTCTGCCACGTCGGTGCCGATGGCGATGCCGCATGGGTTCTGGTGCTTGATGATGGCCACGCACGGCTCGGCGAAGTCCCAGGCGGCCCGCCACGCGGCGTCGGAGTCGAGGTAGTTGTTGTACGACATCTCCTTGCCGTGCAGCTGCTCGGCGTTGGCCAGGCCATCCGTGCCACCCACGTAGAGGGCGGCGCGCTGGTGCGGGTTCTCGCCGTACCGCAGCGTGGCCTTGCGCTCGTACGTGGCCCCCGTGAACCCGGGGAACTCGCCGTCCTCGTACGTCCGCGCGAACCAGTTGGCCACCGCCACGTCGTACGAGGCCGTGTGCGCGTAGGCCAGGCCCGCGAGCCGCGTGCGCTCGGCCAGCGTGAAGCCGCCCTCGGCCAGCGCGTTGCGCACGTCGCCGTAGAAAGCGGGGTCGACCACCACGGCGCAGGTGTTGTGGTTCTTCGCGGCGCCCCTGATCATGGCGGGACCGCCGATGTCGATCTGCTCGACGCACTCCTCGTCGGACGCGCCGGAGGCCACCGTCTCCTGGAACGGGTAGAGGTTCACCACGACGAGCTGGAACGGGTCGATCTCCAGCTCCTGCAGCTGGGCCACGTGGTGCGGCTTGGTGACGTCGGCCAGCAGCCCGGCGTGCACGCGCGGGTGCAGCGTCTTGACCCGCCCGTCCAGGCATTCCGGGAACCCGGTCAGCTGCTCGACCTTCGTCACCGGGATCCCGTACGACGAGATCGCGGCGGCCGTGCCGCCGGTCGAGACGATCTCCACCCCTGCGCCCTCGAGGGCCCTCGCCAGCTCCTCAAGCCCGGACTTGTCGTAAACAGCGATCAGCGCGCGCCGGATGGCGATGCGAGTCACGTGGATTCCCCTCCTGTTTCGTAGCCGATGCGGACGATACGTCCGCTGACCGTCCAGCCCTCGCGGACCATCCGGCCGACGATGTCGACGAGCAGGCGCCGTTCGACGGACTTGATGCGTTCGTGCAGGACCGTCTCGTCGTCATCCGCGAGCACGGGCACCGCCTCCTGGGCGATGATCGGCCCGCTGTCGACGCCCTCGTCGGCCAGCATCACCGTGCAGCCGGTCACCTTCACCCCGTGGGCCAGCGCGTCCCGCACGCCGTGCGCGCCGGGGAACGACGGCAGCAGCGCCGGATGGGTGTTCACCACGGGAAAGGCGCTCAGGGTCGGCTGACCCAAAATTTTCATGAAGCCCGCCGAGACCACCAGGTCAGGCTCGTACTCTGCGATCCTGGCCGCGATGGCGGCATCCCATTCCGCCCGTGTCGCATAGTCGCCCAATTTTTCAACAAAAGTCGGGACGTGGGCCCTCTCTGCCCTGGCCAGACCCTCGATCCCATCCCTGTCCGCGCCGACCGCGACCACGCGAGCGCCGTACTGCGGGTCGGCCGAAGCGTCCAGCAGGGCCTGTAGGTTGGTTCCAGAGCCGGAGACGAGGACGACGAGCCGCCCAGCCTTTGACACGCGCACTCCAAAGAGGAAACAGGGTAGGGCTGTCAGAGTATCTGTTCCTCGCCCGGCGACGCAGAGGAGGTCAGGTGTCGACACCGGTGAAGGCACCGGCAGGCCAGCAGCCCGCTGATTCGGCGGGCCGCCGAGCGATCTGGTTGTCCATCGCAGCGCTGGCCATGACGTTCATGTTGCCGCTCGCCGGACTGGTCATGGCGTTGTTCGCGCTGATGGCCGGGATCCGGGCTTACCCGCTGCTGAGGTCCTCGGGCCGGTCCACAGGCGCCGCCGTGGGCGGCATCACCGTGTCGTCGATCGCGCTGGCGCTGTCGGCCATGGCCACGGGGATGCAGCTCTACCTGATGGACGAATACTCGGCCTACCAGGAGTGCATGAAGGGCGCGGGCACCGTTTCCGCGCAGGGCGAATGCTTCGCGCAGTTCAGGGAGGCGGCCCAGCGCAAGCTCCCCGCCGACGTGCTGGAGATGCTCGGCGCCATGCAGCCCTAGCCGGGGCGCGGCCCAGCCGGACAGGACCGGGGCCGCCCTCGCTCGTGACCGGCGCCGGTGCCGCCTGAACGCGGTCCCAGGCGTACGGGTCGACTGATCGCGGTCCCAGGCGTACGGGTGGACTAATCGCGGTCCCAGGCGTACGGGTGGACTAATCGCGGTCCCAGGCGTACGGGTCGACGTAGATCACATGGCCGCCGCGGTCGTCCGACTCGTCCACGATGTCCTTGCGCGGTGGGCGGGTCGGCTCGGGCTGGCGCGGGCGGGCCTGGGCCAGGGTCTCCGCCTCGGCCGAGGCGTGCTCGTCCTGCCAGTCGTCCCTGATGACCGGGATCTCCTGGGTGTCGGCCTCGGTGGCGTCCATCCAGTGGCCGGGCAACGGGCGCGGGTCGGACTCCGCCAGCCCCACCTTGCTCGCCGCCTTCGCGATGGCGGCCCCGGCCTTGCGCACCGGAGCGGCCGCCTTGTCGAGCGGCGCGCGAGCACGCTTGTTGAGCAGCAGCAGGTTGGTCACCCCGGCGGAGATGCCCGCGGCCACGCCGACCTCGAGCGCCACCGACAGCGCCACCTCCCAGGGCGAGGGCCCCACCGCGGCCAGCCGGCCGCCGCCGATGGGCCCGCCGGACAGCGCCGCCAGCCCTCCCGCCACGAGCCCGGTGACGACCCCGCTGAGGAACCCCCAGAGCGGCGCGGCCTCATAGGACGGCGACGGCGAGATCCTGGCCACCATCACCCCGGCCACGGCCCCCGCCGCGAACGGCAGCGCGATCACCGCCATCATCCACGCCGGCACGGGCCCGCTCTCCGGCAACGCCCCCAGCAGCGGCAGGCTCGGCACCGTGCCGAGCTGCACCCCGGTGGGCGCGACCAGGGTGTCGGCGCCGATCGCGAACCCGGGCCCGGCGATGTAGGAGGAGGCCCAGATGACGGCGTTCAGCAGGTAGAGCAGTTGCAGCAGCAACAGCAGCACGCCGCCCACGAACCCGGGCGACAGCACGTCGGACAGCTCCTTGACCTGCCCGAAGTTCAGCACGACGGCGACCAGCACCAGCGCGAGCCCGGCCACGAGCAACACGGCCGTGGCGACCGCCGTTCCGACGGTGAGCGCGCGTACCCGCTCGGGCAACAGCCGCAGCATCACCCGCCAGGGGCCGATCATCCGCGCCGTCGCCAACGCCCCCGCGACGAACGCCAGCGCGAAGTGGCTGAGCAGCGCCTCGCCGATGTACGGCTGGGTGATCTCGTTGCTCGCCGCGAGCGCGATCAACCCCGCGAGCAGCGCGTACGGGGCCGCCAGCGACACCCCGGCCTGCACCACCAGGACCAGCTGGGCCCGCCGGCGGGCTCCGGCCTGCTCCTTCGGGCTGTTCTTCGGCAGCCGCGCAGGCAGTCGCAGCCGCAGGTCCGCATCGCGCGCCATCCACCGGCCGGCGCGATAGAGCAGCACGGCGGGCAGGATCGTCAGCCCCAGGGGCAGCAGCCCGACCCGCCCGCCGGGTATGGCGAACCCGGCGTGGTGCGCGACCAGCCAGAGCTGGGCCGCGGTGCGGAACACGCCCGGCAGCCCAGAACCCAGCGTGCCGCGCGGCGCGGCGATCCAGCCGACGAGGGTGAGCGTGGTGAGTGCGGCCAGCCCGACGCCCAGCGTGCATGCGGCGGCCAGCATCCCCGACACGGGTAGCGGCCGCCTGGTCTCGTCGTCGTCGCCCGAGACCCCGGGGAGCTTGCCGAGCACCGACCGGGGGGCAGTGCGCAACTGGTCGAGAATCGCCGTCACAGTAGGCGATTTTCTCAAGGTTTCCCGACCAGCGCTTGGTTGACGCGCCGCCCCTTGCCCACTTTGTGAACCCGCGAGCCTCCCGGCGCAGGGGTACGGGGGCGGCCCCACGGGGTCCGGTCGCCGCGCGAGGGGGGCCCAGAGCGCGTTGTCACGGTGGCCGGTCAGGTGCGGCGGGTGGCGCCCACCGCGCTCCGCCGTACAAGATGATGGGTTCCAAAAACTGGCCGACGCTAGGGAGCTGGGATGCGTGTATTGGTTACTGGTGGGGCCGGATATATCGGGAGCACCGTCGCGTCCGCGTGTCTCGACGCCGGGATCGAGCCCGTCATTCTGGACAGCCTCGTCACGGGTAGGCGGGAGTTCGCTCAGGGGCGGGTGTTCTATGAGGGGGATATCAGCGACGGCCCACTGATTGACAAGATATTTTCCGAAAATCCGGATATTGAGGCTGTCGTTCACTGCGCCGCGCTCATCGTCGTGCCGGACTCCGTGGCCGACCCCATCGGCTACTACCGCGCGAACGTCGCCAAAAGCCTCGAGTTCGTCGATCACCTGCTCCGCAACGGCCGCACCCGGATGATCTTCAGCTCCTCCGCGTCCATCTACCGCACGGGCGACGACCACACCGTGAACGAGGAGTCCCCGCTCGACCCGCAGAGCCCTTACGCGCGGACCAAGGCGGTGTGCGAGGCCATGTTCGCCGACATCGCCGCCGGCCACCCGATCAAGATCCTCTCCCTGCGCTACTTCAACCCGATCGGCGCCGACCCCCAGATGCGCACCGGCCTGCAGCTGCGCCGCCCCAGCCACGCCCTGGGCAAGATGATCGAGGCGTACGAGGACGGCGTGCCCTTCCAGATCACCGGCACGAACTATCCGACCAGGGACGGCACAGGCATCCGCGACTACGTCCACGTCTGGGACCTGGCCACCGCCCACGTGGCGGCCCTGCGCCGGTTCGACGCGCTGGAGGCCGACGTGATCAACCTGGGCACCGGCGCGGGCACCACCGTCCGGGAGCTGGCCGAGGCGTTCAACCGCGTCGTCGACCGGCCGATCGAGGTCGTCGAGGCGCCCCCGCGCCCCGGCGACGTGGCCGGCGCCTACACCCGCAGCGACCTGGCCCACCACCTGCTGGACTGGCGGGCGAGCCACTCCATCGAGGAGGGCATCAGGCACTCGCTCGAATGGGCAGGCATCCGGGAGTCCCGGCTCGGCTAGACCGGCATCGGTCGCCGGAGTACGACCCACCGCCAGGATGCACGCCGCGCTCGGCCACCTGCAGACCGCCGGGCCACTCACCTTGCGCGAGCCGGCCGAGCACCTCCAACTGTCCAAGGCCGCGACCATCGAACTCGTCAACCGGGTCGGGGAACGCGGCCTGGCGGCCAGGATCAGGGACGAGCGCTACCGGCGGCGGGTGTTCGTCCGGGTCACGGACGAAGGGCGGGCGTCCTTCGCCGCGGCCTCACCACGGGTTGCTCCGCGGGCTGCTCAGAGAGGACGAGCGACAGCTGCGAGATGCCGATGGAGACCGCCGACGGCCACGCGCCGGGACGCCCGGAAGGCACGTGTGCCGGCTGTGCGCCAAATCCGACGGGCCTACATGCGCTCGATGCCCGCCCGGCGCGACCACCTGAGGCGAGCGCCTCGTTCGGGATGACCTTGTGTCCCCAAGAAGGCCCCCTCCCGCCCCCCACGAAGCGAGAGGAGGCCGGACGAGCTAGTTGGCGAGCGAGTTGAGGGCGTTGTCCGGGATCTCCTGCGGGATCTGGCTGTCCTCGCTGAGGTCCGCGACGTCGATCCACAGGTCCTTGTCCGGAGCCTTGATCTTGACCCTGGATCCCCACCCGGTGTACCGGGTCTCGGTGACGGAGCGGGTCTTGCCCAGGACGCCGAGGTCCATGGTCCAGCCCGACGTCAGCTGGGTGGCCAGGCCCTTGGAGTTGACCTTCAGCGCGTAGTCGATCTTGATCTTGCCGAGCGGGCCGCTGAGCTTCTCCCCGTACACCTTGGCCAGGTCCTGGTAGGTCATGGCCCCCTTGTACGTGCCGCCCTTGAAGCTCTTGGCGCGGGAGACGATCGCCTTCAGCACCTTGGGATCGAAGATGTCGATGACCTGGTTGTAGGTGCCGCCGGAGGCCTGACCCGGGTAGCGCACCCACGTCTTGCCCTCGGGCAGGTCCTCGCTGAACGGACCGCCCTGGAGATAGGTGTGGCCGCCGACCGTGATGGTGCGCGGGGGCGCGAACAGGCCCGCCAGGGACTTGTCGCTGCCGGTGGCGTGGTTCTTGACATCGGACGCGACGACGCCCGTTTTGCCGAACTCGAACGTTCCAGACGTCCGCGTGGTGGCCCCGGTGCTCTTACCGTTCACGGTGAGCCGGGTCTTCTCGGAGATCCTTACCCCGTGCCCCGGGACGAACTGCTTCTTCAGCGCCTTCACCGGATCCACCGGCGCGGCCTGCGCGGCAGGCGTCGCGGCCACGAGCGCTGCGGCCGTGGTTAACGCCAGGCCCGCGAGAATTCGCTTCATACGTTTCCTTCGGATTCAAAAGGAGAGGGAGCAGAATCCTGCCAATAGAAGATCACGAACATATATCGGGACGCGGGGTACAGGCCGCCAAAACGGTGCACTTTTCGTGCAGAGGGTGTCCTGGAGAAGTGAGATCAGCGTCACACAGCGGGAGAACCATGCCCCGATGACCTGGGTAGGTCAAGCTTCGGGCTAGGCTTCACTGGCGGAAACGCCCGGCACGCACGGGTTGCCCGGGGCGTCGAACATCAGTCGGAAAAGCAGGGCGCAAACCCGACAGAGGGTGAGCGACCAAGGGAAGAGGACGGACCCTCGTGGACCTGTTCGAACATCAGGCGAAGGAGCTCTTCGCCGACTACGGCATCCCGGTGCCACGCGGCATCGTCGCACACAACGTGGAGGAGGTGCGGTCGGCCGCCGAGGAGCTGACCGGCCGCGTTGTTGTCAAGGCCCAGGTCAAGACCGGCGGCCGAGGCAAGGCCGGCGGTGTGAAGGTGGCCGACGACGCCGCCGACGCGGTCACCAAGGCCGACGCCATCCTCGGCATGGACATCAAGGGCCACACGGTCCACAAGGTGCTCGTGGAGGAGGCCAGCGCGATCGCGGAGGAGTACTACTTCTCCTTCCTGCTCGACCGCGCGAACCGTACGTTCCTCGCCATCTGCTCCGCCGCGGGCGGCATGGACATCGAAGAGGTCGCTCACACCTCACCCGAGAAGGTCGCCAAGGTGCCGGTCTCCGCGCTGACGGGCATCGACCGCGCCAAGGCCCGTGAGATCGCGGTGGCCGGCGGCCTGCCGGAGAAGGCGCTCGACGGCGCCGCCGAGCTCATCGAGAAGCTCTGGTGCTGCTTCGTCGACGAGGACGCCACGCTCGTCGAGGTCAACCCCATGATCCTGTCGGCCGACGGCCAGGTGAAGGCCCTCGACGGCAAGGTCACGCTCGACGACAACGCCACCTTCCGCCAGGCCGACCACGAGGCGCTCGCCGACAAGGCGGCCGAGGACCCGCTCGAGGCCAAGGCCAAGGAGAAGGACCTCAACTACGTCAAGCTCGACGGCAACGTCGGCATCATCGGCAACGGCGCGGGCCTGGTCATGTCCACGCTCGACGTGGTGGCCTACGCGGGCGAGGAGTTCCCCGGCAAGCCGTCCCCCGCCAACTTCCTCGACATCGGCGGTGGCGCCTCGGCCGAGGTCATGGCCGCCGGCCTGGAGATCATCCTCTCCGACCCGAGCGTCAAGTCGATCTTCGTGAACGTCTTCGGCGGCATCACCGCCTGCGACGCCGTCGCCAACGGCATCGTCTCGGCGTTCAAGCTGCTGGAGAGCCGTGGCGAGGCCGTGACCCACCCGCTTGTGGTCCGCCTCGACGGCAACAACGCCCAGCTCGGGCGGCAGATCCTGGCCGACGCCGCGCTCCCGCGGGTCGAGCTGGTAGACACGATGGACGACGCGGCCAAGCGGGCCGCCGAGCTCGCTGCGGTAGGTGCATGACCCATGGCCATCTGGTTGACTGAGAACAGCAAGATCATCGTTCAGGGCATGACCGGTGGTGAGGGCACCAAGCACACCCGCCGCATGCTCGCCTCCGGCGCCCGCGTCGTCGGCGGCGTCAACGCCCGCAAGGCCGGCATCACGCACGAGGGCCTGCCCGTGTTCGGCACGGTCAAGGAGGCCATGGAGAAGACCGGCGCGGACGTGTCGGTCGTCTTCGTGCCGCCGGCGTTCACCAAGGACGCGGTCAAGGAGGCCATCGACGCGGAGATCCCGCTCTGCGTGGTGATCACCGAGGGCGTGCCGGTGCACGACTCGACCGAGTTCTGGGCCTACGCCGTCGCCAAGGGCAACAAGACTCGCATCATCGGCCCCAACTGCCCCGGCATCGCCTCCCCCGGCGCCTCCAACGCGGGCATCATCCCGGCCGACATCACCACCGCCGGCCGCATCGGCCTTGTCTCGAAGTCGGGCACGCTCACGTACCAGCTGATGTACGAGCTGCGTGACTTCGGCTTCTCGACCGCGGTCGGCATCGGTGGCGACCCCGTCATCGGCACGACGCACATCGACGCGCTCCAGGCGTTCCAGGAGGACCCGGGCACGGACGCGATCGTGATGATCGGCGAGATCGGCGGCGACGCCGAGGAGCGGGCTGCCGCGTACATCGAGCAGCACGTCACCAAGCCGGTCGTGGCCTACGTCGCGGGCTTCACCGCGCCGGAGGGCAAGACGATGGGGCACGCGGGCGCGATCGTGTCGGGCTCCGCGGGCACCGCCCAGGCCAAGAAGGAGGCTCTGGAGAAGGTCGGCGTCCGCGTCGGCAAGACCCCCTCCGAGACCGCCCGGCTCATGCGCGAGATCATGCAGGCTCGTTGATCGCTTGAGTTTGGAAAGCCCCGCGTGGTTCTTTCGCCACGCGGGGCTTTCCATTGGGCGGGTCCGGGCTGGTCTTGTCGGCGCTGGCGTGCGACATTTCCTGTTATGGGCAGGGACGTGCCAGTCGTCGTCTTCAGCCGGGACGACCGCCGGAAATATCGGGAAAAGGTGCGTCGATGTCTCGACGTCTTCGCCCAGATGCTCCGCGAATCCCGCTTCGAGGACGAACGGCCCCTCGCCGGGCTGGAGATCGAGCTCAACATCGTGGACGCGTACGGCGAGGCCGCCATGCGCAACGCCCAGGTGCTGGCCGCCATCGAGCAGCCGGACTGGGCGACGGAGCTGGGACAGTTCAACATCGAGATCAACATCGAACCCCAGGAGCTGGGCGGCGACGGCGCCTTGCGCCTGGAGGAGGACGTCAGGGCGCGGCTCAACCACGCCGAGGAGCGCGCCCGCTCCCAGAACGGCCACCTGGTCCTGATCGGCATCCTGCCCACGCTGCGCGAGCAGGACATCGGCGAGGGCACGCTCTCCGCGAACCCCCGCTACCGCCTGCTCAACGAGCAGATCTTCGCGGCCCGCGGGGAGGACCTGCACCTGGCCATCGAAGGTGTCGAACGCCTGGACACGCACGCCGACAGCGTCGCTCCCGAGGCCGCGTGCACCAGCGTGCAGCTGCACCTGCAGGTCAGCCCTGAGGCGTTCGCCGCGCACTGGAACGCCGCCCAGGCCATCGCGGGGCCTCAGATCGCGGTGGCGGCCAACTCCCCTTACCTGTTCGGCAAGGAGCTGCACCGCGAGACCAGGATCGCCCTGTTCGAGCAGGCCACGGACACGCGGCCGGCCGAGCTGAAGGCGCAGGGCGTGCGGCCCAGGGTGTGGTTCGGGGAGCGGTGGATCACGAGTGTCTTCGACCTCTTCGAGGAGAACGTCAGCTACTACCCCGCCCTGCTGCCGCTCTGCGAGGACGAGGACCCGCGTACCGAGCTCGAACAGGGACGCATCCCGCAGCTCCACGAGCTGACCCTGCACAACGGCACGATCTACCGGTGGAATCGGCCGGTGTACGCGGTGGTGGAGGGGGTGCCGCACCTGCGCGTGGAGAACCGCGTGCTGCCTGCCGGGCCTTCCGTGGCCGACATCGCGGCCAACGCCGCGTTCTACTACGGGCTGATGCGCGTGCTGCCGTACGCCGAACGGCCGATCTGGAGCCAGATGTCGTTCCGGGCGGCGGAGGACAATCTCAGCGCGGCGGCCCGGCACGGGCTGGACGCGCGGCTCTACTGGCCGGGGATGGGAGAGGTGCCCGCGGCCGAGCTGATCTTGCGCCGCCTGCTGCCGATGGCACGCGATGGGCTGGCCGAGTGGGGCGTGCACGGCCCCGTCGCCGACCGGCTGCTCGGCATCATCGAGGGCCGCTGCCTGACGGGTCGTACGGGGGCGAGCTGGCAGGTGGCACGCGTACGCGCGCACGGGGGAGATCGGCATGAGGCGTTGCGATCCATGACCCTTGGCTACATCGAGCGGATGCACAGCAATGAGCCCGTGCACAATTGGGACGTGTGACGCTCGTGAAACGCATCCTGATCATCGGCCTGGTCCTGTTGCTCGGCGGCTGTGGCCTGGTGCGGCCGCGGTCCATGGACGCGCAGGGGGCCGACTCGTTCGAGGACGACGTGCGGACCGCGCGTACGCTGACGGAGGCGTTCTGGAAGCAGTACTTCCAGCAGCTCAACCAGACTTATCGACCTATCACCGACTTTGTCCCCTATTCCGGGAACTCCGGCCCCCGCTGCGGCGGCGAGCCGGCCGTTTCGAACAACGCCTTCTACTGCCCGGTCGGCCACTTCATCGCCTACGACCAGGATTGGATGGAGGCGCTCTGGAACGAAATGGGCGACGGGTCGGTCTATGTGATCATTCCGCATGAGTTCGGGCATGCCGTGCAGGCGCAGCTCCAGACCGACTTCGAGCTGAACGTACAAATGGAGCTCCAGGCCGACTGTTACGCGGGCGGCACCCTCTCGTCCCTGGTCGGCTCGGGGGCGCTCCAGGCACAGTCAGGTGACGAGGACGAGTTGCTCCTGAGCCTGGAGGCCGCCGGCGACCCGACGGACGACTGGCTGAACCCGGCTGCGCATGGGACGGCGGAGCAGCGCCAGGCGTCGTTCGCGACGGGCTGGAGTGACGGAGTGGGCGCCTGCTGACCATGCCGGCTGAGACTTCCGGGGATGTACACGCCTGCGCACGGATCAGACTCGGGGATGTATGCCTGGGTCAACCCAGAGGATGATGTGTCTGATCATGACCACGCTCTACCTTTGACCCATGCCTTTGGCGGAGATCGGCTGGCTGCGCAGGGGTGCGTGCAGGTCCAGCGACCCTGACCTCTTCTTCCCGCTCGCCCCCACCCCCTTGCAGGAGGCCCGCGCCAAGGCGGTGTGCGCGCGCTGCCAGGTCATCGAGGAGTGCCGCTCGTACGCGTTACGCGCGGGCGAGTCGGAGGGCATCTGGGGCGGCCTCACCCCGGAGGAGCGCCGCCGCACCCGCTTCCCCACCGGCTGGCGCCGCCCCGCCGCTTCGTAGCGCCCCGCCCGAGCGACCGAACGCGTAGACGTCTCGCCGGCGCCCGACTTCCGCGACGACGGGCACATCGCCGGCGGGGCCTCCTTCTCAGGCGGCTCACGGCGGATGTGCATGCCGCAAACCACCCGCGACCGGGGGCGCGCTGCCGGCGTGCATTGCCGCGCCCCGCCCCGTGCCGGACGGCGCCGCTCCTCGCAGAGCAGGGGCGCGACGTAGCCTGCAAGGGTGTTGCTCCGCTCGATCGCCGTGCTCACCGCGGCCAACATCATGAACAACAAGGTCGCCCCCCGCCTGGCGCCCCTGACGTCGGCCGCCGCGACCGCCGCCCTGGTCGCGATGGCTCGCCGGTCCGGCCTGTCGTGGCAGGAGCTGGGGTTCGAGCACGGCCGCCGGGGCGCCGTGGCGGGAGGCGCCTTAGCGGCGGCGGTGGCGGCCGTTTACACCGTCGGCATCGCGAATCCCCGCACCCGGCCGCTCTTCCACGACGAGCGCGCCCTGTCGCTATCGCACGCCCGCGCCCTGGAGGAGGCCCTGCTCCAGGTCCCGTTGGGCACCGTCCTGCTGGAGGAGGTGGGCTTCAGAGGCGCCCTTCACGCCATGCTGCGCCAGCGCCGCGGCACGGTCGCCGCCACGGCGATCTCCTCGGCACTGTTCGGCCTGTGGCACATACTCCCGGCCATCGACATGGCCCGCGCCAACCCCGCACTCGGCGCCCTGACGGCCGGCGAGTCCCCCACCCACCTCGACACCGCACGGGTGGTGGCGGGGAGCGTGGTGTCCACGGCGGCGGCCGGGGTGCTGTTCTGCGAGCTGCGCCGCCACGGCGGCCTCCTGACCCCGGCCATGCTGCACTTCGCCACCAACTCCCTCGGCTACCTCTTCGCCCGGATCGCCGCCAAGCGAGAGTAGGGCTGCCCTGATCGGCTACGGAGGTGGCCGTCTGGGCGCTGGACGTTCAGGCGATGCTCGCCCGCAAGTCGCACCACCGAGCCGTCGGGCCGAACGATCTGCTGATCGCCGCCTGTGCGCAGGTGCACGGGGCGACGATCCTGCATTACGACCGCGGCTTCGACATCATCTCCGAAGCCACCGGGCAGCCGTCGCTCTGGGTCGTGCCGCCAGGCTCGACCCCCTAGGCAGAGCTCAAGCCGTCGGGACGACCTGGAACGCCTCCGCGTAGTGACCGGCGGGGAAGCCGGCCTGTTCGGCCCAGGTGGCGAAGCGGGTCTTGACGAAGTCGACGAAGCCCTCCACGTGGGCGATCTGGCTCACATGTGACTGCAAGGCCGCGAGCTTGCGGTCCATGGCCTCGGTGATGTCCACCCAGTGGTTGGGGGTCGAGCCGCCGTTGAGCCACACCTCGCGTACGGTCCACGCCTCCAGGCCCTCGTCCTTGAGCAGCTCGGGGAAGGCGTAGGGGTTGCGGGCGTCCGGGTAGACGGCGTCCAGGGCGGAGCCGCCCACCGCCCGGTGGTCGGGGTGGCTGGGGGCGACGTGGTGGTAGTTGCGATCCGGATGGTGGGTGATGACCAGGTCCGGCCTGACCTGGCGGATGACACGGGAGATGTCGCGCCTGAGCTCCAGCGAGGGCACCACCTGCCCGTCCGAGTAGCCGAGGAAGCGCACGTCCGTGACGCCGACCGCCTTGGCTGCGGTGCGCTGCTCGGTCCTGCGGAGCTCGGCCATGCCGGAGTTGTCCAGGGTGCGTTCGTTGCCGCCCGCATCTCCGTCCGTGACCAGCAGGTATGTGACCTCGACGCCCTTGTCGACGAACAGCGCCACGCTGCCCGCCGCTCCGAAATCGACGTCATCTGGGTGGGCCGTCACCACAAGGACCCTGTTGATCTCGGCTTCCGGCAGCATGGCTCCCCTTTCTGATGTTCTACGAAGGACAACCGCGCGCCCCTCTGATGGCATTCCGGTCAACGATTGTCGGTGGGGCGTCTTAACCTAGGTAGGTGCCCACCCAAGTCTCTGTAGACCACCCCCTGCTCGACGGCCTCAACCCGCAGCAGCGCGAGGCCGTGATCCATCATGGCAGTCCGCTGCTCATCGTGGCGGGGGCGGGATCCGGGAAGACGCGGGTGCTCACGCATCGCATCGCGTACCTGCTGGCCGAGCGCAATGTGCATCCGGGCGAGATCCTGGCGATCACGTTCACCAACAAGGCCGCCCGTGAGATGAAGGAGCGCATCGACAAGCTGGTCGGCCCGCGGTCCAAGGCGATGTGGGTGATGACCTTCCACAGTGCCTGCATGCGCATCCTGCGGCGGGAGGCCAAGCGGCTGGGGTTCCCGTCGAGCTTCTCGATCTACGACCAGGCCGACTCGCAGCGGCTCATGGCGATGGTCTGCAGGGAGATGGAGCTCGATCCGAAGCGCTACCCGCCGCGCTCGTTCTCGGCCCAGGTCAGCAACTTCAAGAACGAGCTGATCGACTACGAGACCGCGCTCGACAAGGCGGGCTCGCATCTGGAGAAGACGCTCGCGCAGGCGTACAAGGCCTATCAGCTCAAGCTGACCGAGGCCGGCGCGATGGACTTCGACGACATCATCATGAACACGGTGACGTTGTTCCAGCTCTTCCCCGAGGTGGCCGAGCACTACCGGATGCGGTTCAGGCATGTGCTGGTGGACGAATACCAGGACACCAACCACGCCCAATACATCCTGATCAGGGAGCTGGTCGGGCATCCCGAGCTGCGCACGACCGACGGCGAGCTGGTCCGGCCGGGCGCCGACATGTCCGAGCTGTGCGTGGTGGGCGACGCCGACCAGTCCATTTACGCCTTCCGCGGTGCGACGATCCGCAACATCCTGGAGTTCGAGCGCGACTATCCGGATGCGCGGACGATCCTGCTGGAGCAGAACTACCGCTCGACCCAGAACATCCTGGCCGCCGCCAACGCGGTCATCGCCCGCAACGAGTCGCGCAAGCCCAAGAACCTCTGGTCCGACCAGGGCGACGGGCCCAAGATCGTCGGCTACGTCGCCGACAACGAGCACGACGAGGCCATGTTCGTGGCCCAGGAGGTCGATCGGCTCAGCGACGAGGAGGACGTCAAGCCGGGCGAGGTCGCCGTCTTCTACCGCACCAACGCCGCCTCCCGGGTGTTCGAGGAGATCTTCATCCGCACCGGCCTGCCGTACAAGGTGGTCGGGGGCGTGCGCTTCTACGAGCGCAAGGAGGTCAAGGACCTGCTGGCCTACCTGCGCGTGCTCGCCAACCCCGCTGACGTGGTGTCGCTGCGGCGCATCCTCAACGTGCCCAAGCGCGGCATCGGCGAGCGTGCCGAGGCGACGATCGAGGCGCTGTCGTCGCGCGAGCGCATCTCGTTCTGGGACGCGCTGCGCCGCGCCGACGAGGCGTACGGGATGGCCACGCGCTCGCTCAACGCGGTACGCGAGTTCGTCGCGATGCTCGAGGAGCTCATCGCCAAGGCCGAGGGCATGCCCCCGTCGGCGCTGGCCGAGGAGGTGCTGGTGGCCACCGGCTACCGCGCCGAGCTGGAGGCCTCCGAGGATCCGCAGGACGAGTCGCGTCTGGAAAACCTCAACGAGCTCATCTCCGTCGCCTCCGAGTTCGAGGAGGCCAATCCGGAGGGCACGCTGGTGGAGTTCCTTGAGCAGGTGTCGCTCGTGGCCGATGCCGACCAGATCCCCGAGGCGGACGGCGGACAGGGGGTCGTCACCCTGATGACCCTGCACACGGCCAAGGGGCTGGAGTTCCCGGTCGTCTTCCTGACGGCCATGGAGGACGGGGTGTTCCCGCACATCCGGTCGCTCGGGGAGCCCAAGGAGCTGGAGGAGGAGCGGCGGCTGGCATATGTCGGGATCACCCGGGCGCAGAAGCGGCTCTACCTCACGCGTGCGGCCGTGCGCAGCTCCTGGGGAGCGCCGTCGTTCAACCCGGCCTCGCGGTTCGTGAACGAGGTGCCGGGGCAGCTCATCGACTGGCGTACGGACCCGGAGAAGTCCGCCTGGAGCGCGGCCACCCGCCGGGAGCCCGCCGCCCGCCCCGCGCCGGCCAAGAGCGGTGGGCGCAAGGTGCCCTCGCTCGCGCCCGGTGACCGGGTGACGCACGACGCGTTCGGCCTGGGCACGGTGGTGTCCGTGGACGGGGTGGCGGAGAAGACCAAGGTGAAGATCGACTTTGGCGGGGGCGGGGAGAAGACGCTGCTGCTGGCGTACGCCCCGCTCGAGAAGCTCTGACGCGCCGAGCCCCGCCCCCGGTGGAGGGCGGGGCTCGGGGAAGTTCAGCTCTTCAGGGCGCTGCCCTTCTTCCACTGGGTCCAGTTGAGCTGCCAGTAGCTCCAGCCGTTGTTCCACTGCAGCTTGCGCTTCGTACCGGTGATCTTGACGACGTCGCCGCGCTGGGCGATGCCGTAGAACCACTTGGCCCCGGCGGGAGTGGCGCGTACGCAGCCGTGGCTCTGGTTGGAGCGGCCGAGGAAGTGGTAGTAGCCGGCGCTCTGGTGGACGTACTCACCGCTGTCGGAGATGCGGACCGCCCATGGGATCTGCTCCTTGTAGTAGCGCGGGTCCTTCGGGTCCGTCACGCCCATCCAGGAGGAGGTCATGGTCTCCACGGCCTTCTTGCCCATGGTGAGGTGAACGCCGCTGGTGGTGAGGTAGACGTCCACGCCGTTCCTGATCAGCCCGCCCCTGCCTGCGCTGATCGGGATCTTCTTGGCCAGTTTGCCGTCGCGGTACACCCTCATCTGGTGCTTGCGGGTGTGGACCACGGAGATGTTCTGCGTGCCCACGGCGAAGCGGCGGGAGACGTCCTTGGCGCCGGTGTTGCCGGGGAGCTGCGACAGGCGGGCGGTGAAGAGCACCTTCTGGTGGGGCTTCCAGTACGTCTTCGTACGGTAGATGACCTTGCGCGCCGACACCCAGCGCCAGGCGCCCTCGGCCGGCTTGTCCGCCTGCACCTCCAGCAGCGCCTCCACGGCCGCCTTGTCTTCGACGTCGCGGTCGAACGTGACGATGATCGGGAAGCCGACGCCCACCTTCTCGGACTTCTCCCCCATCGGGGTTATGTCAGCTATATCAAGCTTGACCTTCTTCGCCGGCGCTGTGACGCCTGCCGCGCTGACGGCCTTCACCACCGGGGCCTGCGCTTGCGGGACGTGGGCGCTTTCCGCCGCACAGGCCGTCAGGGCGGCCAATGCGACCAGGGCCGGCAGCATCCGGGGGACGCGTTTCAAGGGGGTACTCCTGGACTATGTGTTTTTCTCCTTCCTGTGTGACAACTGAGACGGGAGATTTGTGGGCGGATCAGCGATAACTATCCCATAACGGTCCAACCACGCACGAGTGACCAACTATCCAGAGGGGAAGCGCGGGTCAGACCAGGCGGCGGGCGGTGGCCCAGCGGGAGAGTTCGTGGCGGTTGGAGAGCTGGAGCTTGCGCAGGACCGACGAGACATGGGTCTCCACGGTCTTGACCGAGATGAAGAGCTCCTTGGCGATCTCCTTGTACGCGTACCCGCGCGCGATCAGCCGCAGCACCTCGCGTTCTCGCTGCGTCAGCGAGTCCAGCTCCGGGTCGATGGACGGCGCCTCCGACGAGGCGAACGCGTCCAGGACGAAGCCCGCCAGTCGCGGCGAGAAGACCGCGTCGCCCTCGGCCACCCGCCGGATGGCGTCCGTGAGCTCCTTGCCGCTGATGTTCTTGGTCACGTAGCCCCGGGCACCGCCCCGGATCACGCCGATGACGTCCTCGGCGGCGTCCGAGACCGACAGGGCGAGGAAGCGCACCTGGGAGCCCGCGCCCAGCACCCGGCGCAGCACCTCCTGGCCCCCGCCCCCAGGCATGTGCACGTCCAGCAGGACCACGTCGGGCTTGTGCTCGGCGATCGCCTTGACGGCCGTCTCCACGTCCTCGGCCTCGCCGACCACCTCGATCGAGTCGCCCAGCTCCGCGCGCACGCCGGAACGGAACAGCCGGTGATCGTCGACGATCAACACGCGCGTCATGCCTTCTCCACCTTCATCGTCAACATCACTTCCGTGCCCTCGCCAACCGAGGTACGCACCCTGGCCACTCCCCCGTGGCGCTCCATTCTCCCGATGATGGACTCCCTGATGCCCATCCTGTCGAGCGGCACCGCCTCGAGGTCGAAGCCCTTACCCCGATCCTTCACGAAAATCGTGACCTCTTCACCCTCCACTTCCGCATAGACGGAAATAGACGGACTCTCAGAGTATTTAGCCGCGTTGACCATCGCCTGCCGGGCCGCCTTGAGCGTGGCGGCCAGCTTGCCCGCCGGGTCGAGGGCGGTGTCCCCGACGCAGACGACCTCGATGGGCACCCCGTGCGCGTCCTCCTCCTCGGCCGCGATCCTGCGTACGGCCGCCGCCACCGTGGCGTCGGCGTCCTGGGCGGGCTGGTAGAGCCAGTTGCGCAGCTCGCGCTCCTGGGAGCGGGCCAGCCTGGTGACCTCGCGCGGGTCGTGGGCGACGCGCTGGATGAGCGTGAGCGTGTGCAGCACCGAGTCGTGCACCATGGCGGCCACCTCGGCCCGCTCCTCCTGCCTGATGCGCTCGCGCCGCTCCAGCTGCAACTCTTTCCACAGACCGGCGAGCCAGGGCGCGGCGATGACCGCCAGACCGCCGACGACCACGACGGTGAACAGCAGCCCGGGCCTGGCCTGTGCGAGCTCGCCCTGGGCGTACAGGAAGCCGGCCGCGCCGACCACCACGAGGGCCACCCCGAGCAGCGTGCGGACCCGGTTCTTCCTGATGCTCGTGGTCGCCCCGCGAACCCAGTTCTTGCGGCGTTCCGGGTCGGCCTGCTGCCAGAGGATCAACGCGCCGATGCCGCCGACGGCGAACGGCAACATGGCGATCCCGCCCTTGGAGGCCCCCGTGAGCCAGCCGAACGCGAACAGCGCCACCCCGATCGCGCTGAAGGCCGCGAGCTGGCTCCAGTCCCGCTGCGGCGGCTGCCCCTCGTACGGCTGCCGCGGCGTGACCATCCACAGCACCGCGTACGCCACCATGCCGATCCCGTCGACCACGCTGAGCAGCACGAACATCAGCCTGATCACCACGGGATCGAGCGAGAGCTGCGCCGCCAGCCCCTGGGCGACACCGCCGAGCAGGCGGCCCTCCATGGGGCGCATCATGCGCCGGTAGGGCGCGTCGCCGGTCGGCTCGGCGAGAGTCTTCTGGTCAGCCATAACATGGCCATAGTCACATGTCGGGGGCACTGCGGGCATCAGGGAACAACCCCCGGGTCGGGTCAGGGGTGTCCCGGATGCGGGCACCCAGCGCGTGGGTCCACGATGGTTCCATGACAGAAGCTCCACCCAGACAACCGGACGCCCCGCCCCGGGCGCTGCGACGTAGCAGCGAGGGGCGCTTCCTCATGGGAGTCTGCGCCGGTCTCGGGCGGCACACCGGCATCGATCCCGTGGTGTTCCGTGTGGGCTTCGTCATGCTCCTGCTCGGCTCCGGCATCGGGCTGTTCCTCTACCTGGCGGCGTTCCTGCTGATGAAGGAGCCGAACGGCAAGCCGGGGATCATCGAGCAGTGGACGCGCCGCGACTTCGACGCCGAGGCCGTGATGGCGCTGCTGACGGCGGTGCTGGCCTTCGGGCTCGCGCTCAACCTGGCCACGGTCTGGCTCGACACCGGCACGCTGGTGGTGGGTGTCTTCCTGGCCGTCTCCCTGCTCGCCGCCCACTCGAGCGGAGTGGACCTGCTGGCGCTGGCCCGCTCGATGCCCGAACGCCTGAGCAGGAGGCGCAGTGCCTCCGTCGGCGCCCCTGTCCCTCCCAGCGCCCCTGCCGCTGAAGCGCCGCCGGTCAAGGGACCCGAGCCGGTCCGACGGACCGCCCAGGAGCCGCCGATCGAGGTGGACGAGGCCACCGCGCAAGCGCACGCCGCCGAAGCAAGGGCCGCCCAGACCAGTGCCGCCCAAGCAAGCGCCACCCAGGCAAGCGCCGCAGAAGCAAGCCCCGCCCAAGCAAGCGCCGCCGAGGCGAGCGCCACCCAAGCGAGGGCCGCCCAAGCAAGCGCCGCCCAAGCAAGCGCCGCCGAGGGAAGGGCCGCCGAAGCAAGGGCCGACAGCGAAGACGCCAAGGCGACGGCCCAGCATCCCGTCCCGCCGTACCGGCCGGAGCCCAAGACCCGCGTCGACTACACCCCGTACGGCGAGCCCTTCGCGCCGAACGGCCCCTTCCGCCCGCTCGACCCGGCCAAGCGGGCCGGCCACTCGCCGTACGACCCCGTCCTGTACGGCCGCCCGATCCCCAGAACGGAGCGGAAGCCGCGCCCGAGGTCGTTCATCGGCGCCATCACCATCCTGCTGACAATCATCATTGGAGGGATCGTCGTGGCGGTCCAAGCCAGGTCGGCCGCCGGAGTGAGCCCGACCATCGTCGGTGGCGCCATGCTCATCACGATCGGCGCGGGGCTGCTGGTCGCCGCCTGGTGGGGGCGTGGCGCCGGCCTGGTGGCCTGGGGGACCATGATCGCGCTCATCATGGGCCTGGGCCTGATGCTCGGCAGCGTGCCGCGGAACGTCGGCGAGTCGGAATGGGCCCCGACCAGCGTGGCGGAGGCGAGCACGCCGTACGACGTCGGCATCGGCGACGGCCGGCTGGACCTGTCGGACCTGGCGCTGGCCCCGGGGGCCACAGTGACGTTCAAGGCGTCGGTGACGATGGGCGAGCTGCAGGTGATCGTGCCGCCGACGGCGCGGGTGGAGGTGCACGCCACCAACAAGATCGGCGACATCACGCTCGACCATTCGGTCAAGAGCGGCGTGGACGTGCGCTGCGACAAGATCCTGGAGCCCGAGATCAAACCGGACGGCAAGGTCTCCACCATCGTGCTCAAGCTGAGGGGCGGCATCGGCGACGTGGAGGTGCGGCGTGCCGCGTGAGGTCGAGCGGGTCCGACGCCTCCACAGGACGGACTGGATGGCCCTGCTCAGCGGTGTGCTGTTCGTTGTTCTGGGCATCTTGATTGTGACAGGCGCGATCACGGATTGGCTGGTTCTGATCGGGGTCCTGGTGCTGGGATTGGCGTTCGCGGGGCTGGTGGCGATCATCGCCAGGGTGTTTCGCGGTAAGTAACCCTTGACCGGGATAAACACCGGCGTAGGTTCGGGTGTGTCCGCTGATCCCCTGCTCCTGAGGGAGGACGTATGCCCCGAATCACCGTCACCGTCGACGGGATCAAGTACGAGGAGGAAGTGGAGCCGCGGCTCCTTCTCGTCCATCTCCTACGAGAACGGCTGGGCAAGACCGGCACACCGGTCGGCTGCGACACCAGCAACTGCGGCGCCTGCACGGTCATGCTCGACGGCAAGAGCGTCAAGAGCTGCTCCGTGCTCGCCGTGCAGGCCGACGGCTGCGACGTCGTCACGATCGAGGGCCTGGGCGTGGACGGGTCGATGCACCCGATGCAGCGAGCCTTCCACGAAGAGCACGCTCTGCAGTGCGGCTACTGCACGCCCGGCATGGTCATGGCCGCGATAGACCTGCTCAGGGACAATCCCGAGCCGTCGGAGGAGGCGATCAGGCAGGGCCTGGAAGGCAATCTCTGCCGCTGCACCGGCTACTGCAACATCGTCAAGGCCGTACGCCGGGGCGCGCAGGAGATGGGTCAGGCGGTGAGCAAGCCATGACCATCCAGCAAGAGGTGGGCCGGCCGCGGAAGCGGAAAGAGGACACCAGGCTGCTGACGGGGCGCACCCAGTGGACGGACAACCTCTCCCGCCCCGGCATGCTGCACGTGACGTTCCTGCGCAGCCCGATGGCGCACGCCAGGATCACCAGGGTCGACGTGTCGGGGGCGCGCGATCTGCCCGGGGTCGTGGCCGCGTTCAGCGGGCAGGACTTCGCCGCCGAGCAGGGCAGCCTGCCGTGCGCGTGGCCGGTGAGCGAGGACATCGTCATCCCCGACCATCCGCCGATGGCGGTGTCCGAGGTCAGGTACGTCGGCGAGGCCGTGGCCTGCGTGATCGCGACCGACCGCTACCGCGCGGCCGACGCCCTGGAGGCGATCGACGTCGAGTACGAGCCGCTGCCCGCGGTCCTCGACATGCGCGAGGCGCTGACAGACGACAGCCCGAAGGTGCACGAGGCGGGCAACAAGGCGTTCAGCGTCAAGATCAACTCCGGTGACATCGAGGCCGCGTTCAGGGACGCTCCCGTCGTCATCGACCGCACGTACCGGCAGCAGCGGCTCATCCCCAGCGCGATGGAGCCGCGCGCGGTGCTGGCCGACACCGACGGCGAGGCGTTCACGATCTGGTCGTCCACGCAGATCCCGCACGTGCTGCGGGTCATGCTGGCGGTGGTGACCGGCATCCCCGAGCACAGGATCCGCGTGATCGCCCCCGACGTGGGCGGCGGGTTCGGCTCGAAGCTGCAGGTCACCGCGGAAGAGGTGCTCTGCCTGCTGCTCGCGCGCCGGCTCGGCAAACCGGTCAAGTGGACGGAGTCCCGCTCCGAGGGCAACCTGACCGTGCACCACGGCCGCGACCAGATCCAGCACATCCGGCTGGCCGCCGACGCAGACGGGCGCATCCGCGGGCTGCGGGTCGACCTGCTGGCCGACATGGGCGCGTACCTGATGCTGGTGACGCCGGGCATCCCGCTGCTCGGCGCGTCGATGTTCAACGCGATCTACAAGATGGACGCGTACGAGTTCGGCTGCACGGGCGTGTTCACCACCAAGATGCCCACGGACGCCTACCGGGGCGCGGGCCGTCCCGAGGCCACGTTCGGCATCGAGCGCGTGATGGACGAGCTGGCCGCCGAGCTGAAGCTGGACCCGGTGGAGGTGCGCAGGCGCAACTGGATCAAGCATGACGAGTTCCCGTACACCACGATCTCGGGCCTGACGTACGACTCGGGCAACTACGAGGCGGCCACGGACAAGGCGCTGGCGCTGTTCGGCTACGACAAGCTGCGCGCGGAGCAGGCCGACCGGCGCGACAGGGGCGATCCGGTGCAGCTCGGCATCGGGGTCAGCACGTACACGGAGATGTGCGGCCTGGCGCCGTCCAGGATGCTCGGCGAGTCCAACTACGGCGCGGGCGGCTGGGAGCACGGCTCGGTACGCATGTTGCCCACCGGCAAGGTCGAGGTCATCACCGGCACCTCGCCGCACGGGCAGGGGCACGTGACCTCGTGGAGCCAGATCGTGGCGGACGCGCTCGGCGTGCCGTTCGAGGACGTCACGGTGCTGCACGGCGACACGGCCATCGCCCACAAGGGCATGGACACATACGGCTCCCGCTCGCTGGTCGTCGGCGGCGTGGCCGTGCTCAAGGCGTGCGACAAGGTCAAGGAGAAGGCCCGCAAGCTGGCCGCGCACGTGCTGGAGTGCTCGCCCGACGACCTGGAGTTCCAGTCAGGGGCGTTCAAGGTGCGGGGCACGGACCAGCAGAAGACCATCCAGGAGCTGGCCTACGCCGCGTTCACGGCGCACGACCTGCCGGAGGGCGTGGAGGCGCGGCTCGACTCCGACGCCACGTTCGACCCGGAGAACTACTCCTTCCCGCACGGCACCCACCTGTGCGCGGTGGAGGTGGACACCGAGACGGGCATGGTCAAGATCCGCTCGTACGTGGCGGTGGACGACGTCGGCAAGGTCGTCAACCCGCTGATCGTCGAGGGCCAGGTGCACGGCGGCATCGCGCAGGGCATCGCGCAGGCGCTGTTCGAGGAGGCCGTCTACGACGCCGAGGGCAACCTGCTGACCACCACGCTGGCCGACTACCTGCTGCCGTCGGCGGCGGACCTGCCGACGTTCAGCCTCGACAGGACCGAGTCCCCGGCGACCAGCAACCCCTTGGGCGTCAAGGGTGTGGGCGAGGCGGGCACCATCGCCTCGACGCCGGCCGTCGTGAACGCCATCGTGGACGCCCTGCGCCCGCACGGCATCCACGACGTCGAGATGCCGTGCACGCCCGAACGCGTCTGGAGAGCCATGGAGGAACGGGCGCAGGAAGGAGTGCGGCGATGATTCCCGCGCAGTTCGACTACGTTCGTCCGGATTCGCTGGACGAGGCCTGCCGGGCGCTCGCCTCTGACGAGGACGCCAAGGTGCTGGCGGGCGGGCAGTCGCTGCTGCCGCTGCTGCGGTTGCGGCTGGCCTACCCGTCGACGCTGGTCGACGTGGGCCGGCTGGCCGAGCTGAAGGGCGTGCACGACCGCGGCGACCACGTCTTCATCGGCGCGATGGCCACCCACGACGAGGTCGTGCACTCCGGCGTCGTGCGGGCCGACTGCCCGCTGGTGGCGGTGGCCGCCGCCACGGTGGCGGATCCGGCGATCAGGCACCGGGGCACGTTCGGCGGCTCGCTGGCCCACGCGGACCCGGCAGGTGACCTGCCCGCCGTGGTGCTGGCGCTGGACGGCGTGTTCGTGGCCAGGTCGGAGCGGGGCGAGCGGGAGATCCCGGCCGCCGAGTTCTTCGTCGACTACCTGGAGTCGGCGCTGGACGCCGGCGAGATCCTGGTCGGGGTGAAGATCCCGAAGCTGGGCGCGGGCTGGGGCTTCCACTACGAGAAGTTCCACAGGACCGCGCAGTCCTGGGCCATCGTCGGCGTGGCCGCGGCCGTCAAGCGCTCCAACGGGTCGATCGCCGAGGCCAGGATCGGGCTGACGAACATGGGCCCGACGCCGCTGCGCGCCCGCGCCGCGGAGACCGCGCTGGAGGGCATGGAGCTGGGCGACCAGGTGCGCCAGGCGTGCGAGGAGGCGGCCGCGGGCGCCTCGCCCCCGGCGGACCTGCACGCCCAGCCCGACTACCGCCGGCACCTGGCCAAGGTCCTGACCCACCGCGCGGTACGCACGGCAGCCGGCGCACCCTGAGCCGGTAAGAGGGGGCGCCTCTTCCGGGGCGCCCCCGTCCAGACGTAGTGTCGCAACCACCGGGAAGGAGCGTATCGATGGCGATGCGGTTCGAGCACGAGTTCACTGTTCCAGTCCCGATCGAGCAGGCGTGGGCCGTGCTGCTCGATGTCGAACGGGTCGCGCCGTGCCTGCCGGGGGCGACGCTGGACATTTTCGAGGGCGACGAGTTCACCGGCAGGATGAAGGTCAAGGTCGGCCCGATCGTGGTGACCTACAAGGGTTCGGCCAGATTCGAGGACGTGGACAAGGACGCCTACTCGCTCACCATCCAGGCGTCGGGCAAGGAGGCCAGGGGCTCCGGCACGGCCTCGGCCACGGTCAGGGCGCGGCTGAAGCCGAGCGACGGTGCCACGACGGTGACCGTGGAGACGACGTTCAACGTGACCGGGCGGCCGGCCCAGTTCGGGCGCGGCGTGATGGCCGAGGTCGGCGGCAAGCTCATCGACAAGTTCGCCGCCAACCTGGCCGAGCTGCTCTCCGAGTCCACGGTCGAGCCCGTCCCGGCACCCGCCTCTGTGGCGAGCCACGAGGAGGAGCGGCATCTGAGTGCGGTGCCGCCGGTCCCCGAGCCGGAGGCGCGGCCCGCGGGGACGATACGCACCTCGCGCACGCCCGAGGAGGAGGCACTCGACCTGCTGGAGATCGCGGGTCAGCCGTTGCTGAAGCGCCTGGCGCCCGTCGCGGGCGCACTCGCGGCCCTGGTTGTCATCGCTTGGGTGATTCGTCGGCTTATGCGCTGATTTTCCAGCAAACACTCCATCAAGTCCGGACACTTCCCCCAGTCCGGGGGAAGTGCCATTCCCGCAGGTGATTGGACCAGCGGGGGGTTGGGATGCCGGACTGCACCGTTGTCGTGATCTCCTACAACGACGCGGCCCGCTTGCCCAGGGCAGTGCGTTCCGTGCTCGGCCAGTCGCTGCGCGACCTGGAGGTGCTCGTCGTCGACGACGCCAGCACGGACGGCACGCCGGAGGTGGCCGCCCGGCTCATGGAGCGCGATCGCCGGGTGCGCTACCTGCGCAGGCCGGTCAACAGCGGGGGCTGCGGCGCGCCGAGGAACTACGGGATCGACGCCGCGGACTCGCCGTACGTGATGTTCCTCGACAGCGATGACGAGCTGCCCAGGCACGCGTGCAAGAGCCTGCTCACCGAGATCGAGCGGACCGGGGCCGACTTCGTGTCGGGGCAGATCTCGCGGCTGTTCGAGCCGAGCGGGCGGCTGAAGCCGTACTATCCCTCGCTCTTCGCCAGGCGGCGGGTGGTGGCGGGAATCCGCCGGGAGCCGGAGCTCTTCCTCGACTGCTTCAGCACGAACAAGCTCTACGACGTACGCCTTCTGCGGGACCGTCTCGTGCGCTTCCCCGAGAACGTCCTCTACGAGGACCATGTCTTCGCGGCCGAGCTGTACGCCGTCTCGCGCAGGTTCGCGATCGTGCCGTGGGTGGTCTACCACTGGCACCGGGCACCGGCGAACGACTCGATCTCGCAGCGCGTCGGCGACCTGGACAACGTGCGGCAGCGGGTCGTCGCGGCCCGGCTGAGCGACGACGTCCTGCGGGCGCGCGGAGCCGGGGACCTGGTGCCGCACCGGCAGCGCCGGTTCCTCCGGCAGGACCTGCGGGTCTATCTCAACCCGCTGCCCGCGCGGGATCTGGTGTGGGTCAAGGAGTTCGCCTCGGTCGTGCGGCCGTACCTGGAGGAGATCCCCGGCTGGGTGCTGGACGGGATGGAGCCGCTGGACCGGGTCTGCTGCCAGCTCATCCTCGACGACCGGACCGAGGAGCTGCGGGTGGCCGCGGCCTCGCTCAACGGGGCGCGGTCCGCGCCGCGGGCGGCGGTGCAGCTCGACGGGCGCACGTACTGGGGGACGTCGGTCTCGCCCGGCATGGACATCACGAAGCTGCACCTGGCCGAGCTGCCCTTCTCCGAGTCCAGGCTGCGGCACGAGGTGTCGGAGATCTGCTCGGACATCCCCTCCTCCGGCGGCGAGCGGGTGCGGATGGTCGTGCGTACGTACGACCCGTTCGGGGCGCTGCCGCTGGACTGGACGGCGTTCCTCCAGCTCGGAACCGAAAAAATCCCGATAAAGCCGGAGCCGTCAGGCGAAGGCGGGTACGTCAGCGAGGTCACCTTCACCCCCACGGGCAAGTGCGCGCCGCGCATCGGCTTCACCAGGACCTCCGACGGGCACACCACGACGGACCGCCTCATCGCCGATCCGCGCACCGAGCCCATCGAGCTGCCCGGCTGCACGGTGACGGTCGAGGGGTACGCCGCGTACCTGTGCGTGCGGCCCTGCGCCCGGCCGTTCCTGTGGCGGGCGGGGCGGGCGCTGGTCAGGCGGCTCAACACGCCGCAGAACAAGCTGCGTGCGTACAAGCTGCTCATCAAGGTGCTGCCGCCGCGGCGGAACCTCGCGCTGTTCGAGTCGGACGTCGGCAAGGGCTGCGACGGCAGCCCGCGGGCCATCTACGAGGAGCTGCGCCGGCGCGAGCTGCCGATCGACGTGGTCTGGTCGGTGGCCAGAGGGCGCAAGAACTTCCCGCCCGGCGCCCGGCTCGTGCGCAGGGGCAGCTGGGCCTACATCTGGACGATGGCCAGGGCCGGGATCTGGGTGGACAGCCACGGCTTCCCGCTGGACTACCCGAAGCCGCGTGGCACCCGCTACCTGCAGACCTGGCACGGGCAGGGCATCAAGTCGATCGGGTTCGACGCGCCCGACCTGCGCACCGACTTCGACCAGCCGCGCGCGCAATGGCGGGCCGCGGTCGCGCGGTGGGACGCGCTGGTCTCGCCGAGCGCGGAGTTCTCGCGGCTGTTCCTGCCCGCCAACGGGTACACGGGCAAGGTCTACCGGTACGGGACGCCGCGCTGCGACGCGCTGGTCAGGGGTGAGGCGGCCGGAGACGTGCGGGAGCGGCTGGAGATCCCGCGCGGGCGGAAGATCCTGCTCTACGCGCCCACGTACCGGGACCGGGCGAAGGGCGGCGGCAGGTCCGTACGGGTCGATCTGGAGCTGCTGGCCGCCGAGCTGGCCGGCGAATGGGTGGTGGTGCTGCGTACGCATCCGGTCGAGCGCTACGACCCGCCCGAGCACCTCAAGCACTTCGTACGGGACGCCGGGTCCTACCCCGAGATCAACGACCTGATGCTGGCCTCGGACGCGCTGCTGACCGACTACTCATCGCTGATGTGCGACTACGCGATCACCGGCAAACCGATGGTGTTCTTCGTCGACGACTGGGACGACTACCGGCTGTCGGAGCGCGGCGTCTACCACGACCTGCCCGCCATCGCGCCCGGGCCGTGCGTCACGACCACCGAGGAGCTGGTGGCCGTGATCAGGCGGCTGCCCGAGGCCCACGCGGCCTTCGCCGGGCGGTACGCGGCCTTCCGCGCCCTGTGGTGCGCCGACGAGCGCGGCGACGCGTCCGCGCGCATCGTGGCGGACTTCTTCCCATGAGTGTCGTGTTCGCCTGCCTGGACGCCGACACCTTGGGCGGCGTCCAGCAGGTGACGCACACGCTGGCCCAGGGCCTGGCCGGACGCGGGCACGAGGTGCACGTGATCGGGCTGGAACGCTCGCGCTCACCGTTCCGGTACGTGGACCGGCCGCTGTACCGCCGGCATGTGATCGGGCCGGGGTGGCGGCTGAGGCGGCTGCTCGGCGCGATCGAGCCCGGCTACGCCGTCATGACCTCGCCGTCCGTGGTGGCCCGGCTGTCGGAGCTGCTGCCTGCGGCGTTCCGGCCGATCGGGCAGTACCACGGCTCGTACGAGCACGCCCTCGGCTGCCGGCACCTCGCCTCGATCAGGCGCCACTACCTCCACCTCGACCAGGCGGTCTTCCTCAGCGAGGACGACGCCCGGCTGTTCGCCGAGCACGCGCTGCTGCCCAACACCTGGACGCTGCCGAACCCCCTGCCCCACTGGCCGCAGCGGCTCTCCTCGCTCGCCGCGCCCCGCGTGCTCGGCGTGGGCCGCCTGGAGGGGGTCAAGCGGTTCGACCGGCTGATCAGCGCGTTCGCCCGCTCGGGCGTGCCGCCGCCGTGGCAGCTGCACCTGATCGGCGACGGCGGCGAGCTGGACCGGCTGCGCGCGCACGCGCACAGGGAGGGCGTCGGCGATCGGGTGGTCTTCAGGGGGCCGGTGCCGGCGGCGCGGATGCCCGCCGAATATCTGGACGCCTCCGTCTTGGGCCTGACCAGCGAGCACGAGGGCCTGCCCATCGTGCTGCTGGAGTCGGCCGCGCACGGGGTGCCGTCGGTGGCGTTCGACGTGTCTGGCGGCGTGCGCCGCGCGGGGCCCGTGCTGGTCCCGCCGGGAGACGTGGACGCGTTCGCCGCCGTGCTGGGCGAGCTGGCCGGTTCCCCCGATGAGCGGCGGCGGCTGGGGGCCGACGCGCGCGCACGGGCCGAGGCGTTCCGCCTCGACCACGTGCTGGATGGCTGGGAGCGGCTCTTCGCCCACATCGAGCGCTAGACGGGCCCCTAGACCGGCCCTAGACCGGCCCCCTAGACCGGCTCGGTCAGCTCCGGGTGCTGCTGGGGCAGGCCCGCCAGGGCACGCTGGCCCGAGGTGAGCATCGCGGCCACGGGGCTGGGCTCGCGCAGGCGGTTGAGCCGGTCGCGCATGTGCTTGCGCATGCGGCTGGCCCTGCGCTTCTGCATCGTCTTGTGACAGGCCGTCACGTGCTCCTTGGCCGGCTTGGGAGCGCCGGTGAGCTCGTACCCCATGGACTCCAGGCGGTCGCCGAGCAGGTGCTCGGCCACCGCGATCTCCCAGTCGTCCAGCCGCTTGGCCCAGCTCCCGACCCGGCTGCGGGTGACCTCGCCGTGGGTGTTGCTGTGCCAGACCTTGTGCTGCGGCACCGCCACGCTGGCCGCCTCGCGCGGCGAGATCATCGCCGGCGAGAACTCCTCGTCCAGGAAGTGGCAGAGCTTCTTCAGCTCGGTCGCCGGGTCGTCGGTGAGGTCCTCGTAACGCAGCTCGTAGTACGTGTCATCGCTCAGCGTGCGCCTGAGGCGGCCGCCCGCGTCGATGGCCTCGGCCCAGGTGGAGATGGCGTGGAAGGAGTCGAGCGTGTACCAGGGCATCTCCTTCAGCGAGGCCACGCAGTCGCGGCCGTCCCTGATGAGGTGGATGAACTGGGCGTCGGGGAAGAGCCTGAGCAGCAGGTCCACCTGCTTGACGTAGCTCGGCCGCTTGTCCCCCCAGCGGACCTTCTCGAACCGGTCGGCGTACATGCGGAAGGCCGTACCGAACACCGATCCCAGCGAGCCGGGCCCCTCGACGACCTGCCTGATGAACTCGTCCTTGTCGATCTTGAGCTCGCGGAACTTCGTGCTGCGGTCGGTCGCGATCCACTGCGCCAGGGCGCGACGGCGGGAGACGGTCCGCAGATCGCCCCACGTGCGGCGCCGGTAATAGGCGGGAATGAGGAAGCGCGTCTCCGGAGGCACCGCCATGCGGGGGTGCGAGTGGAGCATGAGCTGGAGCATCGTGGTGCCGGACCGCGGACATCCGATGACGAAGACTGGCCGGTCGGACATTTCGTTGTAACCCCCGAAAAACTTAGACGAGAACCTGCTCTCGGCTCTCCTGAGAGGACGCGACGCCGTGCCTGCGTGTGAAGCGCCACATCCGGTAGACAAGGAAGATCTCGTTGACCAGCAGCAGCACGCCGGCCAGCGCGGCGAGCGGGATCAGCGCCCATGCCCCCGCAAGGGGCGCGACCACGAACACCGCCGCGTGAAACTCGATGCCGCTGATCAGGTGCGAGCGGACCCTGTGCCGGGCCAGGAACCTGTTGAGCCGCCTGGGGAAGCTGCGCGGTCGCCGCGTCCTTTCGGTGAGCGGCACCCGCTCCAGGGGCTCGATGAAATCCTCGTCGGGCTCCCGCTCCCCCCGCTCCTCCCTGACGGCCTCGCGTACCCGCTTCATCTGCGGCGCGTTGACGTACCTGAACAGGTCCAGCACGGCCACCGCCGCCCCGAGCAGGATGTAGCGCACATCCGACGTGAGGGCGTACTGCCCGTATGCCAGCCCCCCGGCACACAGGACCACCCTGATCCGGTCCCCCACGTAGTCGAGCCAGAGGCCGAACGGCGTGCCCGTGCCCTTGAGCCGGGCGATTTTGCCGTCCACGCAGTCGATCATGAAGCTCAGATAAAAGATGACCGCGCCCGCTATGAGGTAGTTCGTCGCGAAACAGGCGGCCGACACCGCGCCGAGGACCAGCGAGAACACGGTGAGGCCGTTGGGCGTCAGCCGGGTGTGGTTGGCGACGGGGAGAGCGGCCCGGCAGGCGACCGGATCCACGAAATAGACGGTCCACCAGGAGTCTCTCCGCTTGCGTGTCTCGTAGACGTCATCGAGCGAATAGGTCCTCATGGACTCCAGCATGACGACGCGACGCGCCCGAGCGATTACTCTCTGGAACTACTGGGGCATGTCCATGCCGCTTCTTGACCAAGCCGGCACGGACAGCCGCCACGCCGAGTTCGCGTCGCCGTCCCTGGCCCAGCCCTTGAGCACGAGGCCGCGGGTCTCACCGCGCACCTGCAGCCGCCAGCTCGGCCCGCCGCCTTCCAGCCGTTCGGGGTCGATGACCGCGGACATGCCGTAGCGGCCCGCGCGGCGCACCTCCAGCGGCACGCGGCGGCGGCCGTCGCTGAGCCACAGGTTGACCTTGCTCACCTTGCGGTCGACCCGGTGGATCGCGACCTGGCCGCGCAGCTGGTATCGGCCGCCCGTCCAGGTGCACTCCTCGACCCTGGCGACCAGCTTGAGCTCGTCGCGGGCGTCGAACACCTCGTCGGGGATGCCGAGCCGGCGGCGTTTGCGGAAGAAGGGGTAGTCGCCGTACCAGCTGGTGTTGCGCCGCCCGCGCGGCACGATGCGGGTGCCGTCCTCGCAGGCGCGCCGGAACTCGCGCACCTTGCACAGCTCGGCCACCATGCCGCGTCTGAGCAGGTGCAGCTCCAGGCGGCGCAGCGACGGCGCGGTGGCCAGCGCCTTCGGGCTCAGCGCGGCCAGCCACGCGTCGGCCAGCTCCAGCAGCGAGCCGCTCTCCTCGCCCGCCTCCAGCGCCTGGAACAGGAAGACGATGTCCTTCTCCAGCACCAGCGCGTCGAAGCCGTCGAGCAGTTCGGGCGCCCGCTCGTCGAAGAAGGCGCGGACCGCGCGGATCGCCGTCAGCCGCTCGTACAGGTTGGGCAGCTCGGCGCGGCGCTGCGTGATCGAGGTCTCCCCCGCGTCGCGCTTGCGCCAGTGGTAGACCACGTCGCCGATCATGTCCACGCTGGTGGCCAGGACGTGCGCCTGCATGGCGACGGGCACGTCCTCGTAGATGCCCGCGGCGAACGCCAGGCCGCTGCGCTCCCAGAAGTCGCGCCGGTAGACCTTGTTCCAGACCGTGCGGTCCCTGATGAGCACCTGCTTGTCGGTGATGTGGGTGCACAGCTGGGGCCGCCTGAACGCCTTCTCGTGCAGGATCGACTCCTCCAGCACGCCGTCCACGAGCCGCCCCACCGCGCCGCACGCGAGGTCCGAGCCGGTCTCCGCGAGCGTGCCGACGAGCCGCCGGTACGCCTCGGGCGGCACGACGTCGTCACTGTCGGCGAAGGCCAGGTACGTGCCCCGAGCCTGCCGGATCCCCGCGTTGCGGGCCGGTCCTGGCCCCAGGTTCCGCTGGCCGAGGAGGACGAAGCGGTCGTCACTCGCGGCGAAGTCCTCGGCGACGCGCCGGCTGCCGTCGGAGGAGCCGTCGTCCACGAGGACGACCTCGATGTCATCCAGCGTCTGCGCGGCCAGCGACTTCAGGCACTCCGTGATGTACGGCTCCACGTTGTAGACCGGGACGACCACGCTGAGCAGGGGGATCATTCCGAATTGCTCCTTGGCTCTCGGGACGGCTACAGGGGCAGCATGCCCCGGCCGCCCCGCGGATTCCGCAGCCCTGATCAGCTCTTTACCGGACGCGTAATCCGCTACGTTGGGCAATGAGGTGAGCACGATCAGTAGGGGGAGCGGTGCTGAGAAGCGTCCGGGACGACGATCTGCCGGTCATGCGCCGATGGCGCAACCATCCACGCGTGCGGGCGGCCAGCTTCACCACGCATGAGATCTCCGAGGACGAGCACGCCCGCTGGTGGGAGGCCACCCGCGCCGACACGCGCAAGCAGGTGCTGATCTACGAGCACGAGGAGAGCGCCGCGGGCGTGGTGACCTACTCGGGCCTGTCGTCCGAGAGCGCCACCTGGGGCTTCTACCTGGACCTGAACGGGCTGGAGCAGTCGGGGGCGCTGCTGCGGGCGTGGATCGGCCTGGAGCAGGCGGCCATCGAGTACGCCTTCGGGCCGCTCGGGCTGACGACGCTGCGCGGCGAGGTGCTGGCCTGCAATGAGCCGGTCAGGCAGTTGCACAGGCGGTTCGGGTTCGTGGAGGTCGGCGCCTACCTGCGGGACGTCGACGGCGTGCCGCGAGACGTCGTGACCATCCGGCTCAGGAAGGAGCACACATGATCTCCATCGCGGGGCGGGCGATCGGCGCCGATCATCCGCCGTTCGTCGTCGCCGAGCTGTCCGGCAACCACAACGGGAGCCTGGAGCGGGCGCTGGCCATCGTGGACGCGGTGGCGGCGAGCGGGGCGCACGCGCTGAAGCTGCAGACATACCGGCCCGACACGCTGACCATCGACTGCGACGGGCCCGCGTTCCGCGTGGGCGAGGGGCACGAGCTGTGGGGCGGCGAGACCCTCTACCGGCTCTTCGAGCGCGCCCACACGCCCTGGGAGTGGCACGAGCCGATCTTCGAGCGGGCGCGCGAGCACGGGCTCATCGTGTTCTCCTCGCCCTTCGACCCCACGGCCGTCGATTTCCTGGAGAAGCTGGGCGTGCCGGCGTACAAGATCGCTTCTTCGGAGATCGTGGACCTGCCGCTGATCCGGCTCGCGGCCGCCACCGGGAAGCCGCTCGTCATCTCCACGGGGATGGCCTCGATCGGCGAGATCCACGCCGCGCTGGCCGCCGCCCGCGAGGCGGGCTGCACCGAGCTCGCCGTGCTCTCCTGCACGGCCTCCTACCCCGCCGCGCCCGCCGAGAGCAACCTGCGGTCGCTGCCGCTGCTGTCGGCGCTCACGGGCGAGGTGGTCGGGGTCTCCGACCACACGCCGGGCATCGGGGTGCCGCTGGCAGCGGTGGCGCTGGGGGCGTGCCTGATCGAGAAGCACGTCACCTGGTCCCGCGCCGAGGGCGGGGTCGACGCGGCCTTCTCGCTGGAGCCCGCCGAGCTGGCGGCGCTCGTGGTGGAGAGCGGGCGGGCGTGGCAGTCGCTGGGGGGCGTGGCCATCGGGCCGCGGCCGTCCGAGCGGGAGGGGCTGCGGTTCCGCCGGTCGCTGTACGTGGTGCGGGACGTGCGCGCGGGCGAGGCCGTGACCCCGGAGAACGTACGCTCGATCCGGCCCGCTGGCGGCCTGCCTCCCGACGCGGCCGGAGAGGTGATGGGGCGGCGCTTCACCCGCGATGTCGCGTTCGGCACGCCGCTCAGCTGGGATCTGATCTGAGGAGGGCGTCCGCGACGCGTTCCCTGCCCCTGCCGTCCACCAGACCCCTGCCCCGCCGCCCGTGCTCCTCGCGGGCGGCGGGGTCGGCGAGCAGGCGGGCCAGCACGCCGACGGCCCGGGCGTCGGCCGTGCGCCCGAGCCCGGCAGCGACACCTCGGCCCACGAGCTCCTCATAGCCGATGAGCTGGTTGCCGGCCACCCAGCTCAGGGCGGTGGGGACGCCGAGGTAGAGCAGCTCCCAGATGGCCGACCCGGCCGCGGTGACCACGAGGTCGGCCTCGGCCATGAGGTCCGGCAGCCGGTCGGTCGGCGGGATCACGGTGATCGGCCCGTCCGCCTCGAACGGCACCGGGCTGACGACCGTGGCCTCGAACGCCGCCCCGGTCGCCCGCAGGGCCTCTGCCCAGGCGGGGGCCACGCCCGCGCTGTCGGTGCCGCCGAAGAAGCACAGCACGCGCGGCACCGGCCCGGCGCGGCGCGCCCGCCTGCGCCGCCGCACGCTGTCCCGCAGGAGCACGTAACGGGCCCCGGCCAGGCGGCGGGCGGGCCGGGGGAAGGGGCGGCGCTCGGCGCCCAGGTTCTGGTCGAGATAGAGATCGGCCTCCTGGCCCAGCGGGTCGCCGTCCACGATCGCCAGCACGGCCAGACCCGCTCCCCTGAGCGCCGCGCCCGTGCCGTCCGGCAGCTCGTACGAGTCGAGGACCACGGCGTCCAGCCGGAGCTCGCGGGCCAGCGCCGCCAGACGTGCCGGCTGCCCTGGAGCGGGCACCAGCGGCAGGCCGCGCTCCCGGAGCTGGGCCCGCGCCCAGTCGGAGCCGCTCACCTCGCCGAGGAACACCACCGGCACGCCCCGCGCGCACAGCTCCTCGGCCAGCGCCACGCATCGCACCAGATGGCCGACGCCGCTCCTGACGCCGGCGTCGCACCGGAAGCCGACCCCGCTCACGCGTCCTGGAGGGCCTTCTGCCGTACGTGGGCGTTGAGCCCGCACACCTCCGGCCGCGCACGCAGCCACCCCACCACCCTGTCGAACGGCAGGCACCGGTCGCCCAGCGCGTCCACCACCCGGGAGATGAGCCGCCAGTCGTCCTCCGTGTCGAGCGTGACCCGCAGGTCGTCGGCGACCGGCTGGTATGCCAGCCCGAGCAGCCGCAGGTCACCAGGATGCGAGTAGACGTAGGAGGTCACGTGCGTGCGGTGGAACCCGGTGGCCTCGGCGTCGGCCCGCTCGAGCGCGCCCCTGCTCACGATCTCGACGTCGAGCCCGCGCGGCAGCGTACGCGCCAGACTCGTGCTCAGATAGCCGAGCCCGCGCACGGCGCGGAACACCAGCGCCGCCTCCCTGATCACGGCGGGATCCAGCAGCGGGCAGTCCGCCGTGAACCTCATCACCGCGTCCCCGCGCCGCCCTGCCAGCGCCTCAATGAACCTCGTCAGCACGTCGTCCACGGGCCCCCGGTGCCACGCCACGCCGAGCCGGCGGCACTCGGCCACCACCGCGTCGTTGGCCTCCTCGGTCGTGGTGGCCACCACGAGATCGTCGAGCACGCCGGCCTCGCGGGCGGCGCGGACCACCCACCCCAGCACCGACCTGCCGCCCAGCTCCCGCAGCACCTTGCCCGGCAGGCGGGTCGAGCCCATGCGTGCCTGAACAACCCCGACAATACGCACCGAAGCCCCATTCCCCCGTGTGGCTCTGCGTGGTCAATCGATCGCGCTATGCTACCGCCTGCTCAAACGACTACAGCGTGTAAACGCGATTTCAGGGGGGCACGTGAGCATTCTCAGTGGTTCGTCGATTCTGATCACCGGAGGCACGGGATCCTTCGGCAAGGCGTTCATCCGCCACGCCCTCGACTCGCTGGGAGTGCGCCGCCTGGTGGTCTTCTCCCGCGACGAGCTCAAGCAGTACGAGCTCAGGCAGCTCTTCGGCGACGACGACCGCCTGCGCTGGTTCATCGGCGACGTCAGGGACCGCGACCGGCTGACCCGCGCCATGCACGGCGTCGACCACGTGGTCCACGCGGCGGCGCTCAAGCAGGTCGACACTGCCGAGTACAACCCGTTCGAGTACGTCCGCACCAACGTCGCCGGATCCCAGAACGTCGTCGAGGCCGCCATCGACTGCGGCGTGCGCAAGGTGGTCGCGCTCTCCACCGACAAGGCCTCCAGCCCGATCAACCTGTACGGGGCCACGAAGCTGGTCGCGGACAAGCTCTTCGTCTCGGCCAACCACTACGCCGCCGCACACGAGACCCGCTTCTCCGTCGTCCGCTACGGCAACGTGGTCGGCAGCAGGGGCTCGGTGGTGCCGTTCTTCCTGCGCCTGGCCGAGCAGGGCACCAGCCTGCCGATCACCGACAAGCGCATGACCAGGTTCTGGATCACACTCGACCACGCCGTCAGGTTCGTGGTCGACTCGTTCGACCTGATGCGGGGCGGCGAGCTCTACGTGCCGCGCATCCCCAGCATGCGCATCACCGACCTGGCCGAGGCGCTGGCGCCCGACAGCACGATCTACGAGATCGGCATCCGGCCGGGCGAGAAGCTGCACGAGGAGATGATCGCGCCCGACGACGGCCGCCGGACGCTGCGCCTGCCCGACCGGTACATCGTCCAGCCCACGATCGCCACCTGGGGCTACACGCCGCCGGGCGGAGAGGTGCTGCCGGAGGGGTTCACCTACCGCTCCGACACCAACGACCAGTGGCTCTCGGTGGACGACCTGCGTGCCATGGCGGCCGGCTGATGCTCCCCTACGGGCGGCAGTCGATCGCCGAGTCCGACGTCGAGGCGGTCGCCGAGGTGCTGCGCGGCGACTGGCTGACCACCGGGCCCGCCGTCGGCCGGTTCGAGGCGGAGCTCGCCCGCTGGACGGGCGGTGTGCCGTGCGTGTCCGTCACGTCGGGGACGGCCGCGCTGCACGTCGCGTACGTGGCGGCCGGGGTGCGGGCGGGCGACGAGGTGGTCACCTCGCCGCTGACGTTCGTGGCCACGGCGGCCACGGCCGCGCTGCTGGGCGCGCGGGTGCTCTTCGCCGACGTGCAGCCCGACACGGGCAACCTCGACCCCGACGCGGTCGCCGCGCTGGTCGGCCGGCGGACGCGGGCGGTCACGGCCGTGGACTACGCGGGCCACCCCGCCGACTACGACGAGCTGCGCACGGCCGCTGACCGGGCCGGGGCGGTGCTGGTGGCCGACGCGGCGCATTCGATCGGGGCCGCGTACAAGGACCGGCCCGTGGGCGCGGTCGCCGACCTGACCACGTTCTCCTTCTTCCCGACCAAGACCGTGACCACCGCCGAGGGCGGCGCGGTCGCGGCGGCCGATCCCGCGCTGCTGCTGCGGGCCGCCCGCTTCATGAACCACGGCCTGGTCAGGGACCCGGCCTGCCAGCGCGAGCCGGACGTGGGCGGGTGGCATCAGGAGGTGCACGAGTTCGGGCTCAACTACCGGCTGCCCGACGTGCTGTGCGCGCTCGGGCTCAGCCAGCTCGGGCGTCTGCAGGCCTTCCGCGAGCGGCGGTCGGAGCTGGTCGCGCGCTACAACACGCTGCTGCGCGACGTGCCGGGGCTGACGCTGCCGGCCCAGCGCGCGTACGTGCGGCCGAGCTGGCACCTCTACCCGGTCAGGGTCCGCGACGGCCGGCGGCGCGAGGTCTACGACCGCATGCGGGCCGCCGGCATCGGCGTGCAGGTCAACTACCTGCCGGCGTACTGGCACCCGGTGTTCGAGGACCTCGGCTACCGGCGGGGGCTCTGCCCGCGGGCCGAGGCCTACTACGCCGAGCAGCTGTCGCTGCCGCTGTTCCCCGATCTGACCGACGCCCAGCAGGACCGGGTCGTGGAGACGCTCACGGGCATCCTGACCTGACTAGCGCTCGGCCAGCAGCAGGCAGCCGTCCTCACCCCGGTCGACGAGGAAGCGCCGGTCCGCGACGGTCGCGACCGGCCGCTCCCTGGTCCGTACGAGCGGCCGGATGGGTTTGCCCTGGTCGATGACGACCTCCCACCACGACTCGTGGCCGACGCTCTCGTCGATGTCGGCCAGCGGCACCCGCGCCTGGAAGTCCTGGCCCGCCAGCGTCACCGGGAAGTACATCTCCTCGCCGTCGCTCCTGCGCCGCAGCCTGACCACCGGCTCCCCGTCGCCCAAGTCGGACAGCTCACCCGAGAACACCAGGTCGCCGTCGTCCACCCGGCACTCGCCGATGATCGCCTGCGCCGTGCGAAGACGCAGGCCCCAGGCGCCCCTGGGGCTGCGTACCGGCACCAGCCACACGCCCTTGCTGAGCCGCGGCGCGGGGATCAGGGGCGGCAACCAGCGCGGTCCCGCGACCCGGCCGTCGAGCCGCAGCCCGTGGCCCCTGAGCCGCACGCACAGGTCCCAGCGGCCACGCCTGGCCAGCTGCGCGGGCGTCAGTGCGGCCGGGTCGAACGCGAACCTGAACGGGAACGCGTGCTCCGGCAGCGCGCCGCCCTCCTCCTGCGCGACGCTCTCCCAGGTGGGCGCGCTCTCCTCGTCGGAGAGCAGCACGCTCTCGCCGGTCCTGCGCTCCTCCAGCCAGACCCTGACCCGCATCCGGCGCAGCTCTCCCACATCGAACCTGCCCAACCCCACGCGGCCCGCCCCGTGGAGCACGCCGTCGCGCCAGTCGAGGCTCACCAGCCTGGCGACCAGGGCCAGCTCGCCGGAGACCTCCGAGAGGTGCTCCGGCATCGACGGGTGCCTGCCGTACCAGCGCCTGCGCAGCAGCCCTGCCGAGCCCACCCGGGGCTGCAGCTGCCCGCAGCGGTCCTGGGCGAAGACGTACGCCAGCTCGGCCAGGCGGCGCCGGTGCAGCAGGTGAGCCTGGAGGCGCAGCCCGTACGGGATGCTCTGCCAGGCCTCGCGCGACACGCCGTCGAGGTAGCGGACGGCCAGGTCCACCAGGGAGGGGTCCGCCGCCGCGCCCAGGGTGGCCATGGCCTCCACGGCGACGGACATGTCGATGTCCAGCGTGTCGCGGTCGAAGTCGGTCTTGAGGTCCGGCGCCCCGCGGCTCAACATGGCCGCGGTCTCGAGCACGGACAGGAGGCGGTCGCGCAGGTTGTCCGGCTCCAGGCAGCGCTGGGTGATCGAGGTGCCCTCCTCGTCGCGTTGCCGCCAGTGGTAGACGATCGCGGCCAGCACGTCCACCTTCTCCGCCCCCACGTGGGCCGCCACGGCGACCGGCTGGTCCTCGTACATGCGCTCGGGGAAGCTCAGGCCGAGGCGCTCCCAGAAGGAGCGGCGGTAGACCTTGTTCCACAACATGCGGTCGCGGATCAGCAGCGGGTGGCGGGTGATGTGGGTGCCTTTGATCGGCCTGGCGAACGCCTCCCTGTGGGCCCACGACGGCATGAGCAGGTTGCGGTAGAGCCGCATGACGTTTCCGCAGGCCAGGTCGGAGCCCGTGGTTTCGAGCGAGGACACCATGCGCTTGAACGCGTCGCGCGGCACGGTGTCGTCGCCGTCCACGAAGGCGAGGTAGCGGCCGGTCGCCCGGCGCACCCCGACGTTGCGGGCGCGGCCCACGCCCTGGTTGTCCTGCCTGATGAGGCTGATCCGGCGGTCATCGGCAAGCCTGGACTCGACGACCGCCGGGCCGCCGTCGACGCTGCCGTCGTCGACGCAGATGACCTCCAGGTCGTCCAGCGTCTGGGCGGCGATGGAGTCCAGGCAGGGTCCGATGTACCTCTCGACGTTGTAGAACGGGACGATCACCGAAAGAACCGGCACACGCTTTCCTCTTTCTGGGTGGTTATCCGTTTCTCTGTGGCTATCCGGACAGCAGGCGGATGACCCGGCGGGCGACCTTGCGGGGGCGGGCCAGGCGGCGGGAGAGGCGGTATCCGAGCGTCTTGCGGTAGGCGGACGCCTTGCGCTGGCTCCTGCGCAGCTTGGCCTTCGCCCGCACCAGCTCGCGCTCCCGGTAGGAGAGCTTGGTCTCCAGGCGCGAGATCCGGGCCAGGGCCGCGGTCAGCTGGTCGGCCAGGCGGTCGCGGGCCCCGAGCAGGTCCCGGTACGTGGGCACGTGCTCGTCGGCGGGGCAGCCCAGCTCGGCGTCCAGCTTGCGGGCACGATCGAGGTCGCCCTGGTCGCACGGACGGTCGGCCATGCCGCACAGGGTCAGCGTGAGCTGGTCGGCCTCCAGGGGCCACGGCCACGGGTGGTGATGGCCGGCGGCCAGCAGCCGCACCGCGAACCGCCACAGGATCCTGCACAGGACGACTCTCGGCTCGGGCGGCGTGGACGGGCCCGCCGTGGGGCTGATGGCCGCGAAGCGCTCGCCGTCGTAGACCAGGCTGTCGGTCGCGGCCGACACGTCGCCGCCCGCCTCCAGCCATTCGGCCAGCTCTTGCAGCAGCTCGCGCACGGTCTTGACGTCCTCGCGGGCGCACGCCTCGACGAGGATCTCCTCCACGACCCGGCCCGCCGGGATCGGGCGCTCGTCGCCGTCCGGGAGGCGTTTGGCGCCGACGGGAGTGAGCTCGTACAGCGCGGCCCCCTCCTCGACGAGCCCGAGCGGCAGCTCCGCGCCAGCGGCTTCGCTGTCATGTGGCGGGCTTGTCGCCACCGCCAGCCACAGTGGCGCCAGCTCCTCCCCCAGGCGGTGCCGGAACACCAGGCGGGTCAGCCGGAGCGGGTCGGCCACCAGCATGCGGTCGCCGCCCCGCGCGCTCAGCGGGAACGTGAGCGCGTCCGGGAGGTCGGCGGCCAGCGCCTCGCGGGACAGCAGCGCCCGGGGCGCCTGCCTGACCGGATAGGCCGCGTAGCACCGCCGCACACTCAGCCCCGCCGACTCCAGCCCCCTGTCGAGGGCCGCGGGACCGCCGGGGTAGGTCGGGTCGAAGCCGTGCGGCGCCCACTGGTCGTCGCCGCCCTCGCGGTCCGCGGGCCTGGCCTCCATGAACCGGTCGACGCCCAGGTCGTTGCGCACGCCGAGCACCAGCCGCCCCCCGGGCGCGATCAGCCCGGCCAGCGCCCCGAGCGACTCGCGCCAGGCCGCCGCGGGCGCCTCAGCGGAGTGCGTGCGCAGCAGCCCGTCCAGCGCCAGCACCAGGTCGTACGGCTCCTCCGCGTCGAACACCTCCAGCCGCCCGCAGTAGACCGCCAGCCCCGGATGCCGTTCCCCGAGAGCGCAGGCGTCCGGGTAGGAGCGCAGCAGCACGGCGGCCGACGGGGCCCGCGAGACCACCTCGTCCACCAGTCCCTGTGGATGCGGCCCGGCCAGCAGCACCCGGCCGCTCGCCGGGATGAGCCGTCTGATCAGCTCGAACGCCGCGCCCCGCCAGTCCGTGATGCCGCCCATGTTGGACAGGTCGGACCACAGCAGCATCTCCCCACCGATCAGCCGGACGTTCTCGGGCGCCTCATGCGTGCTCATACAGACCGCACTCGCTTCCATCCGAACATTCGCAGTAGCTCCTCAGGTGTCGCCTGATAGTCAAATCCCAGCTCGCGCCGCGCCACCTCCGCCGCCAGCTCACGGTCGACGTGTGTGCCGTGCAGCTCGGGCCAGAGCCGCATGCGGCGCGCCGTCCCGCCGTACTCGGGACGTTCGTCCTCGAACTGCATCGGATCCCCGTACACGGCCACCTCGCACCCCACCGAGGCGCCGTAGAACAGCGCGCTGCCGAGCCGGTTGGAGGCCACCCTGCGGTGGCGCCGCAACTGGACCAGCTGCTTGCGCAGGAAGTCGCGGCCCTTTCCCTCCCAGCGGGAGCCACGCTCGCCATGGCAGATGACCCGGAACCCCCTCGATTCGTACGCCCGCCGAATGTCCGGATTCGCGAATTCCAGCCAATAAAGGCAGACCGTGACCCGGCCGGTCTCGACATTTCGGATCTCGTCGGCCAAGCGGGAGTGGTCGCCGCTGACGGAATGCTTTTCCCAGCCATGAAAGGGATACCAGATCGTACCCTTGCGCTCGGGTACCACGCCCAGTTCAGGCTCCAGGTGAAGCAGGTAAATCCAGGGCGCGCCGATGAGGTAGTGTCCTCTGCGGCCCATGGACCAGCCGCGGCGGCGCAGCACGTCAGACCAGATGAAACGGGGATATCCGGGGCTGCACCAGTGGTCGTTGGGCGGAAATCCGTGGAGATAGTTCCAGCCGTGCTGGAGGAATCCTTGGATGCGTTTCGGCGACTCCTCCGGCAGGCCGCAGTATCTGCTGAGTATGCGTGAGTGCCCGTACCAGTGATTGGATTCGTCCATCATTCCCCCCGTACGGTGGACCGCGTCCCGTCCGACATTCCCAGCCCGCAACGGGCGCCACCCGCCGTTATACGGTTCCATTACTGGAGACGGGGTCTTGGTTTTTCCTCACTGCCCAGATGCCGCTACACTGTGTCGCGGCTTGAGGACAGAGAGTGAGTGATCATGAGTCATCTCGACCGGCTGCGGGCCGTCTTCCGCAGCGCGCTCAACCTTCCTGCCGACGCCGGCGTCGACGGGCTCGAATACCGCGCCATCCCCCAGTGGGACTCGCTGGCCCACATGGCATTGATCGCCGCGATGGAGGACGAGTTCTCCATCATGATCGACACTGACGAGATGATCGACATGAGCTCGTTCGCCAAGGCGGCCGAGCTGCTGGAGAAGCATGGCATCGGCGCCGCCGTCTGAGGCCAGGGTCGTCCTCGTCACGGGCTCCACGACGGGCATCGGCCGGGCCGTCGCGGCCACGCTGGCCGCGACCGGCCATGCCGTCGTGCTCCACGGGCGCGACGAGGAGCGGGCCGCGAAGGCCGCCGCCGAGCTCGCGGAGGAGACCGGCGCGCTCACCGACTCGGTCGCCTGCGACGTGGCCGACTCCGGGGCCGTGTCGGCCGTGATGCGGCAGATCTACCAGCGGCACGGCCGTCTCGACGCCCTCGTGATCAACGCCGGGGTCCACGCCGGCGGGCCGCTCGGCATGACCCGCCACGACACGGTCGATCGGCTCTTCCAGGTCAACGCCGTGGGCGCGACGTACACGCTGCAGTCCTCGCTGAGGCTTCTGCGCCGCGGCATCTCTCCCGCCGTGGTGCTGGTCTCCTCGGTGATGGGCCGCATGGGCGGCGCGGGCCAGGCGGTCTACTCCGCCACCAAGGCGTCCATGATCGGCCTCACCCTGGCCGCGGCCAAGGAGCTGGGTCCCACCGGGGTCAGGGTCAACGCCGTGGCCCCCGGCTACATCAAGACCGACATGCTCGCCACGCTCGACGACGACGCCCGCACTGCCACCGTCGCGGCGACCCCGCTCAGGCGGCTCGGCACGCCCGCCGACGTCGCCGGCGCCGTCGCGTTCCTGCTCTCGCCGGCCGCCGCGTTCATAACCGGCCAGGTCATCGGCGTGGACGGGGGGTTGGTGCTGTGATCTTCCCGCATCCACAGGCCCGCCTCGCCGTCGCGGGAGGGCCGACGAGCCTCGGCGGCGACGAGCTGCTGCACCACGTCGACCGCACCGCGGAGGCCCTGGCCCGATTGCGGCCCGGGCCGCTGTTCTGCGGCATGCGCAACAACCTCACCTCGGTCCTGCGCTATCTCGCCGCGTGGCGGTCGGGCCGGCCGGTCGCGCTGCTCGATCCCGACCTGTCGCCGGGGGCGCTGGCCGAGCTGGTGGGGCGGTTCAGGCCCACGGCGCTGCTCGGGTTCACGCACGCGGCCGACGGCTCGCCGCCGCCGCGCGGGGACGCGCCGGACCCGCATCCCGATCTGGCCGTGCTCCTCGCCACCTCCGGCTCGACGGGCAACCCCAAGCTCGTACGCCTGTCGCGCCAAGCTGTGCTGGCCAACGCCGCCGCCATCGCCACGGCGCTGTCCATCACCCCCGACGAGATCGCGCCCACCAGCCTGCCGCTGCACTACAGCTACGGGCTGTCGGTGCTCAACAGCCATCTGGCGGCGGGGGCGACCGTGATGCTGACGGAGGCGGGGCTGCTCGAGCGGTCGTTCTGGACACATCTCGACGAGCACCGGTGCACGTCGCTGGCCGCCGTTCCCTACCAGTACGAGATGCTGCGCCGGCTTCGTTACGAGCGCTCGGAGCACCCGACGCTGGCCACGCTCACCCAGGCCGGGGGGCGGCTCAGCCCGGAGCTGGTCACGGAGTTCGCGGCCAAGGCCGATCGGTTCTTCGTGATGTACGGGCAGACGGAGGCCACCGCCCGCATCACCGTCCTGCCACCCGACCAGCTGGCCGACAAGCCGGGCTCCGCCGGGCCGGCCATCCCCGGGGGGCGGCTGACCGTCGACGAGGGCGAGATCGTCTACCACGGGCCCAACGTCATGATGGGCTACGCGGAGACGGCCGCCGACCTCGCCAGGGGTGACGACCTGGGCGGCGTCCTGCGCACGGGCGACCTGGGGCGGCTCGACTCCGACGGGTTCCTCTACCTCACCGGGCGGCTGAGGCGGATCGCCAAGGTCTTCGGCGTGCGGGTCAACCTCGACGACGTCGAGCACCTGCTGCGCGGCTCGTTCCCGGTGGCGGCCACCGGCGGCGACGACCGGGTGACCGTGTGGGCCGAGGGCCTCGGCCCGGCCGCCTGCGCGGGCCTGGCGCGGCAGCTGGGGGCCGAGCTGCGGGTGCATTGGAGCGGGTTCGACGTGCGCGGCATCGACAGCCTGCCCCTGCTGCCCACCGGCAAGGTCGACTACCGGGACCTGGAGTCGCGCACATGACGGCCGAGGAGCGCCACGCGGGCGAGCCGGAGGGTGGCAGGTGAGCGTTTTCAGCCTGGCCGAGCCCGAGCGGGAGGCGGTGCTGGTGAGCGAGCTGGCGGCGCTTACCGAGCGGCACAGGCAGGCGTGCCTGCCGTACCGGAGGATCCTCGACGCCATCGGCGCGCGCCCCCCGTACGAGCGGCTCGCCGACCTCCCCTGGCTGCCCGTGCGGCTGTTCAAGACGCACGAGCTGCGCAGCGTGCGCGAGGACCAGGTGTTCAGGGTGCTGACCTCCAGCGGGACCACCGGGCAGGAGCCCAGCAGGGTCTACCTCGACCGCGAGGCGGCCGCGGCGCAGACGCGGATGCTGGCGGCCACGCTCAGGGAGGTGCTCGGCGAGCGGCGGCTGCCGATGCTGATCGTGGACAGCCGCTCCGTCGTGCGCGACCCGACGCTGAGCGCCCGGGGCGCCGGCGTGCTCGGGATGATGAACTTCGGCAGGGACCACACGTTCGTGCTCGACGAGCAGGGGCGGGTGGACGCGGAGGCGGTCAAGGCGTTCCTGGCGCGCCACGGGAGCGAGCGGTTCCTGGTCTTCGGGTTCACGTTCATGGTCTGGCTCCACCTGCGCGGGCTCGGGGCGGACCTGTCGCGGGGGGTGCTGATCCACTCCGGCGGGTGGAAGCGGCTGGCCGAGCAGGCGGTGGACAACGCCGAGTTCCGGCGGCGGCTGGCGGCCGAGTGCGGGCTGAGCCAGATCCACAACTTCTACGGGATGGTCGAGCAGATCGGCACCGTCTTCCTGGAAGGCCCGGACGGCGATGGGCTTTACTGCCCCGATTTCGCCGATGTCGTGATCCGTGATCCGGAGACCTGGCAGGAGGCGCCCGTCGGCGAGCCTGGCCTGATCGAGGTCGTCAGCACGCTGCCCACGTCATACCCCGGCCACGTGCTGCTGACCGAGGACCTGGGCGTGGTCCGCGGCGTCGATGACGGCTGCCGCCCGGGGAAGCGGTTCGAGGTCCTGGGCAGGCTGCCCAGGGCGGAGGCGCGCGGCTGCAGCGACACCATGGGGCAGGGCTGATGCTGGACGACCCGAAGCTGGATGTCCGCTTCCCCGCCGGGGGCCACGTGCCGGTCGAGGAGCTGCTCGGTGAGCTGGGCGGCGGGCTCGACGTGGGCGACGAGCGGATCCGCGAGTTCCTCGCCGCCTTCGGCAGGCGGCTGCTGCGTCCCGCGCTGGCCCGGCGCCATCCCGAGCTGGGCTCGCTCGGCTTCTTCCTGCGCCCGAGCGAGCTCGCCCGCACCGTGGAAGGGCTCAGGACCGAGCATGTACGCGTGCCGCGCGGCCTGGTCTTCCACATCCCGCCGGCGAACGTCGACACCGTCTTCGTCTACTCCTGGGCCCTGTCGGCCCTGATGGGAAACCGCAACATCGTGCGCCTCTCGCCCCGCTCCGGCGCGGTCGCCGAGGTCATCCTGGAGACCCTGCACGAGGCGCTGGCCGGCGCCGATCCCGTCATAGCGGCCACCCAGCGCATCGTCTCCTACGGCCGCAGCGACGGCATCACCGCCGCGCTCTCCGTCGCCTGCGACCTGCGGGTGGTGTGGGGCGGCGACGGCACCGTACGCGAGCTGCGGCGCCACCCGCTCGCCCCGCACGCCCGCGACCTGGTCTTCCCCGACCGCTCCTCGTTCGCCGTCGTGCGCGCGGCGGCCTGGCTGTGCGCGCCCAGGGCCGCGCGGGTCACCGTGGCCGAGGGGTTCGTGAACGACACCTACTGGTTCGACCAGGCCGCCTGCTCCTCGCCCAGGACCGTGTTCTGGGTGGGCGCGGAGGGCGACTGCGACGCGGCGCGGGCCGACTTCTGCGAGCACGTGGGGCGGGTGGTCGCCGTACGCGGGTGGGGCGTCGATGCGGCGATGGCCGTGGAGAAGCGGGTGTCCACCTACGGCCTGGCCGCCGACGGGCTGGCGGAGAGCGTCGAGTTCCGGGGGAACGCGCTGGCCAACGTGACGCTGGCGGCGGCCGCCGCGGCGCCGAGACAGTGGCTGGGGGCGGGAACGTTCGCGCACGCCAGGCTCGGCTCGCTGGCGCAGCTGGTCTCGCTGGTCGAGCGGCGGGACCAGACGATGACGCACTTCGGGTTCGGCAAGGACGAGCTGGAGGAGCTGGCCAGAGCGTTGGCCGGGCGCGGCGTCGATCGCATGGTGCCGGTCGGGAGCGCGTTGACCTTCCATCGGGTGTGGGACGGGTTCGACCTCCCGGCGGAGTTCACGCGACTGGTGACCGTCATCAGGTGACGCTGTTCCCGGTTCGCGAGATGAGCGTATTCAGAACGAGACGTACTGGCTTGCCACGGGCTGCGGACATTGGCCCTAGGCTGTGAGCCGTGGTGATTCATGCCCTGCTCGCGGTCACGCTGGCCATGACCTCGCTGCCCGCCCAGGCGAAAACGGTCGACTGCGCCCGCGTCAAGTGCCTGGCCCTGACATTCGACGACGGCCCCGGCGCGACCACGCCCACCCTGCTCAAGACGCTCGACAAGGCGGGGGCCAAGGCGACGTTCTTCCTGGTGGGCAAGCAGGTGGAGCTGCGGCCGAAGGTGGCCAGGCAGGTGCTCGCGCAGGGGCACGCGATCGGCAACCACACTTACTCGCACGCCTCGCTGACGCCCCTGCCCGACGGGCAGATCCTCGACGAGCTGAAGACCACCCAGAGCGCGATCCAGCAGGCCACGGGGCTGCGGCCGAAGATGTTCCGCCCGCCCTACGGGGACACCGACGACCGCGTCTTAGAGCTGGCCGGCGAGGCGGGCCTGGCGCAGGTGATGTGGACGGGCACGACGCTCGACTGGCAGCTACGTGACACGAAGAAGATCAAGGCCGCCGTGCTCAGGCTGGCCAAGCGGAACGGTGTGATCCTCATGCACGACACGGTCCCCGCGACCGTGAAAGCCATGCCCGAGATCCTCAAGGAGCTCAAGAAGCGCGGCTACCACCTCGTCACGGTCCCGACGCTGCTACGCGGCAAGAGACTGCAGGCTGGGGTCAGTTACCCCTGAGCTGGACCATGGGCAAGCGGAGACCGTGGGTCGCACTCGCGACCTTCCTGGTCATACAGGCCGTGCTCGGATGCTGGTGGGCGGCCTTCTACCCTGGCCTGTTCAGCCGCGACTCGGTCCTGTACCTCAGTCACACGGTCGTCGGTCCCTGGGTGAGCGACCACTCGGTGCTCTACGACGCACTGCTGTGGCTGAGCTTCACCAGGACCGGTGACCTGGGCGCCGTCACGTTAGCGCAGACCACCGCCATGGCGGCGGCGCTGACGTATCTGGCGCAGTCCTTGCGGTCACTCGGCGCGCCCCGCCTGCTGACCACGCTCGTCGCGATGCTGATGCCGCTGGCGCCGCCCGTGGGGGCGTTCTCGGTGACGTTGTGGAAGGACGTGCCGTTCACGATCTGCGCGATCGCCATCGCGGGAGTGTGCGCGCGGATCGCGGCCAGGCGCGCCGTCACCGTGCCGGCGCTGGCCGGGCTCGGGGTGCTCTTCACGCTGCTCGGGTTGTTCCGGGCGAACGGCTTCCTGGTCGTGGGCGTCGCCGTCGTCGCGCTGCTGGTGATCGTCACGACCATGCGCGTGCGACTGCTCCTGGTCGGCACCTTCGCCGCCGCCCTCCCGCTCGCGCTCACGAACCTGGTGCTGCCGCACTTCGGCATCTCGGCCCCATCCAAGACGTACGTGTACCACACGGCCTTCGGCGACATCGCGGTTGCGTACCGGGACCATCCCGAGCTGTTCAGCGAACAGGACAAGACGCTGATGGCTTCCGTGGCGCCCTTGACGCGGTGGTGGGCGGGCGGGACCTGCTACACGGTCAACCCGCTGATCTGGCGGCGGGACTTCAGCTGGCAGCAGGCCGACGCGCACGCCTCCCAGCTGCTGGACCTGTGGAAGCGGCTGCTGACCAGCGAGCCCCGCATGATCATCGACACCCGCCTGTGTCGGGGGGCGATCGCGTGGAAACCCGTGCAGGACGATCTCGCGATCGGGGGGATGACGTACCGGTTCTCGCGGCGGCCCAACGCCGACAGCTACGTGGGGCCGAACAAGGTGCCCGACTTCCCCGGGCGCTCGGTCTACTCGCTGCGGCCGCTGTCGTGGGAGCTGAACCGGGTGGCCGACCCCTGGCTGGCCGGCGCGCTGGCGCCACAGTACGACTGGCTGCTGTGGCGGGGGGCTTTGTGGGCGTACGTGTCCTATCTGGCCGTGGGGCTGGCGGCCTGGGCGCTGCGGAACCGGTACGTGCTGGGGGTGGCGGCCGTGGTGGCCGGGCAGCAGCTGGCCATCCTGGCCAACATCTCGGCGCAGGACTTCCGGTACATGGCCTCGCCCATCCTCGTCGGGGTGCTGCTGGTGCCGCTGCTGCTGGGGAGTGTGGGACGGCTGGCGGTCGCCTCGGTACGGCGGGCCCGGCGCACGCCACGCCCGCGTCTCAGGCAACCTCAGCCCTCATCGGCGGAGCCCGAACCACACGATCTTGAACCGGGAGAACCGTCAACAGGCGCGCCCTCGCCGACCGGGCCACCAACAGAAGCTTCGATGGCCGACCCTTTGTCGAGCGACCCCTCGCCGAGCGGCCCAGACTCGCCCGGCCCAGGGCGCGACCAGGGCTGACGCGGTGGCCGAGTCATTCCTGGTGTCGCTTCACGCGGACGATCAGGTGTTGATCTGCAGAACCCACACCGACAAATGGTCGGGACCGTGCGTGTAGATGATGCGGAAGGTGTCGGTACGCAGCTCGAATGCGCTCGGGATGCCTCCATAGGGACGGGCACCCAGCGGTTCAGGCTCCTCGGTCAACTCAAGCAAGGTGTCGATGACAACGGTACGCAGGCCTGGTGCTGCTTGCTTGAGAGCCTCGCGAACGGCGTCAGCGAGTTCGAGGGGGCGCTTCAAGAGGGGTCACCCGGGGCAGGCAGGCCGAAGTCCGTGTACAGCTCGTCACGACTCTCGTAGCGGTGCAAACGGATCTCACCGCTCTCACGGGCAGCGATGGCTTCGCGAACCTGGTCGGCTTCTCGCTCTTGGCGGAGCCGTAGCAGCTCCTCGTATTCCTCTTCGGAGATGAGCACGGCACGCTCGTCCTCGGAGCGGCTGATCCTGGTGGGCCGGTGAGCGTGAACAGCGCGGGACACCAAGACGCCGAGCTTGTTGCGGGCCTCCACGATGCCCAGCGAGTCTATCGTCATGGCTTTACGATACGCACAGGATGTACATCATGCACGTCATGTGCAGGAAGAACCTCGGCGAGTTCTGCTCCAGAAACAGCGTTCAGGCGGCAACCGGTGCCAGAGCGCCGATGGGGACGGCTTCGGTGTGGGCGAACACCGGCAGTTCGAACCACAGGGCCTTGCCGCGAGGGGTGCGGACACCGCCCCAGGAGCCGGAGAGCGCGTCGACCAGGAACAGCCCTCGGCCGCCCTCCGCGTCCATGTCAGCGGTACGCATGCTCGGCAGCTCGGGATTCTCGTCCTCGACCTCGCAACGCAGCAGCCCGTCCTTGGCGCAGATGCTGAGGCGGACCTGTCCGTACGCGTGCTCCAGCGCGTTGGAGACCAGCTCGCTGACGAGCAGTTCCGCGACCTCGATCTGGTCTTCCAGGCCCCAGTCGGCAAGCTTCTCACGCGTCAGCCGACGTGCTCTGGACACCGAGCCCAGGTCGGGCGACAGCCACCACGAGGCCGTCCGGCGCGCCACCGAGCCGCGGCCGATCGCCGCTGTCCAGATCCTGCTCCACGAAACCCTGTTCATCGCCCTACACCCCGAGCGGCAGCTGAAGCCTTGACGCCGCCGTCCGGTTCACCCCCGGTCCTCTCTTCAGGTGAGCCCGGATCGCTCACACCATGAGAATGCCGCACCACGCCACCAGGAGAAGAGGTGAGAAATCCCCATATGAGTACCTATTTCTTGGCTACGTAGGTGCCACGGGAGACGCGATTCCCCGCCGCATCAGGGATTCCAGCGCAGCCAGGGGCTCTGGATGCCGGTGTGTCTCGGGGACCACTCCGGCGGCAGCGGGTCCGTGCCGATCTGCGCACTCGCGGCGGTGTAGTAGGAACCTGGCTGCGGTGGGGTGAATACGTGCACGCAGGTGGTGACCTGCTTGTCATCGGCCAGTGAGACCGGGCAGGTGCGCAGGCTCTCCCGGTACTTTTCCTTGGTTTCCAGGCGGCCCAGCCACACGTAGGCGGTCACGGTCCCGCTCGTTCCGGACCGTTGCAGGGCCTTGATGTAGACGCTGATCCGCGCCTTGCCCTCGTTCAGCTCAAGGCACGGCCTGATCCCCACTCCCGCCCGGCTGACCGGCTGGTAATTCCCGCGGCACACCTCACCACCGGACGGTGACGCGGACGTGCCTGTCGAGAGGTGGCCGGCGAATAACGCCGCTCCGGCCAGCACCACGCAGCCCAGAACGGCGACCACCAGCAGGACCTTCCACCTTCCCGTGATCCGGGCCCACACGGGAACCGCCCGCCACGCCTCCCGCGCCTCCTCGGCAGACTCCTGCGGCCCGTCCGCCTGCTCGTCGGCCGCCTCTCGCGGCGCGTGGGCCTGCTCGTCCGCCGCCCTGCTCGACAGGCCGGCCTGACCGTTCGCCGCCCTGCTCGCGGCGTAGTGCTCGCCCGCCTTGGCCCGCCAGCCCCGCTCGGCCTGCTCCAGCTGCTCGCGCAGGATGTCGATGCGCTCTCCCAGCGTCACCAGCTGATTGGCCTGTCCTGTCGGCAGATCGAGCGCGGCGACGATCTCGACCATCACCTCGTAGCCCGGCAGGCGGTTGCGCTCGGTGAGTTGCCTGGCACCCGACAACCATCGGGAGACGAGCGAAGCGCTGGCACCGGTGACGCGGTTCGCCAGGACCTTCTGCTGACGCCCGCCCAGGGCCTTGCGTAAACCTTCCGCGGCCTCGTCCAGCGCCTTGGCGAGGTCGTCCACGAGCTGTCCAAAGCTGTGCAAGGCCGTGTAACCCCTCCTGCGCAACTGTTCAACCAGCGGCATCAGCGCAGGTGAACGCCTGTTCAAGTTGCAGTGCAAGATCATACCGGTCGGGAGATCTGGCGGGCGTCTCCTCGCACCGGCCACGCTTGGGAACCACTCACCACACCGATTTGGAGGGAAACATGCGTTCATTCATCGTCGGCCTGGCCGCCGCCGCGACGCTCGCCGGTCTGCCCGCGGGTACGGCCTCCGCCGCCTCGCAGTCCAGCCTGCCGACCTGTGCGGGCGAGCGGGTGGCGCATCAGGAGCTCTACACCGAGGCAGGGAAGTCGGCCTACATCCACGTCTTCTTCGACACGCGCACCGCCACCGCCTGCGCCTACCTCAACTCCACCAATGACACCTGGGGCCAGCGCAAGCACATGACCATCATGCTGAAGCACTGCTCCAGGGCGGGCGACGGCTTCGGGGAGTGCATCGGCCAGCGCAAGTCCGTCGCCGACCGGGGCTGGTACACCGGCCGGTCCAACACCGTCCGACTGACTCTGACGCATGGCTGCGTTCTGGCCTGGGGCCGCATCTGGTGGGAGAAGAACTACGGCGTGACCGCCACCAAGACCGTGGTGTGCGTCAACGACGACGAGTAGCGAACAATGTCCGGGTCCAGATACCGGCTGCGCCGTACAGAGCCAGGCCACCGCTGCCGCCGCCGTGGGGGCGGGCGGCATCGGCATCGGCGCGCTGTTCGTCGGCATGATCTTCCTCATGGCCATGCTGTACGCCCTGCCCTGGGTCATCCTGATCGCCTGGGTGCTGGTGGGCTTCATGTCCATGGCCGGTTTCAACGTCGCGCAGGGAATCAGCGATGAACGGACTGGTCATCCAGTCCTTACGCTGACTTGCAGAGCCGTCACACGCGAACTCGCCGTACGGGTGCGGAACCCCGTACGGCGAGTCCGCGGTTGTCCGCTTACCAACCGCCCCGGTGGAGCTGGCCGCGCACCGCGCCGCCGGGGAACTCGCTCGTGTGCAGGTTCACGTACCAGCCCTTGGGGTTGTGTTTGAGGCGAAGGGCGACCTTGGGCGTGGTGCTGCCGGTGCCCGCGATGCCGTTGACGCCGGCGGGGAGACCGTTCTTGGCAGCGAAGAAGTCGACGACCACCGGGCCGTTCTTGCCCTTCACGCCGCGGTGGACGTGGCCGTTGGTCGGCTGGGCGATCCCCCTCCAGGCGGCGGCGAAGTGCACCTTGGTGCCCTGCACCCAGACGAGCCAGGCGGCCCGCCCGTCCTTGTCGCCGACCTTTGTGCCGGGCGCGGGCACCTCCTGGCGGCCGTCGGCTCGCGCGGTGAGCGTGGCGTGCGAGCCGCCGGCCAGCACCGACTCGAGGGAGACAGGACGGATCCGGTGCAACTGCGCGCGGACGGCGCCGCCGGGGAACTCGCTGGTGTGCAGGTTGGCGTACCAGCGCATCGGGTTGTTCGCGATCCTGCCGAGCAGGGCCGAGTCCTTGACCGTGACGGTGCCCTTGACGGCGCTGAGCGAGCCGGGCAGCGCCGCGCCGAAGAACGGGATCTTGACGTCGCCGTTCTTGCCGGCCTTGCCCTGGTGGATGTGGAACGCGGTCGGGGCGGCCACCTTCCGCCACCGGATCGCGTAGTCGACCTGCTGCCCGTGGATGCGGAAGACGGCGATCGCGCTGCCGTTCCGGTCACCGGCCTTCACCCCCGGGGCAGGCACTTCGTTCTCGCCCAGCAGCGTCGCCGCCAGGTACACGGCGGTGCCCGTCTCGGCCTGCGCCGTGGCGGGGCTGAAGGAGGCGGCGATCAGCGTGGTGGCGAGCGCGAGGCCGGGGACGGTGAGGATGCGCTTCGTCATGATTGACCCTTTCAGCTGCCTCAGTGCGAGGCTCTTGGCGGTGCTCGATGCCCGGTTGTACGGCCGCCAGCTCCTGCCGGGTTCAATCCTTAAATGTGTATAAATACGCATCCGAGCTGGTCGGGGGTGGCCTGACCGCGCCGCTCCGGAAGGGATCGCTCACCGTCGCATGAACCCTCCGGTACGGGCTCGCGTACCTCTCGAAGATCAGACTTCTTCGCCCACGTCACAAGACCGGAGGGAGTGGTCGCATGCGAAGTCCATCGGGGGGAAGACGATTCAGACCGTGGCTGGGGGCCGTTTCCCTGGGCGGAAGCGTCGCAGTCGTCCTGTGGGGCTCGCCGCTGTCCGCGCAGGCCGGCACGGTGAACGTCCACCTCGGTACGGCCGCGGCACAGTCCATCGTCTGTCCCAACGTGGCCGACAAGCTGACCGAGGTCCCCGCGGCCGCCAAGGCCGAGGTCGACCGTAACCTCGCGCTGCTCGACAAGCAGATCCAGGAGGCCAATGACCGGTTGTCCCGCTCGGCAGGGCAAGGCGGCCCGAACTTCGTCCAGAACGCCATCCTCGGCCCGCTCGCCGGCAAACGTGCCGCCACCATCGACCGCATCTCCATCGCCATCGGACGCGTCGCGCAGCGCCCCACCGGCCTCAACGGACTCGACACCTGCACACTCGGCGACTCGGCCGGCGACGCCGCCACGAACGCGGCGGATGTCGGCCCCTCGGCCGACGACTTCGTCGACATCCGCCAGGTCCCCGAGGCTGAGCAGCCTCAAGCGGGCGAGAACGGATCAACGGGCACGTTCGTATCCCAATGCGGTACGAACAGCGCGGGCCATTCCAACGCCGACAACGTCATTCTCGCCCCGGGCATGTCCGATGGGGCCCAACTCCAGCTGGACTACGTGGGCAACACGTCCACCGACGCCTTCTCGACCAACGAGACCCTCGCCGCCGCGGACACCACCTGCCGCACGAGCGCCGACCGGTCTGCCTACTTCTGGCCGACCCTGCGCGTACGCGGGTCCGATGACGAGAGCGGCCAGACCGGCACGAACAACGTCGGCACCGCCGTACAGCCATCGACAGTCAGACTCGAATACCGCGGCAACCCCACCTCGGAGGTCACGGCCGCACCACGGTTCCTCAGGATGGTCTCCGGCGACGCCAGGGCGGCCACCAACGGTGCCGCCGACGCCCGGCCGACGTGGACCTGCACGGGTTTCACCGACCGCCTGACCGACAAGTATCCGATCTGTCCCACCGGCAGCGATCTGGTCCGTGTCTTCGACATGCCCAGCTGCTGGGACGGCCAGAACCTCGACAGCGCCGACCACCGCACGCACCTCGTCTTCCCTGACGAGACCGGCGCCTGCCCGAGCGGCACCGAGGCCGTGCCGCAACTCCGGATGACGCTGACCTACGAGAACGTGCCCAACACGGCGGACGTCCCCTTCGCGGTGGACGGGTTCGCCAGCGAACAGCACGACCCGAGCACCGACCACGCCGGCTCCATCGGGGTGATGTCGGAGAAGCTCATGAGCACCGTCGTCGGCTGCATCAACAGCGGCAAGGACTGCTGACGCGCACGACCGGGCACCACACCTCCGCGGTGTGGTGCCTGCGTCATCCGCGCGGTATCGAACCTGACCTGCGGGGAAGCAGGTGGGCATGGCTCGGACAAGCGCGCCGGCGGGAGCCTGCGCCCGGTGACCGCCGATGAGGTACGACACGCTGGTGGAGGCCGCCCGATGGTCAGGGGTGGAAGATCCGCGGCTGCTCTCCGCCATCGCCACCACGCCGCGTGACCATTTCGTGCCGCCGCGCCACGCCGCACGTGCCTGGCAGGACGAGCCCATCCCGATCGGCCACGGCCAGCCCACTTCCCAGCCGTCCCTGATCGCGCAGATGATCGACGCCCTGAAGCTGTCAGGCACCCAGACGGTCCTGGAGATCGGCACCGGGTACGGCTACCAGACCGCCCTGCTGGCCCGCCTGGCCCGCCAGGTGTATTCGATGGAGCGCCACGCCGATCTGGCCGAGCACGCGCGGGCCAACCTCGCCTCAGCAGGGGTGAGCAACGCCGAGGTGGTGGTCGGTGACGGCACCGCCGGCCTCCCTGAGCACGCGCCCTTCGACGCCGTCGTCGTGTCCGCCACGGCCCCGGCGGTGCCTGCCCCGCTCGCCGAGCAACTGGCCGAGGGCGGGCGCCTGGTCATGCCGATCCAGAAGGACCTGAACGAGATCGTCACGCTCTTCGGCAAGCGCCACGGCCGCCTGATCCAGGAGCGCCTGCTGACACCCGCCCGGTTCGTCCCGCTGATCGGCGAGCACGTGGACGCCCCGGGCGCCGAGCCGCCCGAACGCTAGGCGCCCGCACGGCCACGGAGCACCCTCCTCTGGCTGCATCGGCAGCGATCGATGAGCCTGGCATTCAGCACTGGCGGCACATACAGGGAGCGCGATCCCGTACCGCAAACGAAAATGGGACATTTATTACGAGAAGGGGATAAACTGGGGCAACCTGGAGGTGCCATGAGCAATCTTGTGACACTGGCCGCGTCAGTGGACGGTCGGCCGACGCTCGAACAGGTCGATGCGATGCTGGCGGAACTGCGCCAGATGCCTCGCAACCAGTTCGTCACCGAACTGATCGACGATCTACTGGACTACCGTGGTCTGCTGGACCACCGATCCAAGCAGGCTTCCTGATCTTCTGGCCGGTGCCGCGTGACCGGAGACGGCTGCCGCGTTCTCCTCGGAGGCGTATCCGTCCGATGGTCTGGCCAGGCATGAGCTTCCGATGTGGATCGGATCTCCACCGCCCGACCAGCTCATCGTTTCGTTGTGGACGCGCGCGCTACGTCACTGACCGCCGAGACGCTGCGGTCCGACCTGTCCGCCCTGCTGCCTCATCGATGTGCCGAACGGCTGCCCCTGCGGCCCCATCGAGGTGCCCCCGACGCCGACCAGTTCCAGCAGTCGCGTCTCTACGTACCTGTCGCTGTGGTGAGACTTGTCCGCGATCCGCTCAACGAGATCGTTGACGTTACGGGCGAAGTCGAGATCGGACGGGCTGACCTCCGCGAACTGGTCCAGAATCTGGTACCTGATCTGCTGCCAGTTCTGCCGCAACTGCTGCTCGATCTGCTGGGCCTGCTGCTGTTCCATGAAGCGTCCTTTCCTAGTTGGGAACGCCGTGAACCTACCCTTCGTAGTCGTCTCGTCACTCATCTGGCGTCTTAAGGGTCTTTAGATCGTTTCGGGGTGATGGTGAAGGCCCGGGTCAGTCCCGTGAGCTCCAAGAGGCGACGAACCCTGTCATGCAGGTGGGCCAGCTCCATGGTGCCGCCCGCGTCGGTGACCTCGCGCTGGGCCTGGAGCAATGCCTCCAGCCCGTGAGAGTCGCAGAAGGTCAGCCCGGTTGCCTCCACCAGCAGGTTGCGCCGCTCACCCGCCAGCGCTTCGTCGACAGCGGCCAGCAGGCAGGGAGCCGAGCAGATGTCCAGCTCACCGTCCAGAGCGACGATGCAGCGATCAGAGTCCTGCGTCACCCGCGCCGTAAGGGGCATCACGATCACCCCGCAGGTATCAGATAGTCCCTACCTTCTACCCCCACGCTACGCCGTGACCTGCGAGGACTCCACACGCGGAAGAGCAGACGGCCTCCACAGGGCCCGGTGCGATGCTGGAATGCCGTGTGCACCAAGATGAGCAGGTGGAGTTCGAGCCTTATCGGGGTGAGCTGGTCGCGTACTGCTACCGGATGCTGGGCTCTTTCCACGAGGCTGAGGACCTGGTGCAGGAGACGATGCTACGGGCGTGGAAGGCCCGCGATCGGTACGACAGCACTCGCGCGTCGGTACGCACGTGGCTGTACCGGATCGCCACCAACGCCTGCCTGACCGCGCTGGAGGGGCGTGCGCGGCGGCCGTTGCCGACCGGGCTGGGCGCGCCGAGCGATGATCCCGGGGCGCCGCTCACACCGGCGCTGGACATCCCCTGGTTGCAGCCTTTTCCCGACGCTCGGTACGACCTGCAGATGCGGGCCGACCTGCGGCTCGCCCTGGTGGCGGCGATGCAGCTGCTGCCGCCGCGGCAGCGGGCGGTGCTCGTGCTCCGCGAGGTTCTGCAGTTCAGCGCCGCCGAGGTCGCCACGCAGCTGGCGACCACGGTCCCGGCCGTCAACAGCGCCTTGCAGCGGGCCCGCGCCGTGCTCGCGGACGTGGGCGATGTGAGCGGGGTGGCCGAGCCGGACGATCCCGAGGCCCGCGCGGCGATCCAGCGGTACGCGCGAGCATTCGAGGCGGCGGACGTCCCCGCCCTCGTGCGGCTCCTCACCGACGACGCCATCATGGAGATGCCGCCGGTGCCGCTGTGGTACCAGGGCAGCCGCGACTATGGACTGTTCATGCGCCGGGTGTTCGACATGCACGGGACCGGCTGGCGAACGAAGCTTCTGACCGCCAACGGGCAGCCCGCACTCGCCGCGTACGCGCCAGAGCCCGGTGGCGGGCACCGGCTGCACACGCTGCAGGTCTTCACAGTCACCGGCGGCCGGGTCGCGCACAACGTGGTGTTCGCCGATCCGCACGTGCTTGAGGCCTTCCACCTGCACAGCAGACTTCTTTAGGCGAGTTCCGCCGGGCGCGATGAGTCGGGCCGGTGCCGCTGGTACATACCGGCGAGCATCACACGAAAGGACATCATCGTGAGCGTCATCGTCATTCAGTTCATCACCCTGGACGGGATCGTTTCCGACCCCGACGGGTCCGCCGGCACGGCGACCGGCGGCTGGGCGTTCCGGCACGGCCCCGAAGCGGTCGCCGGGGACAAGTTCCGGCTCGGCCGCACCCTCGACGACGGGGTCATGCTGCTGGGGCGGGCAACCTGGCAGCTGTTCTCGCAGATCTGGCCCGGTCGCGACGACCTGTTCGCCACGCGGATGAACGCCACGCCGAAGCTGGTCGCCTCCCGTACGCTGACCGACACCTCGGCGTGGGCGAACTCGAAGGTCATCGACGGCGACCTCGTCGACGCCGTCAAGCGTGAGGACCGCGATGTGATCGTCCTCGGCAGCCTGAGCGTCGTCCAGGCGCTGATGGCCGAGGACCTGATCGACGAATACCGGCTGCTGACCTTCCCCACGATCCTGGGCACCGGCGCGCGGCTCTTCCCCGACGGCAGGCCACCCGCCTACCTGGAGTGCCTGGCGGCCGAGCAGACCGGCGCCACCGTCCTCACCCGATACGGGCGAAGCGTAAGGTGACCAACCAAGATCGCCCGGCGGCTCCGCAAACCGGATCGCCGCCGGGCGGTCCTGCGCGATCAATCACTCCGGGCAGCCCGAATCGCGAACCACCAGCTCAGCGGCTCCCTCAGGCAGAGCTACGCCCGAAGGGGAATCACTCCCACTCGATGGTGCCGGGGGGCTTGCTGGTCACGTCGACCACCACGCGGTTGACCTCGCGGACCTCGTTGGTGATCCGGGTCGAGATGCGCGACAGCACGTCGTAGGGCACCCGTGCCCAGTCCGCCGTCATCGCGTCCTCCGACGTCACCGGCCGCAGCACCACCGGGTGCCCGTACGTGCGCCCGTCTCCCTGAACCCCCACCGAACGCACATCCGCCAGCAGCACCACCGGGCACTGCCAGATCTGCCGGTCAAGGCCGGCCCGGGACAGCTCCTCGCGGGCGATCGCGTCGGCCTCGCGCAGCAGGTCAAGGCGCTCGCGGGTGACCTCGCCGACGATGCGGATGCCGAGGCCGGGGCCGGGGAACGGCTGGCGCCAGACCATGGCACTCGGCAGCCCGAGCTCCTCGCCCGCCCGGCGGACCTCGTCCTTGAACAGCGCCCTGAGCGGCTCGACCAGCTTGAACTGGAGGTCCTCAGGCAGGCCGCCGACGTTGTGGTGGGACTTGATGTTGGCGGTGCCGGTGCCGCCGCCCGACTCCACCACGTCGGGGTAGAGCGTGCCCTGGACCAGGAACTCGACGGGACCGTCGGCCATGATGGCGCGCTGCTCGTCCTCGAAGACGCGGATGAACTCGCGCCCGATGATCTTCCGCTTCTCCTCCGGGTCGGAGACGCCGTCCAGGGCCTTGAGGAAGCGGTCGGCGGCGTCGACCACGCGGAGCTTCACGCCCGTGACGGCCACGAAGTCGCGCTCCACCTGCTCGGCCTCGCCCTTGCGCAGCAGGCCGTGGTCGACGAAGACGCAGGTCAGCCGGTCGCCGATGGCCCGCTGGACGATCGCGGCGGCCACCGCGGAGTCGACGCCGCCCGACAGCGCGCAGATGGCGCGGCCGTCGCCCACCTGGCGGCGCACGGCCTCGATGGAGTCTTCGACGATGTTGAGCATGGTCCACGACGGGCGGCAGCCGGCGGCGTCGAGGAAGTGCTTGAGCACGGTCTGGCCGTGCTCGGAGTGGAGCACCTCGGGGTGGAACTGCACGCCGTAGAGGCCGCGCTCCGGGTGCTCGAAGGCGGCGACCGGCGTCTCGCGCGTCGAGGCGGTCACCGTGAATCCCTCGGGGGCGGCTGCGACGCTGTCGCCGTGTGACATCCAGACCGTCTGGGCGGCCGGCAGCCCGGCGAAGATGACGCCCTCGTTGAGCACCTCCAGCGCGGTGCCGCCGTACTCGGCGACGCCCGTGCGGGCCACCTCGCCGCCCAGCGTCTGCGCCATGGCCTGGAAGCCGTAGCAGATGCCGAACGTGGGCACGCCCGTGTCGAACAGCCCGTCCGGCACCGGCGGCGCGCCGTCGGCGTAGACCGAGGAGGGGCCGCCGGACAGGATGATCGCCTTGGGATTCTTGGCCATCATCTCCTCGACCGGCATCGTCGAGGGGACGATCTCGGAGTAGACGTGGCACTCGCGCACGCGCCTGGCGATCAGCTGCGCGTACTGTGCGCCGAAGTCGACCACCAGCACTGTGTCGAATTCAGACACCTGAGAACCCCCCAAAGGCGAAATGCGGTAACCACAGTCTATCGGCCCTGCGCATTACACCTGGCCTGCCAACGGCACTCGTGCTAACACAGAACAATGGATCTTGCCTGGCCGGTGACCGCGTGGGCCCTCTGGGTGACCGCGCTGGCCGCCGCCTTCAAGGTGTCCAGCCGCGAGCGCACCCGGGAAGCGCCCTGGTACGAGGTGCCCGCGCCCGTGGTCGAGCTTTTACGCGGGATGCGGTCCCAGGATGTGTTCCATGCGGCGCTGTTCGACCTGGCGGGCCGCGGGTGGGTGACGATCGAGGGCGACCGCCTCACATTGGCCCCCCAGCGGCAGGAGCCGCTCCGGCACTATGAGCGGTGGGTCCTGGAACGGGTGGCCGCCCGCCTGGGAGGCAAGCCGTACGCGCCCGTGATGGCGCTCATGCCCGAAGGGTCCGACCTGGACAGCGACCTCGTCCCGCTCGTCCGGCAGACGGCCATCGAACTCGGCCTGGCACGCAGGCGCTGGCAGACCATGATCGTGCCGCTGCTCCTGGCCGTGGGGCTCGTGGTCCCCTGGTACGCCACCATTTCGGCAGCCGGGCTGTCGTGGCCGGGGATGATCGCGACAATGGTGTCGTTCGTGGCCGGAGGAAGCCTGCTCCTGGCCGGAAGGGGTTTCCTGCTGACCGAGACCGGGCGGGAGATCGCCGGGCCCGACCGCGCGCCGGTGAACCCCCAGCAGGAGTGGATCTACACCGGCAGCGGCTGGCGCGGCGTCGAGCTCGAGCCGCCCGGCTCCTCCGCTGCCGTCCCAGGACGGCAGGAGGTCTCCGGTTACATCGTCAAGCGCTGGGCCGTCGTCGACACGGATGCCGACTCGATGAGCAGCAGGCGCTCGTACTACGTCGCCCTCCACGACGGCAGCTCGGAGAAGGCCACGTCATACCTGATCAAGGAGGGGGTCTACCACGACGTGCTGCCGGGCGACTTCGTCCGGCTGCTGGTCAAGCCGCGCACCGGCAGGGTCGCCCGGGTGCTCGGCCACGAACGTCACTGGTAGGGCGGCAGGTTGCCGGTGAGCAGGGTCTCGGTCTGCAGGCGCAGCCGGGCGGCGTACCTGGGATCGGTCAGCACCAGGAACCGCTCCTCCCGGATGGCCTCCACGACCAGGTCGGCGACCAGTGACGGCTCGATGCCGCGCTCCGACGCCCTGCCGACGGACTCCTGAACCGCCGCCTCGTCCTGGGTGGGGGTGTTGATCAGGGTGGGCGGGCGTACGCGCGCCGAGTCGGCGATGCGCGTCCTGACCGCGCCGGGGCAGAGCGCGGTCACGCGGAGCTTGGCACCCGCGGCGGCCAGATCTTGGGCGAGTGCCTGGGACGCGGCCAGCGCGGCGTACTTGCTGACCGCGTACGCGCCGGCCCCCGGCGTGGCGAACAGCCCGGCCACCGACACCGTGTTGACGATGTGCCCCTCGGTGTCCTGCTCGATCATGCGCGGCACGAACTCGCGGACGGCGTGCAGCACCCCCCACAGGTTCACGCCGAGCAACCAGGCGAAGTCCTCCTCGCCACGGGTCCACATGTGGCCGCCCTGGAAGACGCCGGCGTTGTTGCACAGCACGTGCACGGCGCCGAGCTCGCCGAAGCAGCGGTTGGCCAGGTGTTGCACGGCCGCCGCGTCGGACACGTCGGTGACCTGCGTGAGCACCTTGCCGTCGCCCGCCTGGGCGGCCGTCTCGGCGAGACCGCCGGGGTCGACGTCGGCGAGCATCAGCGTCATGCCCTCGGCCGCGAACCTGAGCGCCAGCGCCCGCCCGATGCCGCTGGCCGCGCCCGTCACGACGGCGATCTTGCCAGAGAGCTCCCGCACAGGCCCAACCTCCCTCGCTCGCGACCGACGCTACCCGACGCGCTGCCGCCGCTCCAGGGAATCCCACCGCGTTGGGCCGGCCCTGCGCCGTACTCCGGCGGAGGACTCTTGGGGGAAGGCGAGGAAACAGGCGCGCACACTCGCCGGCGGGTTCAGAGGATGCGGTCGATCAGGCCCAGCGGCGGCGAGCCGAGGTCGAGCAGGGCCTTGTGGAAGCGCTGCAGGCTGAAGCTCGCGCCCCACTCCTTGCGCGCCCGCTCCCGCAGGTCGAGGATGAGCAGCTTGCCCCACGTGTAACGCCCGTACGTCGGGTCGAACGACGCCCGCCGGGCCTCCGACAGCGCCGCGGGCCCGGCCAGATGGGTGTCGGACTCGAAGCGCCTGGCCCCCTCCTCGACCGTCATCTGCCCGGTGTGCACGCCGATCGCGCACGCGAGCCGGGTGACGCGGATCAGCGCCTCCACCCACACCCCGATCTCGAAGCGTGGGTCGTCCGCCTCGAAGCCCTCCTCCACGCACAGCTCTTCGGCGTAATGCGCCCACCCCTCGATGAACGCCATCGACTGCAGCAGCCTGCGCACGTCGGACTTCGCCCGCCGCAGCGCGCGGGCGTGCGAGAAGTGTCCGGGCGCGACCTCGTGCACGTTGATCGCCGGCAGCGTCGTGCGGCTGAAGATCTCCAGCCACTCCTCCTGGTCCTGCTCGGGCCAGGACGGCTCCGGCGGCGTGATGTAGTACCAGGACGGGCCCTCGGGCTCGCCGGGCGAGTTCCACGCCATCATGGCCATCGCCCAGCGCCGCGACTCGGGCGCGAGGCCGACCAGGCATTCGCCGTCGTGGTAGGGCACGAGATCCTTCTCGCGGGTGAACGCGATGGCCTTCTCCGTGCCGATCCGCGCCGCCTCGATCACGCCGTCCGCGTCGGGGTGGTCCTTGACCAGCTCACGTACGACGTCCAGCGGCGCCCTGCCCGTCTCCCCCAGCTTGGCGCAGGACTCGGCGAGCAGCGCCATCAGCCGGTCCCGCTCGGCGTCCGCCCGCTCGGCCAGCCTGTCCAGGTCGACCGGCAGGCCCTCGGCCGTACCCATGAGCCTGGCCAGGGCCTCGCCGCCGAGCGCGGCGTGGGGGTCGCCTTCGGCCGCGGCCCGCTCGACATGCTGGACGAGCCGTCCGTGGGCCTTGAGCGCGGCCTCGTCCGTGACCCCGGCGGCCAGGCCCTTGACCGCCGCGAGCAGGGACTTCGCGACGGGCGCCGGGACCTGGTCGAGCGAGGCGATCGCCTGGTCCACGGCGTCGGGCCAGAGCGCGAGGTGGGCCGACTTGGCCGCGGCGCGCTCCGCCTCGGGGGCGTAGTCGCGGTCGTAGCAGGCGAGGTCGAGGTTGGACAGGTGGATCAGCGGGTTCTTGCGATGCAGCTCCAGCTCGCCGAACTGGGTGCGCAGGCTCTCCTCGAACACCTGTAGGTGCTCGGCGTCATGCGCGTCCTCGGGCGCGGCGCCCTGGCCGAGCCGCGCCAGCCCGGATCGCACGCCCTCGGGTGAGAGGTCCTGGATCCGGCCGTCGTACTCGTGCCTGCCGCCGCCCTCGCGCGCCTCGGCCACGATCAGGTCGGTGATGGCGCGCAGCCTGGCGTCAAGTTCTGTCATGCGGCCGACGCTAGCGCACGCTTTCTTGCCCGGTTTATTCGCGCGCGTGCCGGTCGGCCGCAATGTGAGAATGATCCGCATGGCTATCAAGATCACGACGCTCGCGGAGCGTCCCGAGTTCGCGCCGTCGTTGTTCGAGATGGACGACACGTGGCAGGAGTTCGTGCTGCATGACCAGATCGCGGACCTGTTCTACCCTTTCGCCACCACGACCCATGCCGAGTACGTGCTGGTGGCCGACGACGAGACGGACCCCGGGCGGCTGGTGGCGCGGGGCTGCATGACCCCGTTCCGCTGGGAGGGCTCCGAGCTGCCCGACGACGGGTGGGACGGTGTGATCAGGACCGGCTGGCTGGCCCGCGAGCGCGGCACGCGGCCCGACGCCATCTCCGCCCTGGAGATCAGCGTCCGCCGTGACCTGCAGGGCACGGGCCTGTCCTCGGTGATGCTGGCGGCCATGCGCGACCACGCCGCCCGCCTCGGCTACCGCGAGCTGGTGGCGCCCGTCAGGCCCAACAGTAAGCACCTCGAACCGCACACCCCCATGTCCGAGTACGCCTTCAGGACCCGTGCCGACGGCCTGCCCCATGACGCGTGGTTGCGGGTGCACGTGCGGGCGGGCGGGAAGATCGCCAAGGTGGCGCCCCGCTCGATGGTGGTGGCGGGCACGCTGGCGGAGTGGCGCAAGTGGACGGGACTGCCGTTCGACCGCTCGGGTCCGCTGGAGGTGCCGGGCGCGCTCACCCCGGTGCACTGCGACGTGGAGCACGACCACGCGGTGTACGTGGAGCCGAACGTCTGGGTCGTCCATCCCCTGAGCTGAGCGACCTCAGACGCCGGTACGGCTCCGCAGCTCGTCCCTGTGCCGCCCGGTGTCCAGCCCCTTTCCTGCGGCCCACGCGTCATCGTGATATGTCGCCAGATGCCGATCGGCAGCGTCTCCGAGCAGCGACACCACCGTGCCGGTCTCGCCTCTGGCCCGCATGCGCTCGACCAGCTCCAGCGCCGCCCAGAGCGCCGTGCCCGACGAACCGCCCACCGGCAGCCCCGTCACCTCCCTGATGTGCCTGGCCGCCGCCACGCTCGCCGCGTCGGGCACGGGAACGACCAGGTCGACGAGGTCAGGCCGGAACCCGGGCTCGATGCGGGGGCGGCCGATGCCCTCGATGCGCGACGGCATCCCGGTCGCGTAGTCGGGCACGTCGAGGGTCCATCCCGGGAAATATGCCGAATTATCGGGATCTGCCACCGCGACCCGGCACGGCACATCGTGGTCGCGGATCCAGCGGCCGAGCGTCGCCGACGTGGCGCCCGTGCCCGCCCCCGTCACCACCCAGTCGGGCCGCACCTGGGCGAACAGCTCCTCCCCCAGGTCGTGCTCGGCCGCGCGCCCGAACTGGTCGAGGAAATGGCCCGGGATCTCGCGCGCCGCGTCGTAGATCGCCAGCGGCGGTGTCACGAACCTGCACTCCCCGCCGAGTGCCTCCACCCCCCGGGCGCGCGGCTCGCTCCGCTCGCCCGGCATGACCACGATGTACGGCAGCCCGAGCCGCCGGGCGAACCAGGCCTGCGCCACGGCCGCGTTGCCGCCCGTCGCCTCCACCACGGTCGTGCCCTCGGTGACCAGCCCGTCGAGGACGGCCCGGCGGAACAGCGCCCTGGCATGGCGGTGCCGCAGGCCCCCGGTGGGCTGCGCGGACTCGTCCTTCAGCAGCAGCCTGATCCCGGGCGCCTGCACCGGGAAGTCGATCAGCGGGGTGGGCTCCCCCGCCGCCAGCACGTCGAGCGCACGCGCGTTCCAGCTCACCCCTTCACCCTGCCAGGCGTAGACGGGGAAGGTCGCGCCCGTTCGCCACGAGCCGATCCCGGGGGCAGTCAGGCGAGCGCCCACACCAGTGAAGCGCGCGCCCGCCCGAAGCCGGTCAGGAGAGCTGGGTGCTCTCGCCGGGAGCCAGCAGCCGCAGCCGGTCGCCGAACCCGGCGAACGCCTTCTCCACCGTCTCCCGCCCCTGCGTGAAGTGCGCCCAGTGCTCGAAGTGCAGCGGCACCACGTACCGAGCGTCCAGGATCTCGGCGGCCGCCACCGCGTCGTCGCTGGTCAGCGTCAGGTAGCCGTCGACCAGCGGCGTCCGGGCCCCGCCCGCGAACAGCAGCGCCACGTCCACCGGGCCGACCCGCCCGGCGACCTCCCGCACGACGTCGAGCGAGGCATTGTCCCCGCTCACGTAAACAGTCGGCAGCCCCTCACCACTGAGCACGAACCCGGTGACCTCGCCCACCAGGTGCTCCGTCCCGTCCGGCCCGTGCTGCGCGGGGACCCCGGTCACCCGCAACCCGTCGCCCACCGTGACAGACGTCCAGTTGGGCAGCGCACGTACCGAGCCGCCCAGCCGCGAGGCCGCCGACCCCGTGGACAGGGTCAGCGGCACGGACGCCAGGTAGCCCCGTCCGGCCTTGTCAAGGTTGTCCGGGTGCTGGTCGTGCGAGAGCAGCACGGCGTCCACCGGCCCGAGCGAGGAGACCTCGACGGCGGGCCCCGCGGTCTTGGTGAGCGCCCTGTTCCCGATCGGGTAGTCGCCCGGCGCGTCGAACGTGGGGTCGGTCAGCAGGCGCACCCCGCCGAGCTCCAGGACCGCCGTGGGTCCTCCGACGTAACGAATCTCCATGGTCGTCAACGACACCGCGCCATGACCGGTTATTCCGCGCGGAGCCCGTTGATGATCCGCCGCGTCGAGCGGTGGCAGAGCGCGCGGAAGTCGGCCTCGTCCATCCCGATGCGCCGGCTCAGGTACTGCTGGACCAGCCCCTGGGCGCTCGACGTGACCGTCATCGCCGTCTCCAGCGGGTCGTCCGCGCGCAGCCGTCCCGTACGCATGCCCTCCTCCACGAGCCCCGTGACGACGCTGAAGGGCGGGCCCTGCCCGTCGCGGAAGTCCTCAGGGAAGCGCCGCGCCCCCGCCCAGGCGTCCAGGGTCAGGAACCGGTACAGATGCGGGCTCCCGAGCGCGAAGTCGAGGAAGTCGTCGAGGGCGGCCGAGACCCGCTCGTCCCAGGACCCCGAGGGAGAGCGCCGCGTCCACGTCGTGGCCAGCTCGCCGGCGCTGCGGTCGGCGACGGCGCGCAGCAGGGCGTCCCTGTTGGGGTAGTGCCGGTAGATGGCCATGGCAGTGATGCCCACGGCGTCGCCGACGCGCCGCATGCTGACCGCGTCGGCGCCCTCCTCCATGAGGATCCGCTGCGCGACGGCCACGATGCGCCCGGCCGTGCCCTGGTCGTTCATGTTTACAGCGTAGACGTCACTTGAGGCGCAGCCGCCGCATGGTCTTCAGCGTGGTGGCCAAGGTGGCGGCCCACTTCTCGTACGGCAGCCCGAACGGCGGCTCGAAGCCCAGCCAGCCCGCCTGCGCGGCCACGGTCTTGGACTCGGTGTAACGCAGCAGGCCCTCCGCGCCGTGCCGGCGGCCCAGACCGGACGCCTTCATGCCGCCCATGGGCGCGTCGTAGGAGGCGTAGGCCGAGGCGTACCCCTCGTTGATGTTGACCGTGCCCGCCCTGACGCGGGCGGCGAGCGCGCGGCCGCGCGGGAGGCTGGCGGTCCAGATGGAGGCGTTGAGGCCGTAGATGGTGTCGTTGGCCAGCTCGACCACCTCGTCGTCGGAGGAGAACGGGTAGAGCGCGACCACCGGTCCGAACGTCTCGTTGCGGCACAGCTCCATGTCCTCGCCGACGCCGGTGAGCACGGTCGGCTCGTAGAACAGCGGGCCGAGATCGGGCCTCGCCTTGCCGCCGGTCAGCAGGGTCGCGCCCTTGGCCAGGGCGTCGTCCACGTGGGCGCTGACCGTGTCGAGCTGGCGCTGCGAGGTGAGCGAGCCCATCTGCACCGACCAGTCGTGCCCCGCGCCCAGCTTGAGGCCCCTGACCTGGGCGACGAACCGCTCGGCGAACGCGTCGAACACGGACGCGTGCACGTACAGGCGCTCGATCGACAGGCAGAGCTGCCCGGCGTTCGCGAAGCAGGCCCGGATGGCCCCCTGCACGGCAGCGTCCAGGTCCGCGTCGTCGAGCACCACCATCGGGTTCTTGCCGCCGAGCTCCAGCGAGCAGCCGATGAGGCGTTTGGCCGCCTCCTCGGCGATCTTCCTGCCGCCGCGCGTGGAGCCCGTGAACCCGACGTAGTCGGCGTGGTCGAGCAGCGCGTCGCCGATCTCGGCCGGCTCGCCGAGCACCACCTGCCAGATCTCGCGCGGCATGCCCAGCTCGGCCAGCAGGTCGATGGTCCACAGCGTGGACAGGGCGGTCTGCGTGTCCGGCTTGTGCACGATCGCGTTGCCGGCCAGCAGCGCGGGCACCGCGTCGGTGACGCCGAGCGCGAGCGGGTAGTTCCACGGGGAGATCAGCGCGACCACGCCCTTGGGCTGGCGCAGCTCCGCCACCCGGGTGGCCACGGGGAAGATGCCCTTGCGGGCGCGCGGGGCGAGCAGCCCGGGGGCGCGGCGGGCGTAGTAGAGGCTGCAGCCCGCGACGTCGAGCACCTCCTCGAAGGCGTGCTTGCGGGCCTTGCCCGTCTCGTTCTGGACGATGTCGAGGATCTCGTCCCTGCGGTCGAGAATCGCGTCGTGCAGCAGCAGGAACGGTTTCGCCCGCTCCGCCGCGGGCCTGCCCGCCCACTCGGCCTGGGCCGCCCTGGCCTTCGCGTACGCCCGACGGACGTCGTCAACGTCCGATATGGGCAGCTCGGCGAGGGTTTCGCCGGTAAACGGGGCGATGATGTGCCGTGTCCTACCGCTGGACGTCACGTGCATGACAGAAGGATATTCCGCCGAGCTACCGGCGGGTAGTTTTTGCGGATGCGCGGCATAGGGCCAGAATCCCTTTCATGGCAACCTTCGCTCCGCTGCGCCCCGGAGATCCACAGCGGCTGGCGGGCCTGGATCTCCTCGGCCGGCTGGGCGAGGGCGGTCAAGGCGTCGTCTACCTCGCCCAAGGCCACAATGACGCGCGCGTGGCCGTCAAGTGGCTGCGGCCCGACCTGTCGGGCGACCAGGTGAGTGCCGAGAGGTTCCTGCGCGAGGTCCAGGTGGCCCAGCAGGTGGCGCCGTTCTGCACCGCGGCCGTCCTCGGCACCGGGGTCGAGCAGGATCGGCCGTACATCATCAGCGAGTTCATCGAGGGGCCCTCGTTACACCGGGTGGTGCAGGAGGAGGGGCCGCGCACCGGCTCCGTCCTGCACCGGCTGGCCATCGGCACAGCCACCGCGCTGGCCGCGATCCACCAGGCGGGGATCGTGCACCGCGACTTCAAGCCGGCCAACGTGATCATCGGCGCCGACGGGCCCCGGGTGATCGACTTCGGCATCGCGCGGGCACTGAACGCCACCGCGACGATCAGCAGCATGGTCGTGGGCACGCCCGCGTACATGTCGCCCGAGCAGATCATGGGCCACACGGTCGGCCCGGCCTCCGACATGTTCGCCTGGGCCAGCACGATGATCTTCGCCGCCTCCGGCCAGGCGCCGTTCGGCAGCGACACGATGCCCGCGGTGATCAACCGCGTCCTCAACAACCATCCCGACCTGGGCGTGCTGGACGCTCAGCTGCGTGACGTGGTGGCCGCGTGCCTGGCCAAGGACCCGGCGCAGCGGCCGACGGCCGAGCAGGTCATCATGCGCCTGCTGCGGCACCCCGCGCCCGGCTCCGCGCCGACCCCCGGCATCCTCGCGCAGGCCGCCGCCGAGGCCGCCCCCACGCCCGCGCCCGCCTCCCCCTTCGCATCGCCCTCGGGATCCCCGTCAGGGCCCCCGTCGGGACCTCTGTCAGGGCCCCCGTCGGGACCTATGCCGGGGCCCGCATCAGGACCGTACGCGGGCCCGCCGTCCGGCCCCGCCCCGTACTCGGGCCCGGTCCCGCACACGGGCTCGGTCGCGCCGTCCCCTCAGCCCTCCTGGCATCCTCCGGGCCCCTACGGGCAACAGCCCACCCACCCGAGCTGGATGAACCAGCCGCACCCACCGCAGAAGAAGAGCAGGGCCCCGCTCATCGCCGGCATCACGGTGGCGATCGCGCTACTGATCCTGGCCGGCGTGGTCGTGATCATCCGGGTCGACAAGGGCACGCTGGCCGACCCTCAGCGCACTCCGACGCCCAGCCCGACCAGGTCCAGGACGAGCACCAGCCAGACCCCCAGCCCGCCGCCCGTGCCGACGACGGGCGCCAGGGTGTCGATCCCCGGCGCGAGCGGCATGTACCTCTACGAGAACCCGCGCGACGCGGTCGTCCTGACGTCCTACGAGGTCTACGACAAGAAGAAGGACGACTGGATCGACTACGCCAGGGGCTCGCTGCGCGGCACGTTCACGAAGTACGCCGCCAACTGGGAGTCCATGGTCTCCCCCGACGGCCGCTACCTCGCGACCAGGGGCCGGAGCTACAGCTCGGACGACTTCGACTTCATCGTCGTCACCGACAGGCAGACCGACGAGCGTACGACGATCAAGACCGTCAAGGAACCCCTGATCAGCAGCATCAGGGCATGGTCGAGGGACGGCTCCAAGATCCTGCTCAACGTCGAGAAGAAGAACGGCAAGGACTGGATCTACGTGGGGTTCGTGCTGGTCGACGTGGCCAAGAAGCAAGCCGAAACCGTGAACGTCTCCGACACCTCCATCCGCCAGACGGCCTTCGGCTTCGACGACGACGACGAGGGCACGGTGAACGCCTACGGCGACGAGAAGAACCGCAGCCTGCGCTTCTTCAACTCCGAGGGCAAGGCCACGCGCTCCGCCACGGGCATCGGCACCCTGTCCGCCGGCACGCAGGACATCTTCTCGCCCTCGGGCAAGACGTTCGTCACCAACTGCCCCAACGGCGGCGACGGCGACCACTGCATCTGGGACTCACAGTCGGGCGACCGCCTGCGCAAGTTCTCCTCCGACTGCGACAAGGCCCTCGGCTTCTACGACGAGACCCACCTCTACTGCTGGGAGCAGGACAACGGCGCCAACGACGAGATCCAGGTCGTCGGCTTCAACGGAAAGCTGGTGCGCAAGCTGCTGGAAGTGCCCGACGAGATCGACTTCAGCCCGGTCTTCACCGTCAATCCCGACGGGGGCTCCTGAACCATCCGGGCGAGGCAGCCGTCAATGAGGGCATGAAGACGCTGATCCGTACGGCCGCGACCGCCGCGGCGCTCGCGACGGTAACGGCCGCCTGCACCTCCACGGCCGCAGGACCGCCTACTGAGCCGAAGACGAGCCCGCTCGGCGCGATCCGCCTGGTGGCCTACACCAGCTGCGACGACCTGCTGTCCGGGCTGCGCGAGCACGCCGCCAGGAACGTCTCCGCGTACGGCTTCGGCGGCGGCATCATGCCCTACGCGGTGGAGGACTCCGCCCGCTCGTCCGTCGCGAAGGCGGACACGCCAGAGCACTCCACGACGAACGTGCACGAGGCCGGCGTGGACGAACCCGACATGGTCAAGACCGACGGCAACCGGGTCATCACCGTCTCGAACGGCATCCTGCGGATCATCGACACCGCCACCAGGAAGGTCACCGGATCGCTCAAGCTGACGGAGAAGGACCAGCCCGGCCTGGCCGCCGACCTGCTGGTCTCGGGTGACCGCGCGCTGGTGTTCATGCGCGGCGGCGACATCATGTACAAGGCGAGGAGCTTCGTCCAGCCAGGCGAGACGAGATACGTGCTGGTCGATCTCTCGGGGCAGCCCAAGGTGCTGAGCACGATCAAGCCGCAGGGCTCGTACGTGGACGCCCGGATGGTCGGCTCCACGGTCAGGCTGGTCACCCGCAGCCAGCCGGACATCGCCTTCCCCGAGATCAAAGAAGATGTCCCGGAGGCCGAGCGCGTCAAGCGCAACCAGGAGGCGGTACGCAAGGCCCCGGCCGACGCCTGGCTCCCCAAGATCGAGATCACGGACGCGTCGGGGACCGTCAAGAAGGACTCCGTGAAGTGCGAGCGGATCAGCCACCCCGCCGACTACACCGGCACGTCGCTGCTCACCGTGCACACCCTCGACCTCGCGCAGGGCGTCACCGCGGCCGGCACCGACCCGATCAGCCTGGCGGCCGACGGCGACACCGTGTACGGCACCGGCGGCAGCCTCTACGTCGCCAGCAACCCGCGCTGGTGGATGCCGGCGCCCCAGCCGGTGGAGGACACCCCGGCGACCACGCCGACCTCGTCGAGCGTGGCCCCGGCCGAGGAGCCCACGCCCACGGATCCCTCTGTGTCCGCATCCGCCTCCACCGAGCCCAGCCCGACGCCCACCGTCCCGCCGGAGGAGACGGAGGTCCACCGGTTCGACATCGTCTCGCCCGGCCCTCCCTCCTACGTGGCCTCGGGCAAGGTTCCCGGGCGGCTGCTGAACCAGTACTCGCTGTCGGAGTACGACGGCCACCTCCGCGTCGCGACCACGCTCAGCACCCAGGACGGCCAGAACAGCTCCAGCGCCGTGTACGTGCTCAAGGCCGACACCTTGGCCAAGACGGGCGAGGTCGGCGGCCTCGGCCGGGGCGAGCGCATCTACTCGGTCAGGTTCATGGGGCCGGTCGGCTACTGCGTCACGTTCAAGCAGGTAGACCCGCTCTACACGCTGGACCTGCGCGACCCGGCGGCGCCCAAGGTGACGGGCGAGCTGAAGATCACCGGCTACTCCGCGTACCTGCACCCCGGCGCCGAGGGCCGGCTGATCGGGATCGGCCAGGAGGCCAGCGAGAAGGGCAGGACGCTGGGCACGCAGGTCTCGTTGTTCGACGTCAGCGACCCGGCCAGTCCCCGCAGGCTGTCGCAGTTGTTTCAGAAGGACTCGGGCTCGACGGCCGAGTGGGACCCGCACGCGTTCCTGTACTGGCCCAAGACCGGCCTGGCGGTGATCCCGCTGTTCCAGCGGACCGAGTCGGGCGCGCTCGTGCTGAAGATCGACGACTCGGGCGTGTCGAAGGTGGGCATGATCAAGCATCCGGCGAACCAGTCGGGGATCGAGCGCACGATCGTCATCGGCGACACGCTTTGGACGCTCTCGTACGACGGCGTCCAGGTCAACGACGCCGCCACGCTGGCGCAACAGGCCTGGATCCCGCTGCGTTAAGCAAGAAAAGGTGCTGATTTCGTACGAAATTGGCACTTTTCTCCATGGACAGCCCTCGACACGTGATGAAAACTTTACTAACCATGTAATGTCGGATTGGTCAGGTTTGTCACTCCGCAGACCTCTCCAGCCCCATCACCAGGAAGGGCCCACGCTGCCATGCGATCACGCACCCCCCTGCTCGCATTGCTCGTCAGCGCGCTGGCGTTAGCCCTGACGCCGCCCGCCGCCTCCGCCGCCGCCCAAGAGACCCAGGCCGCACAGGAGACCTACATCGTCCAGCTCAAGCCGACACTGCGGGCGGCGCCCCGCTCCGCCGCCCAGGACCAGGTGTCCCAGCACGGCGGCGAGCTCGTCGGCGTCTACGAGCACGCGTTCAAGGGCTACACCGCCCGCCTCAGCGCCACCGCCGCCGAGCAGCTCAAGCAGAACCCGAACGTGCTCAGCGTCGAGCCCGACGCCGTGGTGACGACATTCGCCCAGACCACGCCCACGGGCGTCAAGCGCATCTTCGCCCCCAGCAACCCGAACCTGGACATCGACGGCGTCGATGACGTGCGTGTCGACGTGGACGTCGCGGTCGTCGACACCGGCGTGGACCACACCCACCCCGACCTGAACGTGGTCGCCCGCGCCAACTGCGTGACCGGCATCTGCCTGAACAACAGCGGCACCGACGACAACGGCCACGGCTCTCACGTCGCGGGCATCGTCGGCGCCAAGGACAACACCGCCGGCTCGGTCGGCGTCGCGCCCGGCGCCCGCATCCACGGCGTGAAGGTGCTCAACGCGGCCGGCTCCGGCACCCTGTCCGGCATCGCCGCCGGCATCGACTGGGTCGTGGCGCGCTCGTCCACCATCGAGGTCATCAACCTGAGCCTGGGCTGCAACGGCTGCTCGAGCAGCGCCATCAGCAGCGCGATCACGAACGCCGTCAACCGCGGCATCGTGGTCGTCGTGGCCGCTGGCAACAGCCACGCGAACACCTCCGGGTTCTTCCCCGCCAACCACCCGGACGTGGTCACCGTCTCGGCCCTGACCGACAACGACGGCCTGCCCGGCGGCGCGGGCGGCAGCACGCTCTCGTGCCGCAGCGAGACCGACCAGGACGACACCTCGGCGTTCTACTCCAACTTCGGCGCCACCGTCGAGATCACCGCACCGGGCACCTGCATCTACTCGACGTGGAGGAACGGCGGCTACAACACGATCAGCGGCACCTCGATGGCCAGCCCCCACGTGGCGGGCGCGGCCGGCATCCTGACGTCGGGCGCCCGCAAGCCGACGACCAGGACGGGCGCACTGGCCGTACGCACCAAGCTCATCTCCACCGGCAACTCCAACTGGACCGACGACTCCGGCGACGGCGTCAAGGAGCCGCTGCTCGACGTGCACGACTCCACGCAGTACTAGAGGACCATCCCGGAAGGGCGGTACGCGGATCCCGCAGCACCGCGTGCCGCCCGCCCCCCTTCAGTTCTCGGCCAGCTCGCGGGCGATGTCGAGGTGCCCGGCGTGCCGCATGTACTCCTCCAGGACGTGGAACATGATCCACCCCAGCGTCGGAGGCTCCTTGGGCGGCTGGAACCTGCCGATCTGCGAGGCCACGTCGGACAGCTGCGCCTCCGCCACGATCTGCCTGGACCGCTCGCACGCCGCCAGGTAGACGTCCTTGAGTTCCGCCAGCGACTCGGTCGCGACGAGCGCGCCCTCCTCGTCACGGTCTCCCATATGATCTGCCACCTGCTCGCCCGCGAAGTCCCACTGGAACCAGCGCCGCTCCACGTACGCGAGGTGCTTGAGCATCGCGGCAGGCGTCCACCCCGTGGGCACCCGGCTCACCTCGGGCTCGGGGAACCCGTCCAGCTTGCGCAGGATCTCCTCGCGGTAGTGGTCGAGATAGCCCTCCAGCAACTGGCGGGGGTCGGACAACTTCTTCGACGGTTCACTCATGAATGCTCCGGAAGGACGACGGGGACGATCTCCGGCGCGCCGAGCCTGATCGCGTCAGCCTCCTGGTCGGAGTCCTGCTCCTGCGAGCGCCGCTCGGCCTCGACACGCTTGGCGTAGTATTCCACCTCCCTCTTCACCTGCTCGCCGTCCCAGTCGAGCGGCCCGGCCAGCAGTTCGGCCGCCTCCTGCGCCACTGCCAGGCCGCGGTGGAAGGTCTCGATGGAGATGCGCGTACGCCGGGTCAGCACGTCGTTGAGGTGCCTGGCCCCCTCGTGGGTGGCGGCGTAGACGATCTCGGCGCGCAGGTAGTCGTCGGCCCCCGACAGCGGCCTGCCCAGCGACGGGTCGCGCTCGATCAGCTCCAGCACCTCGTCGATCAGCGAGCCGTAGCGCTGCAGCAGGTGCTCGATCCTGGCCACGTGCAGTCCCGAGGTCTGGGCGAGGCGGTGCCTGGAGTTCCACAGCGCCTGGTAGCCCTCGGCGCCGGCGAGCGGGATGCGGTCCGTGCACGAGCCCGGCACCCGCTGGTCGAGCCCGTGCACCACCGTGTCCACCGCGTCCTTGGCCATGACCCGGTACGTCGTGTACTTCCCCCCGGCGATCATCACCAGGCCCGGCACCGGGTGCGTCACCACGTGCTCCCTGGACAGCTTGGACGTGTCGTCGGACTCGCCGGACAGCAGCGGCCGCAGCCCCGCGTAGACGCCTTCGACGTCGTCCCTGGTCAGGGGGACGGACAGGACGGCGTTGACGTGGTCGAGCAGGTAGTCGATGTCAAGGCGGGAGGCGGCCGGGTGGACCTTGTCGAGCGTCCACTCGGTGTCGGTGGTGCCGATGATCCAGTGCCGGCCCCAGGGGATCACGAAGAGCACCGACTTCTCCGTACGCAGGATGATCCCGGTCAGCGAGTGGATCCGGTCCCTGGGCACCACGAGGTGGATGCCCTTGGAGGCGCGTACGTGGATCTGGCCGCGGCCGCCGACGAGCTGCTGGATGTCGTCGGTCCAGATGCCGGTGGCGTTCACCACCTGCTGGGCGCGTACCTCCAGCTCGTCGCCCAGCTCCAGGTCGCGCACGCGTACGCCGGTGACCCGCTCGCCTTCCCGCAGGAACCCCACCACCTGCGCCCGCGGCGCGATGCGGGCGCCGTAGGTCGCGGCGGTGCGCAGCAGGGTCGTCACGTAACGCGCGTCGTCCACCTGCGCGTCCCAGTACTGCACGGCGCCCGTGAAGGCGGTCTTCTTCAGCGCCGGGGCCAGCCGCAGCGCCCGCGACCTGGACAGGTGCCGGTGCCCCGGCACGCCGCGGGTGATCCCGGTCGCGATGCCGAGCGTGTCATAGAGCGCCACGCCCGCGCCGACGTACGGCCGCTCCCACACGAAGTGGGTCAGCGGGAAGAGGAAGGGCACCGGCCTGACCAGGTGCGGCGCGATCCGCTGCAGCAGCAGCGCGCGCTCCTGCAGGGCCTCGCGCACCAGCTCGAAGTTGAGCTGCTCCAGGTAACGCAGGCCGCCGTGGATGAGCTTGGACGAGCGAGACGACGTGCCGGAGGCGAAGTCCCTGGCCTCGACCAGCGCCACGTCGAGCCCCCGGGTCGCGGCGTCCAGCGCGATCCCCGCCCCCACGACACCGCCGCCCACCACGACCACGTCGAAGTCCTGCGCGGCCATGCGCTCCAGCGCCTCGGTCCGCTCCGCGGGCCCGAGCCGAGCCACACACCTTCCCGGTGTCATATTTCCCCCTGGTACGGCTTTGTCGCCTGCGCTCCATACCTACCCTCGGGCCCCTCGCCCTGTAACGCCACCGCCCAAGTGCGGACCCGCCCCCGCCCCAGCGCCGCGCGAACCGCCGCACGCGTCCAGCCCGCCGTCGTCCCTTCCGTCCTTCGGGTGGGAGGAGAGGGACGGCTGGTCCCTTCGGGTGGGAGGAGAGGGACGGCTGGTCCCTTCAGGTGGGAGGAGAGGGACGGTTGGTCGCAGCCGCCCGCCCACCGCCGCCCTCCCCCCTCTCCGCCAAGGGGACAGAAGGGACGTCGGCGGGACAGCTCGCGTGCGGCCTTCACCCCGCCAGGGGTCAGGCGCGGATGACCTTCACGCCCGCGTCGGCGAGCTCCCCGGCCAGCGCATCCGAGAGCCGGGCGTCCGTGACCAGTGTGTCGATCTGGCCGATCGGGCAGATCCGCGAGAAGGCCCGCTTGCCGATCTTGGAGGAGTCCGCCACCACGACGACCTGCGCCGCCCGGCTGATCAGCAGGTGGTTGACGCTGGCCTCGCCCTCGTGGTGCGCCGAGGCCCCCACCTCGACGTCCAGCGCATCAACCCCCAGGAACGCCACATCCAGCGTCACCTGCTCCAGCACCCCGGTCGCCAGCGGCCCGATGAGCTCGTACGACTGCTGCCTGGCCACCCCACCCGTCACGACGATCTTGACGTGCTGCCGGACGGTCAGCTCTGCCGCGATGTTCAGCGCGTTCGTGACGACCGTGAACCCGCTCTCCAGCGTCGACATCGTCGCGAGCGTGCGCGCCAGCTCCGACGTGGTGGTGCCGCCGTTGAGCCCCACCACTGCCCCGGGCGTCACCAGCTCTGCCGCCGCGTTGGCGATGCGGTGCTTCTCGTCGGCATGCCTGGCCGTCTTGTAGCGCAGCGGCAGGTCGTAGCTCACGCTCTGCGCGACCGCCCCGCCCCGCGTGCGCATGAGCATCTGCTGCTGCGCGAGCTGATCGAAGTCCCGCCTGATCGTCGCGGTGGAGACGTCGAGCGCCTGGGCGGCCTCCTCCACCGACAGCCTGCCCTCCTGGGCCAGCAGCTCAAGGATGGCGTTCCAGCGGTCGTAGCGGGACACGAGGCCTCCTAGGCAATGGGGACAAGGGCAAGCGTGGCACAACGGCACAGGACAGAGCCACCAGTGTTCATTACTGCACTTTCCTGGTATAAAACCAGCAGAAACAATCAATCTGCGGGGAGGCAAGTGGTGACCACCAACACCGAGGCCGAGATCGCGTCGCAGCCGTCGTGCTGGCGCCGCGCCGTCGCGGGCGTTCACTCCGACGCGCTGCCGCGCCGGGGCGAGCGGGTCGCCGTCGTCGGCTGCGGCACGTCGTGGTTCATCGCGATGGCGTACGCCACGCTGCGCGAGCGGGCGGGGCACGGCGAGACCGACGCCTTCGCCGCCTCCGAGGCGCCGATCGACCGCTCGTACGACCGCGTGCTCGCCCTGACCCGGTCCGGCACCACGACCGAGGTGCTGGAGCTACTGGCCAGGACCGCCACGAAGACCACGGCCATCACCGCCGACCCCAACACGCCGATCATGGAGGCCGCCGAAGAGGTCGTCGTGCTCGATTACGCCGACGAGCGGTCGGTCGTGCAGACCAGGTTCGCGACCACGCAGCTCGCCCTGCTGCGCGCCAGCCTCGGCGAGGACCTCACGCAGGCCATCGAGGACGCCGAGGCGGCCCTGGCCGCGCCGCTGCCTGACGAGCTGGTCAAGGCCGAGCAGTTCAGTTTCCTCGGCACCGGCTGGTCGGTCGGGCTGGCTCAGGAGGCCGCGCTGAAGATGCGCGAGGCGTCCCGCTCGTGGACGGAGGCGTACCCGGCGATGGAATACCGGCACGGCCCGATCAGCATCGCCGCCCCCGGGCGCGTGACGTGGATGCTCGGCGCCGCGCCCGAGGGCCTGCGCGCACAGGTCGAGGAGACCGGCGGGACGTTCTTCGAGACCACGCTCGACCCGATGGCCGAGCTGATCAGGGCGCAGCGGGTGGCCGTCGCCAGGGCGTTCGCCCAAGGGCTGAACCCGGACGAGCCCATGCACCTCACGCGATCTGTGATCCTTTCTTCATGAGCCTTACTCTTGCCGACGCCAGGATCGTGACTCCCGAGGGAGTTCACGAGGGGTGGCTGACCATCGAAGACGGCCGCATCACGCATGTCGGCCGCGGATCCGCCCCAGGTCAGGGCCTGAGCGTGGGCGGGCGGCACGTCATACCGGGGTTCGTGGACATCCACAACCACGGCGGGGCGGGCGGCTCGTTCCCGACCGGCGAGCAGGACAAGGCACGTGAGGCCGTCGAGCTGCACCGGCGCCACGGCACTACCACGACGATGGCCAGCCTCGTCACCGACTCGCTCGACGGCCTGACCAAGGCCGCTTCGGCGCTGGCCGAGCTGTGCGAGGAAGGGCTGCTGGCCGGCATCCACTTCGAGGGCCCGTACATCGCCAAGGCCCGCTGCGGCGCGCACGACCCGACGCTGCTGCGGGAGCCGTCGCCGCGGGAGTTCGCGGGGCTGCTCAAGGCGGGGCGCGGGCACGTACGCATGGTGACCATCGCGGCTGAGCTGCCCGGCGCGCTCGACACGATCCGCATGGCCGCCGCCGAAGGCGTGATCGCGGCGCTCGGCCACAGCGACGCCGACTACGACACGACGCTGGAAGGCATCGAGGCGGGCGCGAGCGTGGCCACCCACCTCTACAACGCGATGCCGCCGCTCGGTCACCGCGCGCCCGGCCCGGTGGCCGCGCTGCTCGACGACGAGCGGGTGACGGTCGAGCTGATCAACGACGGCGTGCACGTGCATCCGGCCATGTTGCGCCTGGCGTACGAGGTGGCGGGGCCTGGCAGGACGGCGCTGATCACGGACGCGATGTCGGCCACCGGGCTCGGCGACGGCGACTACCTGCTCGGCTCCATGCGGGTGCGGGTGGACGGCGGCGTGGCCAGGCTGGTCGAGGGCGGCTCGATCGCGGGCTCCACGCTGACCATGGACGTCGCGTTCCGGCGCAGCGTCCAGGAGGTCGGGATGTCGCTGCCCGACGCTGTCCAGGTGGCGTCCCTGACGCCCGCGCGGGTGCTGGGGCTGGCCGACAGGATCGGCTCGATCGCCGTGGGCAAGGCGGCCGACCTGGTGGTGCTGTCCGACTCGCTGGAGGTGGCCGGGGTGATGAAGGACGGCGTCTGGGTCACGGAGCCCCGATGATCCTCACCGTGACGCTCAACGCCGCGCTCGACGTGACCTACCAGGTTCCGGAGGTGGACTGGGACGGGGTCAACCGGGTCGGCGCGGTCCACAGGCGGGCGGGCGGCAAGGGCGTCAACGTGGCCCGCGTGCTGGCCGCGCTCGGCCACGACGTGCTGGTCACCGGTCTGGCGGGCGGGCCCACCGGCCAGGCGATCGAGGACGACCTGCGGGCGGCGGGCCTGCCAAGCGCGCTGCACCCCATCGCCACCGAATCCCGCACCACGCTGGCCGTCTCGGAGCAGCAGGGGACGCGCACCGCGCTCTTCAACGAGCCCGGTCCCGAGGTCACCACCGCCGAGCTGGCGGGCTTCGTGCGGCGCTACGAATCGCTCCTCGCCACCGCCGACGCGGTCGTCATCTCGGGCAGCCTCCCCCGGGGCGTCCCCGCCGACACCTACGCCGCCCTGGCGGCCATCGCGGCCGACAGGGCGGTGCCCGCCATCGTGGACGCCGACGGCGACCCCCTGCGCCACGCCCCCAAGGGCCGCCCCTCCGTGGTCAAGCCCAACAAGGAAGAGCTGGCCAGGGCCGTGCCCGGCGGCACGCCGGCCGAGGGGGCTCAGGCGCTGCGCAGCCAGGGTGCCGAGGCCGTGGTGGTGTCCATGGGCGCCGAAGGGCTGCTCGCGGTCACCGGTGAGGGGACGTTCACGGCACGCATGCCGTACACCGTGCAGGGCAACCCGACGGGGGCGGGCGACTCGCTCGTCGCCGGGCTGGCGCTGGGCCTGGTGGAGTCGGCGCCGTGGCCCGACCGCCTCAGGCGGGCCGCGGCGCTGGGCGCGGCCGCCGTGGCCGCGCCCGTGGCAGGCGACTTCGACCCCGACGTGTACGCCGACATACACCCCCAGATCATCATCACGTAAGGAGCCCGGCATGCCCCTCGCCGCCATCGGCGACATCGTCCGCCAGTCGCCCGCAGGGGTGGGCGCGTTCAACGTGATCCAGCTCGAACACGCCACCGCCATCGTGGCCGGCGCCGAGGCCCTGAGCCTGCCGGTCGTCCTGCAGATCAGCGAAAACTGCGTCCGCTACCACGGCGCGCTGGAGCCCGTCGCGCTGGCCGCCCTGGCGGTCGCCAGGCGTGCCGAGGTGCCGGTCGCGGTCCACCTCGACCACGCCACCGACCGGGCGCTCGTCGAGGAGGCGGTGGCGCTGGGCCTGGGCTCGGTCATGTACGACGCCTCGGCGCTGCCCGACGAGGAGAACGTCCGCACGACCGCCGAGGTCGCCGCCTGGTGCCACGAGCGGGGCGTGTGGGTGGAGGCCGAGCTGGGCGAGGTCGGGGGCAAGGACGGCGTGCACGCCCCCGGCGCGCGTACCAAGCCGCACGAGGCGGTCGACTACGTGGCCAGGACCGGCGTGGACGCGCTCGCCGTGGCCGTGGGCACCTCCCACGCCATGACGACCAAGGACGCGGTGCTGGACCTGGAGCTCATCGCCGAGCTGCGGGCCGCGGTGCCGGTGCCGCTGGTGCTGCACGGCTCGTCAGGGGTGCCCGACGACGTGCTCCGCGAGGCCGTGCGGAACGGCATGAAGAAGATCAACATCGCGACGCACCTGAACAAGGCGTTCACCGGCGCGGTGCGCGACTACCTGGCCCACGACGAGCGCGTGGTCGACTCCCGCAAATACCTCAAGGCGGGGCGGGACGCGGTGGCCAGGGAGGTCAGCCACCTCCTGGGGGTCCTCACCGGTTGAGCTGCTTGCGCATCATCACCGCGGAGCGGCCCTCGATCCCCTGGCGGCCGGTCTCGACGTAGCCGAGCGACTCGTACAGGGCGATGTTGGCGGCCATCTTGACGTTCGTGTAGAGGCGCAGCGCGGGCAGCCCCAGCCTGCGCGCCTCCTCCTCGGCGTAGGCCATGAGCGCGCGGCCGAGGCCCTTGCCCTGGCGGCCGGGGCGCACCGCGACGTTCTCCACCAGCAGGACGCCGTCCTCGAGGACAAGCACGATGAGCCCGTCGAGCTCGTCTGTGACGTGCACCAGGCCCGCGTCGATGAGCGCGGCGTAGTCGGCCTCCATCGGCAGCGGCCGCATGCCGACGACCTCGATCCACGGCGAGTAGGCGTCGTGCACCAGGCGTTCCACGGCGGCCTTGTCGGCGGCTCCGGCCAGTCTCATGCGCCCAATGTTGCCAGCACGCGTTCGACCTGCCGCCGGAAGGTGCCCGGCGGATTGCGTGGGTGCTCGTGCGAGAGCAGGAACAACCAGGCCAGGGCGTGCACCTTTCGGCACTCGCGCAGCCGCCGCTCCTCGCGCGGGTCCAGCTCGAACCGGTGGGCGATCTCCACCTCGCCGTCCACCCACATCGACACGTGCTCGGCCATCTCCGCCAGCTCGAAGGCCAGGTCGCTGCGCCCCGAGTCCTCGTAGTCGACGATGCGGACGCGTACGCCGTCCCACAGGAAGTTCGCCAGGTTGCCGTCACCCGCCCCGAACACGGGCGTGATCCCCGACTCCCCCGGCGACCAGCTCCCCAGCCACCGCAGGCCCTCCTTCACCGCCCGGTCCGCCAGCGGGTCCCTGGCCTCCCACCTCGCGCCGCGCCGCCGCACCCACTCGGCGATCGCCTCGAGCTGCCACGGGCGCAGCGGGACGGTCTCGAGCACCTGGGGCGGCACCGCCGTGTGCAGCTCGGTGAGCGCCTCGACCAGCGCCGCGACGTGCGTGGCCTTCGCGAACAGCCCGCGCAGCGACACCCCCTCGATCCGGGACATCGTCACCACGCCCGCCTCGTAGCCGATCGGCTCGGGGGCCAGGCCCGGGGCGTACTCGGCCAGCAGGTTCAGCGCGCGCCACTCGCGCTCGGCCGCGCCGGGCTTGCTGTCCATGTAGCGCTTGATGACCACGTCGCCGGCGAAGGCCAGCTCGTGCGTGTGGCGAAGGTCGGCCATGCCCGCATGCTAGGCCACCGACCTCTCAACAGCGCAGGTCAGGCGCTTGTGGATCTCTTCCCCGCCCAACCCAGCAGTGATCACCAGGGCAGCGCGTGCCCGTCGCGGAAGAACCCGCCGGTCGGACCGCCGTCCGGCAGGTCGGCCGCCCACAACACGCTCTTCGCGCCCTCCGCGACCGGCCGCCCGCCGAGGCCGCCCATGTCGGTCGCGACCCACCCGGGGCAGACCGCGTTGACCAGGATCCCCTCGCCGCGCAGCTCGGCGGCGAGCATCTTGGTGAGCGCGTTGAGCGCGACCTTGGAGACCGCGTAAGCCGGCGTCCCTGCGCCCATGGAGGCCAGCGATCCGATCTCGCTGGAGACGTTCACCACCCGGCCGTGCCCGCTCGCCCGCAGCAGCGGCAGCAGCGCCTGCGTCAGCCGCCACGCCCCGAACAGATTCGTGTCCAGCGCCTCCTGGACGACGCCCAGATCGGCACTGCAGGCCCGCTGCCAGGTGTCGTAGTGAATGGCCGCGTTGTTGACCAGCACGTCCACCCGCTCATGAGCCAGCTCGTGGGCGAAGCTCTCGACGGACCCGGGATCGGACACGTCGAGCTGCCTGGGCTCCACCGCCCCGCTCAGCCCGGCGGCGGCCTTCTCGGCCTTGCGCGGATCCCTGGCCGTCAGCACCACGGTGTCGCCGGCCAGGGCGAGCTGCCGGGCCACCTCGAGCCCGATCCCCCGATTGGCCCCCGTGACCACACAGACCCTCGTCATGATTCCCCCCGTCTGCGGAGAAACTCCCGTTCCACCTCATTACCCGCCCGCGCGATCGCCGCCTCGTACGCCGCCACGGCCTCCTGCTCGCGCCCCAGCCGCCGCAGCAGATCGGCCCGCACGGCATGGAACAGGTAGTAGTCGTCGGGCCCTTCGAGCAGCCCCAGCGCCGCTTCAGGACCCTCCACCTCGGCCACGGCCACCGCCCGGTGCACCGCCACGACCGGCCCGGGATCGAACGCCGCCAGCAGGTCGTACAGCTGCACGATCTGCCGCCAGTCCGTGTCCTTGGCCGCCGTCGCGTCGCTGTGCACGGCGTTGATCGCGGCCTGGATCTGGTACGGGCCGGGCTCGTCGCGCCGCAGGCACCGCCGTACGATCTCCTGCCCCTCCGCGATGAGCGCGCGGTCCCACAGCCCCCGGTCCTGCTCGGCGAGCGGCACCAGCCCGCCGTCCCCGGAGGTACGGGCCGCACGGCGCGACTCGGTCAGCAGCATGAGCGCGAGCAGCCCCATGACCTCGGGTTCGTCCGGCATGAGCGCGGCCAGCAGCCGGCCGAGCCGGACGGCCTCGGCACACAGCTCCTCCCGGACCAGCCGATCGCCGGAGCTGGCCGTATAGCCCTCGTTGAAGATCAGGTAGACCACCGCCAGCACCGCCCGCAGCCGTTCTGGCAGATCGGCCTGCTCCGGGACCCGGTACGGGATCCGGGCGGCGCGGATCTTGCTCTTCGCCCGCACCAGGCGCTGCGCCATGGTCGGCTCCGGCACCAGGAACGCGCGCGCGATCTCCGCCGTCGTCAGCCCGCCGAGCAGCCGGAGCGTGAGAGCGACCCGCGCGTGCATGGCGAGCGCGGGGTGACAGCAGGTGAAGATCAGCCGCAGCCGGTCGTCGTGTACGGGCCCCACGTCCTGGGGCTCGCCGACGGCCTGCAGCAGCGCGGCCTGGGCATGTTTGCCAGGCCGCGCCGACTCCCTGCGCAACCGGTCGATGGCCCGGTTACGCGCGGTCGTGATGATCCACCCCGCCGGGCTGGGCGGCACCCCGGCGGACGGCCACTGCCGCACCGCCACACTGAACGCCTCCTGCACCGCCTCCTCGGCGATGTCGATGTCGCCGAAGACCCGCACGAGGACGGCGACCGCCCTGCCGTACTCCTCGCGGAACACCTGCTCTACCGCGGTCTCCGGCATGGGCGTCAGCGCTGGATCGGGCGCGGCCTCCGGCATGGGCGTCAGCGCTGGATCGGGGCCACCACGACCTCGACGCGCTGGAACTCCTTGATGTCCGAGTAGCCGGTGGAGGCCATGGTCCGCTTGAGAGCGCCCATCAGGTTCATCGAGCCGTCCGCCACGCTCGACGGCCCGTGCAGGATCTGCTCGAGCGTGCCGACCGTGCCGAACTCGACCCGCCGCCCACGGGGCAGGTCCGGGTGGTGTGCCTCGGAGCCCCAGTGGAACCCGTGGCCGGGCGCCTCGGCCGCCCGGGCCAGCGGCGAGCCCACCATCACGGCGTCGGCCCCGCAGGCGATGGCCTTGGCGATGTCGCCGGAGGTGCCCATGCCGCCGTCGGCGATCACGTGCACGTAGCGGCCGCCCGACTCGTCCATGTAGTCGCGCCGCGCCGCCGCCACGTCCGAGATCGCGGTGGCCATCGGCACGGCCACCCCCAGCACGTTGCGGGTCGTGTGCGAGGCGCCGCCGCCGAAGCCCACCAGCACGCCCGCCGCGCCCGTGCGCATCAGGTGCAGGGCCGCGGTGTAGGTCGCGCAGCCGCCCACGATGACCGGCACGTCGAGCTCGTAGATGAACTGCTTGAGGTTGAGCGGCTCGGCCCGGCCCGACACGTGCTCGGCCGACACGGTGGTGCCGCGGATGACGAAGATGTCGATGCCCGCGTCGATCACGGCCTTGTGGTACTGGACCGTGCGCTGCGGGGACAGCCGCACAGCGGTGGTCACGCCGGCGGCCCGGATCTCCTCGATCCGCCGGCCGATCAGCTCCTCCTGGATGGGCGCGGCGTAGATCTCCTGGAGCCGCTTGGTGGCCGCCGCCGCGTCGAGGGCGGCGCACTCCTCCAGCAGCGAAGACGGGTCCTCGTACCGCGTCCAGAGCCCTTCGAGGTCGAGCGGCGCGAGACCGCCGAGCCTGCCGATCTCGATCGCGGTGACCGGCGACACCACGCTGTCCATGGGGGCGACCACTACCGGCAGCTCGAACCGGTAGGCGTCGATCTGCCAGGCGATCGAGACCTCCTCCGGGTCCCGGGTGCGCCGTGAGGGAACCAGGCCGATCTCGTCAAGCGAGTATGCCCGCCGCCCGGCCTTGCCCCGGCCGATCTCCACCTGCTGAGTCATGAACTTACCTTCTGTGATAGTTCGGAGCTTCCACGGTCATCTGGATGTCGTGGGGGTGGCTCTCCTTGAGGCCCGCCGACGTGATCGGCATGAGCTCGCAGTCGGTGTGCATCTGCTCGATCGTGCGGCAGCCGGCGTACCACATGCCCTGGCGCAGGCCCCCGATGAGCTGGTGGGCGACGGCCGCGACCGGGCCGCGGTAGGGCACCTGGCCCTCGATGCCCTCGGGGATGTACTTGTCGTCGCCACCGACGTCGGCCTGGGCGTAGCGGTCCTTGCTGAAGGAGGTGCCGCCGCGCTCGCGGTTGCGCACCGCGCCGAGCGAGCCCATGCCGCGATACGACTTGAACTGCTTGCCGTTGATGAAGATCAGCTCACCCGGCGACTCCTCGCACCCGGCGAGCAGCGAGCCCAGCATCACCGTGTCCGCGCCGGCCGCGATGGCCTTGACGATGTCGCCGGAGTATTGCAGGCCGCCGTCGCCGATGACCGGCACGCCCGCGGGCCCGCACGCCCTGGAGGCCTCGTAGATGGCCGTGACCTGCGGCGCGCCGACCCCGGCCACCACCCGCGTGGTGCAGATCGAGCCCGGCCCGACGCCCACCTTGACCGCGTCGGCGCCCGCGTCGACCAGCATCTGCGCCCCGGCCCTGGTCGCGATGTTGCCCGCGACGACCTCGATCTTGCTGTTGGCCTTGATCTTGCCGACCATGTCGGCCAGGCCCTTGGAGTGACCGTGGGCCACGTCGATGACCACCACATCGACCCCGGCCTCGATCAGCGCCTTGGCCCGCAGCTCGGCGTCGCCGCCGACGCCGACGGCCGCCCCCACGACAAGCCGGCCGTCGGCGTCCTTGGTGGACAGCGGGTACTGCTCGCTCTTGGTGAAGTCCTTGACCGTGATCAGGCCGCGCAGCCTGCCGTCGGAGTCGACCAGGGGCAGCTTTTCGATCTTGTTCTGCCGGAGCCGCGCGAACGCCTCGTCGCGCGACACGCCCACCGGGGCGGTGACGAGTGGCATCTTGGTCATGACCTCGCGTACGAGGCGGGAGTGGTCCGTCTCGAAGCGCATGTCGCGATTTGTCACGATCCCGAGCAGCGTGCCGTCCACGTCCGTGACGGGCACACCCGAGATCCGGTACGTGCCGCAGAGCCGCTCGACGTCGGCAAGCGTGTCGTCGGGGCTGCAGGTCACGGGGTTGGTCACCATGCCGGCCTCGGACCGCTTGACCAGGTCGACCTGCTGGGCCTGCTCCTCTACCGACAGGTTGCGGTGCAGGATGCCGATGCCGCCCTGGCGGGCCATGGCGACCGCCATGCGGGCCTCGGTGACGGTGTCCATGGCCGCCGAGACCAGCGGGATGGACAGCGTGATGTTGCGGGACAGGCGCGAACTGGTGTCGGCCTCGCCCGGCTGCAGGTCTGAATATGCGGGCACCAACAGCACGTCATCGAAGGTCAAACCCTTCTCGGTGAACTTGGACATGCTGCGGCCCCCTCCTGCCGTTGCTCTGATTGAGCCAAGTCTAGGCCCTGCCTCCAAACCGCGCCCCAGCGCCCACGCCCTGGACACGCCGCGCGCCGGCCGTGCCTCGCCATGGCGGGGAAAGGGATGCCGGGAGCACGATGACCCCCACGGCCCGTCGTACCCCCGGCATGAAAAGTGCCGGGGGATGGGCCGGTCGGTGATCCGTCCCATCCCCCGGCCACCGGCATCCGGGTGAGGCAGCGCCCCGCGCCACCGAACCCCCCTCCGCGTCCTGATGGCCGGTGCCACCACAGCCCTTGCAGGATGCCGACGCTAGGTAAAGCCTGCGTTACTCAACGGAGCAATGCAATGTGAAAACGTGCAAGTGCACGAAGTTGCACACCGCCTCCGTCCAGTCCCGGCAATGGGGGGACACGAGCGTATTGCGGGGTTATTCTCACGGCACGCCCGTGTCCCCCCGACGGAGCCGCCCGTAATGCGCAATCAGTCCCGTACAGTGTCTGATCCCTTTGAGACTCTGGGCCTCGACCCGGCGCAGACCGCGCTGTACTCCGCGGTGCTGCGCCTGCATCGAGCGACACTCACCGATCTCGCCCAGGCCATGGACGGTCCCGTCGACAAGGTCGGCCGCCAGCTCGACGACCTCGTCAAGCTGGGCGTGGTCGACGAGCAGTCAGGCGAATACCTGGCCAGACACCCAGCAGCGGCCCTTGGCCGGGTGATCGCCGAGCGGCTCGACCGGCTGGCGGAGGAGAGCCGCAGGATCGACACCGCGCTCGGCTCGATCCGGTCGCTGATCCGCGACTACGACGCCGGGCGCGACTACCAGAGCGGCACCTTCACCGTGGAGTTGGTGAACGGGGCGGACGTGCTGTACGAGAGCGTGGTCGGCATAGCCGTACAGTCCCCGCCAATGGCATTAATGACCGCGCTTCCCGACGAGCGCACCATGACAGATTTTGCCCGGAAATTTGCGGATCCATGGATTGATGCGCAGAAACGAAAACTTCTCGCGGTTCATGCGATCGTCCCGGTGACGACCCTGGTTCTGCCGGGCGTCCGCGACCAGCTCACCCGACTGCTCGAGGCCGGCGGCAAGGTACGCACGCTGGACCGGGTGCCGAGCTGGTTCATGACCGTGGGGTCGGAGGTGGCGGGCCTGCCCCCGTTCTGGGGCGGCAACCTGCCCGATCACGCGTACAACTTCTATCTCGTACGCACGCCCGTCGTCGTGGGCCTGCTCCAGGCGCTGTTCAAGGAGCTGTGGGCCAGGGCCGTGCCGCTGCCGTGGGGCGGCCGCAGGAGCGAGGGGATGGTCCAGGTCCTCCGCCTGGCGGCTCAGGGGATGTGCGACGACTCCATAGCCCGCCAGCTAGGGGTTTCGGTCCGAACGGTCAGGGCGAGGTTCGCGGACGCCATGACCGAGTTGGGTGCTCAATCGCGTTTCCACGCCGGCGTGGAGGCCGCCAGGCGCGGATGGCTGAGGTAATGTCCACCGCTCGGGCCGCTTCGGTCATATGGTGGGAAGGTGCTGGAAGACGTCCCCCGCGACCCGTTCGCGGACGACCCGAACGACCCTTCCTCGGCGATGGGCGCGCTCGACGACGCCGAGCCGCTCACCGCGGCCGAGCGTGACGAGGCCATCACGGACCTCGCCGACGTCGAGGTCTTTCGCTCCCTGCTCGAACCACAGGGAGTGCTGGGTCTCGTACTCGATTGCCCCGAATGCGGCGAGCAGCACTTCTTCGATTGGGAGCTGCTGCGCGGCAACCTACGACAAATGATCGAGAAAGGCCAGCCGCAGGTCCACGAGCCGGCCTTTCACCCTGACCCGGCAGACTACGTCAGCTGGGAGTACGCCAGAGGCTATGTCGACGGCGTCATCGACACGGAGGAGCGCCGCTGACCGACATCATCGAGCAGCGCGGCCAGCAACCGCACTGCTGGATCGCCTGAGTCAGGCATCTCTCCACGACCGAGCGCATCGAGCAGCGCGTCGGTCTCCTCCTCTGCTGGCGTCAAGCCGACTCCAGCTCGGCCATCTGCCGCAACCTGGCCAGCGCCCGATGCTGGGCGACGCGGACCGCACCCGGTGACATACCGAGTACATTACCGGTCTCCTCCGCAGACAACCCAGACACCACTCGCAACAGCAGCAACTCGCGCTGATTGTCGGGCAGCCTGGCCAGCAGCCTGCGCGCGTGCTCCACCTCGATGTAGCGGACCACCGTCTCCTCGGGCCCCGGCCCGTCGTCCGGGCCGTCAGGCAGATCCTGAGTCGGTACGGCCGAACGCACTGAACTCCGCAGCGCGTCGGCCACTTTGTGCGAGGCGATCCCGAACACGAAGGAGGCGAACGGCCGCCCCATGTCGCGGTATCGCGGCAGCGCGGACAGGACCGCGATGCACACCTCCTGGGCTACGTCATCGGCAATGTGATATTGCCCAGAAACCCTGCCCAGCCGGGCGCGGCAATACCGCACCACCATCGGACGCAACTCACCGAGCAGGGATTCGATCGCAGTGCGATCCCCCTGCACGGCGAGGCTCGTCAGTTCCCTAAGGTCGGAGTCATCCGTCCGTGCCGGAAGTCTCGACGCGAGCCTTACCCCAATTTTGGCGTCGGCGACGCTTCCCTCGCTCACGATAGGCATGATGCCCGCACTGATCCGGCCTGTCGTCATGGCGAACGGCTACGGATTGGTCACATTGAAGCGACGATAACCAGCAGTAATCAATTGACCACACTAAGCCTTATCAACTGACATAATGTTTCACCACATAACCCGAAATGCGCGTCAATTGTCAGACCCCAGACGCTTATCCCCTACTTCCGGTTTACTCCAATAATCCACCTTTTCCCCCACTTCTCCCCAAGCCGCCAGGACGAATCCCGACACTCCAAGGGGGGATCCCTGGAGACCCGAGGCGGCCCCAGGAGGCCCCAAGACGGCTCCAGTAGGCCCCAGGGGAACGGCATGGTCCTCCGCAGGGGCGCGCTTCGCGCGGACGGGGCTCCGGGCAGCGCCCTGTGGGGGCAAGCCCCCACACCCCCGGACGGGGACCTGCCGGTCCCCACACCCCTCGGACGCGACCCCGATTACCGCCTGGCCGGATGCTCTCCGATGGCACTCCTGTGAGCAGGCCAAGCTCGTACAGCCCATCTGGCGCCCCGAACAGCAAGTCCCACACGCAGCCTCGACTGGGCCGGGTGCGGGACTGAGCTGCGTGCGCTTCGTCGGGAAGCCGGACAGAACTGCGCCTCGACCACGCCGGACACCTAGTCGTCGAGTAGGGACACCTCGACTACCAAGAGCTGACCAGCCATTTCGTCAAGTGTGGCCTGCCATCTCTTGGCGTCAGTAGTCAAGATCGGGCAGTTTCTGAGCACGGCGTGGAGCGCCGTCTGGACGTCCCACAGTTCCTCGGGCGAGCGCACTTCCAGCCGCATCCGCGCCAGATCCGTCACATCATCAAAGGCCACCAGCGCCGCAAAAGTTGTCGAATCGAGCCGGCCTACACCGCGTATGACGGCAAGTTGCTCATTGGTGGCGACCGTTTCGACGGTGGCGCCGGTGACGGCCAGCGCAGGCACAATAATCGAGATGTTCGCTGCGTCGAGTTGCTGAAGCAGCGCGATCACGTCATTGTCACCGCGGCCGACCTCGGCCAGCAGGGCGGCGTCAAGGACGTAGCCGTCAGCGGCCATTCAGGATCTCCTGCGCCTTGCGGGCTCGGCGCTGGGCACGTTCCACAACGGCCGGATCCTGTCGGGCCTTCTCGACGGCGGCTCGCCAGGCCAGGTCGGCGTGCCGTTCGGTTTCCATCTGGTGGCGTGCGGCGTGGTTGAAGTAAGCGGACACGGAGCGGACCCGCCCTGCCTCGACTTGCTCCTGCACGTATGCGTGCAGGCTCTCATCCACCGTGATGGTGATCGGCTTGGTGCTCATATGTTCATCATATGCAGGGGGCAATCGATCGTCCGGTGAATCCCGCCGAAAGCCGAACGGCCCGCGCCCCCTGAGGGTGCGGGCCGTGACGAGCGAAGGGGGACGAGTCAGTGGCCGTGGCCGTGACCGTGACCCTGGCCGGCGGCCGGGGCCTCCTCCTCGGGCTTGTCGACCACGAGCGCCTCGGTCGTGAGCAGCATGCCCGCGATCGACGCCGCGTTCTGGACGGCGGAGCGCGTGACCTTCACCGGGTCGATGACACCCTGCGCGATCAGGTCGCCGTACTCGCCGGTCGCGGCGTTGAGGCCGTGGCCGGCCTCCAGCTCGGCGACCTTGTGGGTGACCACGTAGCCCTCGAGACCGGCGTTCTCGGCGATCCAGCGGGCCGGCTCCACCAGGGCGCGGCGGACGACGCCGACACCCGTGGCCTCGTCGCCCGACAGGCCGAGGTCGTCGAGACTCTTGGAGACGTGGATCAGCGCGGAGCCACCGCCGGAGACGATGCCCTCCTCGATCGCGGCGCGCGTCGCGGAGATCGCGTCCTCGAGGCGGTGCTTCTTCTCCTTCAGCTCCACCTCGGTGGCGGCGCCGACGCGCAGCACGCACACACCGCCGGCGAGCTTGGCGAGGCGCTCCTGCAGCTTCTCGCGGTCCCAGTCGGAGTCGGACTGCTCGATGGCGAGCCTGATCTCCTTGACGCGGTCCTCGATGGCCGCCTGGTCACCGGCGCCGTCGACGATGGTCGTGTTGTCCTTCGTGACGACGACGCGGCGGGCCTGGCCGAGCACCTCGAGACCGACGTGCTCCAGCTTGAGGCCGACCTCCTCGCTGACGACCTGGCCGCCGGTGAGGATGGCCATGTCCTGCAGCATCGCCTTGCGGCGGTCGCCGAAGCCCGGGGCCTTGACGGCCACGGAGGTGAAGGTGCCGCGGATCTTGTTGGTGACCAGGACGGCCAGGGCCTCGCCCTCGACGTCCTCGGCGACCACGAGCAGCGGCTTCTTCGTCTGGGCGATCTTCTCCAGCAGCGGCAGGAAGTCCGCGATGGAGGAGATCTTGCCCTGGGTGAGCAGGATGTAGGCGTCCTCGAGGACGGACTCCATCCGCTCGGGGTCGGTCACCATGTACTGGGACACGTAGCCCTTGTCGAACTGCATGCCCTCGGTGAACTCGAGCTCCATGCCCATGGCGTTGGACTCTTCGACGGTGAGCACACCGTCCTTGCCCACCTTGTCGAACGCCTCGGCGATCAGGTCGCCGATCTGGGCGTCCTGAGCGGAGATCGTGGCGACGTTTGCGATCTCCTTCTTGTCCTCGACCGGGCGGGCGCTGGCGAGCAGCTTGTCGCTGATCTCCCTGGCGGCCTTGTCGATGCCGCGCTTGAGCGACAGCGGCGAGGCGCCGGCGGCCACGTTGCGCAGGCCCTCTCGGACCATGGCCTGGGCCAGGACGGTCGCGGTGGTGGTGCCGTCACCCGCGATGTCGTTGGTCTTGGTGGCAACTTCCTTGGCGAGCTGGGCGCCGAGGTTTTCGTAGCGCTCCTCCAGCTCGATCTCACGAGCGATGGTCACACCGTCGTTCGTGATCGTCGGCGCACCGAACTTCTTGTCGATGACGACGTTGCGGCCACGCGGGCCGAGGGTTACCTTCACGGCGTCCGCGAGGGCGTTCACACCGCGCTCGAGCGCGCGGCGGGCGCCCTCGTCGAACTCCAGGATCTTCGCCATTGCTGAAAGTCCTCTCCTAGCGTCGAAAGCCCCGGCCGCCCTGAAGAGCGCCCGGGGCCCGACACATCCGGCTTACTTCTCGATGATCGCGAGAACGTCGCGGGCGGAGAGCACGAGGTACTCCTCGCCGCCGTACTTGACCTCGGTACCGCCGTACTTGCTGTAGAGGACGATGTCGCCCTCAGAGACGTCGAGCGGAATCCGCTTGTCGCCGTCCTCGTCCCAGTTGCCCGGGCCCACCGCGAGGACCCTGCCCTCCTGCGGCTTCTCCTTGGCGGTGTCTGGGATGACCAGGCCGGAAGCGGTCGTCTGCTCAGCCTCAAGCGGCTGAACCACGATGCGGTCGCCGAGCGGCTTAACGGGAACCTTAGTGGCGGTCGTCACGATCGGACCTCCCCTTCAGATTTGAATGATCTAGAAGAGGCGACCAGCTGGGCCTGCCGTCGCGGGTGTCAGACCTGCCTCGTCGCACGTTGGCACTCTCAAGGGGAGAGTGCCAACAGGAAACATATGCAAGAGGGGCTTGACAGTCAACACGAACGCGTCTGCTGAGAGCGATCAGACCTCCGACTGCCCACTCCACAGTACGTCCTCGGCTCGACCTGCCCGGGCGTGGCGCTAACGTCAGGTTATGTGGACCTCGACGCCTTCAACGAGCTGCTGACCCCGCGCGGGCAGCGAGCCCTGTCGGAGGCCGGGGGGCTGGTGGGCGCCGATCCGGTCGCGGCCGCCACAAAGCTTCGCAGGACGTACGACGCCGCCCTCACCTCCGCCGCGCTGACCCAGGCAGGGCTGAGGGAGCGCGCCAAGGCCAAGTTCGGCGCGGACGCGGAGCGGATGTACTTCACACCGCACGGGCTGGAGCAGTCCACCCGGGTGGAGGTCGCCGAGCACCGCGCCCGCCGCCTGACCGGGTCACAGCCGAGTCCGCCCCGCGTGGTGGACGCCTGCTGCGGCATCGGCGGCGACTTCCTCGCGCTGGCCCGCGCCGGCTGCACCGTGACCGCTGTGGACACCGACCCGCTGACCGCCGCCGTGGCCAGGGCCAACGCCGAGGCGCTCGGGCTGGGCGACCGGGTGACGGTGTCCGTGGCGGACGCGGCCGAGGTCAGGCCGGAGGACCACGACGTGCTGTTCGCCGACCCGGCCAGGCGGACGAGCAGGGGCAGGACGTTCGACCCCATGGCCTACTCCCCGCCCTGGCCGGTGGTGCTCGACCTGGTCTCCAGGGCCGCCCGCGCGTGCGTCAAGGTCGCCCCCGGCATCCCGTACGAGTTCATCCCGGGCGGCGCCGAGGCCGAGTGGGTCTCGTACAAGGGCGAGGTCAAGGAGGCCGCGCTCTGGACCGGCCTCCAGGGGGCGGCGCGGCGCGCCACCCTGCTGCCCGGCGGGCACACGTTGACCGCCACGGGAGCCGAGGCCCCGGTCGGCCCGATCGGCAGGTACGTGTACGAGCCGGACGGCGCGGCCATCCGGGCGCACCTCGTGGGCGAGGTGTGCGAGATCGTGGGCGGACGCCTGCCCGACCCGTTGATCGCATACATCACCGGTGACGATGCGATCGACACCCCCTGGGCGACCAGATACGAAATATCCGACGTCCTCCCGTTCTCGCTGAAAAAGCTGCGCGCGTTGCTCCGCGAGCGGAAAATCGGCAATGTCACCATCAAGAAGCGCGGCTCCGCCGTCGACATCGAGCGCCTCAGGTCCGACCTACGACTGAACGGCGAAAAATCCGCGGTAATCATCCTTACCAGGATCCTCGACAAGCCATCGGTCATCATCTGCGACACCGGCCTACCTGCATAAACCGGGCATTCGTCCGTTAACAACGATCTTTCAATTCGCGGCTTCCGGACCTTGATCGAAGGACTAAGGTGGGCGGGCGGGAGTTCTCCCCCTGATGCGGTTAACCGCGTTCTCGCTCTTTCATCTGCAAATCGGACCTATCCCCACCGCTGCGCGGCAGATCGTCGGCGAGCCAAAGGAGCTTTCGGTGGACCATTCCAACCACACCACCCTTCTCCAGGCAGGAGGCCAATCCGGCATCTCCGAGAGGATGCGGGATCTGCTCGCGCGTGCCGCGCAGGATCATGTGTACGAGCAGCGCACTCAGGGGGCAGTGCTGGACGAGATCCGCCAGCGACTCGAAGGCATGGAGTGGCTCCTGCGTGAGGTGCGCGAGCGCGAGCTCGGCGGCCTCAGCGGCACGCTGCATGCGGTCAGCGGGCGGCTCGACGACATCACCTCCAAGCCGCCGATGTGGGCCGAGGGGCTGGCCCAGCACGTGGAGGCGGTGCGCGACCACGTGGACGCCGTCGGGGAGAGAGTGGGCCACGTGGACGCCCGCGTCGCCCCGGTGAGCGAGTTGCCGAGCCTGTGGGCAGACCTGGGCACGGTGGGCGACAGCGTGGAGGAAGCCCTCAACCGCCTGCAATCGGTGCTCGACACCACCGATGGCATCACGAAGGGAATGTCCGACTTCGCCGCCAAGCTGGCCACTCTCAACACCAGCATGGAGGCCGCCGCCAGCCGCTTCACCCGGCTCGACAAGTCGATGGCCGAGCTGACCACCCGTACGGACCGGGTCGAGGTCGTGGTCGGCGACCTGTCGGAGCAGCTGACGGCCCGGCTGGACGAGCAGGACCAGCATCTCGCCACCCGCCTGGACGAGAGCGACCAGCGCCTGAGCACGCGGCTCGACGAGAGTGACCAGCGCCTCACCACGCGGCTCGACGAGACCGACCAGCACCTCAGCACGCGGCTCGATGAAACGGACCAGCGCCTCAGCACGCGGCTCGATGAAACGGACCAGCGCCTCAGCAAGAGACTCGGCGAGACCGACCAGCGGCTCACCGCGCGGCTCGACCAGACCGACCAGCGCCTCACCACCCGGATGGACGAGACCGACCAGCGCCTGGCCACCAGCCTCGTCGAGGCGGACGAGCGGCTCGCCAGCCGCCTCAAGGAGTCCGACGACCAGCTCTCCAGCCTCCTGTCCGACGTCGAGCTGCGGCTCACCACCAGGCTCGACGAGGCCGACCAGCACCTCGCCGTGCAGCTCGGCGAGAGCGAGCAGCGCCTGAGCGCCAGGCTCAGCGGCGTGGACTCCCGGCTCGACCGGGTGGAGGGCAAGCTCATGGGCCTCGACTCCAGGCTCACCGGGTTCGACAGCCGGCTGGAGTCCGCCGACGAGTGCCTGGCCGACATCGACACCAGGCTCGACGGGATCGACGGCAGGATGGGCGGCGTCGACAAGCGGCTCACATCCGTGGACAGCCAGCTCAGCGGGGTCGACAAGCGGCTGGGCACGATGGACGGCCATCTGGGCCGCCACGACGACAGGTTCGACGCGCTCGACGTACGCATCGACGCCCGCTTCGCCTCGCTCGACGAGCGCATGGCGACGACCGACCAGCGCCTCAACGACACGGCCACCCGCAACGAGGGCCGCTTCAACAAGCTCGACACCCAGATCGACGCCATCGACGAGCGCCTGATCGAGGCCGAGGAGCACCTGAGCAGCCGCTTCGACAGCATCGACACCCGCTTCAACGGGCTCGACACGCACATGAACGGCCTGGCCGCCCGCGCCGAGCAGGCCGGCGCCCACCTGGAGTCCGTGGACGACCGCATCGAGGCCGTCAGCGAGCGCGTGGGACAGCTCCCCACCACCCTGGCCACCCAGGGCGAGCTGCTCCAGACGCACACGGGAGACCAGGCAGAACGCCTCGCCGCCGCCACGAACGCCCTCACGGAGCTCGTCACGTCCCGCCCCGACCGCGACCAGCTGGCCGAGACGGTCACCGGCATCGTGCAGCCCGCGACCGACGACCTCACCAAGCGCCTGGGCGCCCTGGAGGAGACCATGCTGGCCCTGGCCGAGGCCCTCCTGCGCCCGAGCCGGTCCAAGGACTGAGGGCTCGAACGAGCGGTGGCGGAGGTTGCTGACGGGGCCGACGCCCGGGTGCTGGGACATGACGGCATCCGGGCGGTGGCCCGGGCAGCTGGGGTCCGGCGCCGGTGTAACGGCGCCGGACGGAGCGCTTGTCCGGACGGACGGACGGCCAGCTTCGCCTCAGGCGAAAGTGCCCTCAGGGAAAGTGCGGCCTCAGGCGAAAGTGCCGCCTCAGGTGAAAGAGCCGGCGATGCTCATGACGTATTTTCCGTACTCTGAATTACTCATCTCCGCGCCCAGCCGATAACAGGCGTCGGCGTCGATCAGATTCATTCGCAACGCGATTTCCTCGATGCAGGCCACCCGGACGCCCTGCCTGTTTTCCAGCATACGGACGTATTCACTCGCCTCCAGCAATGACTGATGGGTCCCCGTGTCCAGCCACGTGAAACCCCTGCCCAGTTCGATCACCTTCGCCCGGCCTTCTTTGAGGTACGTCTGGTTGATATCGGTGATCTCCAGCTCCCCACGCTCCGAAGGTTGCAGGAGCCGGGCGATCTCCGTGACGTCGGAATCATAGAAGTACAATCCGGTGACAGCATTTTTGGACAGGGGTCGCGCCGGTTTCTCCTCGATGGCGACCAGGTTGCCGTGCTCGTCCAACTCGCAAACCGCGTAACGCTCGGGATCGGTGACGGGATAGCTGAACAGCGTGCATCCGTCGAGAATCTCCCAGCCTCTCCGGAGCAGGCTGCGGAACCCCGAGCCGTGGAAGAAGTTGTCGCCCAGGATGAGCGCGGAGCGTTCTCCCGCCACATGTGAGGCTCCCAGGATGTAGGCGTCGGCGATGCCTCGGGGCTCTGCTTGTGCCCGGTAACTGAGCGACAAGCCCAGGCGTGAGCCGTCGCCGAAGAGACGTTGGATGTCCGGCAACGACGCGGGCGTGGAGATGACCAGGATGTCCCGGACGCCGGCCAGCATGAGCGTGGCCAGGGGATAATAGATCATCGGCTTGTCATAAACCGGCAACAACTGCTTCGACGTGGCCAGCGTGAGCGGTTGCATGCGTGTTCCGCTACCGCCCGCCAGGACGATTCCCTTCATGGTGCCCCCTGTTGGTCCCCCGGCGGCGATCACGCCGTACGAGATCCCGAAAAGAAACGGGACTGCTGCACCAAGTGATTACCGCAGGCCGGGCAGATAAAGCGTGATGAAGTGACAGGCCGCGAGTGATATGTTTATTTGGACGCCATCGCGGTGTTGAGCCAATACGCGGTGTCCACCAGTTCTTCCGTTTCCCGGTCGGCCAGGAGGATGGACTGGTGCAGCCGCTGGAGCGTGAGTGATGGTTCGAGACCGAGCTCTCTGGTCAGCGCGGTGTGCAGCTCCCGATAAGCGCTCAGGGCTTCCCGGCGACGCCCGGATCGATGCAGAGCGATGATGAGACTCTTGTAGAAACCCTCATGGGTGGGGCATTCCTGGACCAGCTGCATCAGCTCGCCGATGAGTTCGTGATGCCGACCCAGCCGCAGATCCGCGTCGATGCGGCACTGCAGCACGCTGAGCAGCCCCTCCTGCAACCGTTGGACGTGGACTTTGAGGTGTCGCCCGAGTTGGACGTCCATGAGGACAGGACCGCGCCACTTGTCCAGCGCGCCGGCGAACTTTGCCGCCGCGAGCTGCAGATTCCCCGCCTCCAGAGCGCGATGCCCCTCTTCCGCCAGTCTTTCGAACTCCCACATGTCGACATCGTGTGTTTCGGCGTTGAGCAGGTAGCCGCCAGGCAGGGTGACCAGAATATCCTTGGCCTGTCCGGCCCCCTCCGGACATCGCCGAATGGCACACTCGGCGAGTTTGCGCACCTGCATGACGTAGGTTTGAATCGTGGTCTTGGCACTTTTCGGCGGATTGCGGTGCCACAGTTCTTCGGAGAGCAATTCCAGGGGGACTACTTTACCGGCATTCATTGCGAGCATTGCGAGCACGGTACGCGGTTTTGCTGCGGTAGGAGTTATGGATTCCCCGTTGTGCGCCACTGATAGCGGCCCGAGTAGTTTAATATCCAACGATTCCGTTCCTCTTGCCCTCAGCGGAGTCTCGGATGAGGCTAACTGATCGTCAGCCGAAATGTCCACCTTGTCAATCGACACCGAGGGATATCTCGGATACAAAACGCAGACCAAATGACTCCGCCCCGTTACCAGATGCCTGCGCACCATCCGAAGCCCCCGTGCTTCGCGCCGCGCCCCCATCTACACCCCGAGGGGCGGCGTTGAGTTCAGCCTACAAGGTCCTTCGCAGCCAAGATCCGAAATTTCAAGTTTTGTCCGATTTTTCGGCTATATCAACAAGTGAAGAATCTTGGGGTCAGAGCCGGCATCGCGGGCAATGCGCAAATGGCTCGGGCGATGTGACCGGCGGCGACGGAATGAGGTTCAGTCTGACGAGAGATGTCGGTCAACGCGGAGTGCCGAACTGGTGGCGGTCAGCCACCACCGCGGTGAATGGGCGGCAGCCTCCGATGGCGCAGAGAGCAGGCTCATCCGCCCGGCTGGGCGAGTTCGAGCAGTCGGGGGAGCAATTCCGCGGGAGAGGGCAGGGACGCCCACTCTTCACGCACTTCCATGGTGGCCTTGCGTAGTTTCTCGTCAGTGATGAGCCGCGTCAGCATTTCCGGCGTGACCTCGTCCTGCGACGCCACAATGCCGATGCCGCATGACTGTACGGCGGCGCCCATGGTCTGGTGGTCCAGGAAGCGGGGATCGCCCGCGAGCAACTGAGGTGTCCCCGCTGCCACAGCCGCCATCGTGGTGCCTCCGCCGCCGTGGTGGATGACCGCCGTGGACGTTCTGAGCAGGAGGTTCATCGGCGTCCAGCCGATCGGAAGGACATTCGGCGGCAACTGGCCGGGGTCGACGCCGCCGAGTGCGAGCAGGAACTCGGCGTCCAGTTCGGCTGCGGCGGTGAGGGTCTTCGAGAGCCCGTGGAGACGGTGTGCCACCGATTTGGTCGCGCCCATCGTGATGACGACGCGCGGCCGGTCGGGGTGCGGTTCGGGCAGGTCCGTCATGCCACCGCCGACGTAGGGCAGGTATCGCATGAAGACGCCCTCGGGCTCGGAGTGGGGCAGCATGCTGGGAGGAACGTACTCAAGGATCAGCCCGGGCCGCGGCAATGCGGGAGCGCCGAGCAGCTCACCCGTCGTGGCATGCAGGTCGTTCGTCCGGATGATGCCGAGGTTGCGCTGCACCGCGGGCACTCCGACATGGGCCGCCACAACGAGCCCGTACGTCGCGGTCTGCTCGTAGACGACGAGGTCAGGGCGCCATTGCCGGGCGGTTTCCACAGCGCGGTCGACGAGCGGCCGGTTCATCGCGGCCACCGTCATCGCGTAGGCGGTGTTCTGGTCCATGGGCGCGTGCGCGGACGTCACGCTCTCGCGCGGGACGCTGCCCTTGGGCCCGCGGAACATGGCCGCCCAGTCGTATCCGGGAGCGACGTCGACGACCTGGAGACCCGTCGTCGCGGCGACGTCGGTCTGCTGGGCGAAGGTCACCAGAACGTCGTGGCCGGCGCTCTGTGCCGCCCAGGCGAGCGGGACCAGCGAGAACAGCTTGCTGGTCCCGGGAGTGCAGCAGAACAGTACGCGCATGGTCAACGTCGCCTTCCGACGAGGTAGCCCGGGTGGTTCGCCGGACCGGGCAGCCGTTCGGCGTCGAGGCCCGCTCGCTCGAACGCGGCTGTGTACTCATCGTCGGTGAACAGGGTGACGACCTCCACCTCGGAGAACTCGCGGATGCCCGAGGCCTCCGCCACCACGAAGTGAATGGTCATCTTGGTGGCGTTGCCCTGCCTGGTGGAGTGGGTGATCCGGGAGATCACCCGGTTCGGCTCGTGGACCATGTGGCCGCCGACGTACCCCTCGATGAAGCGCTCGGGGGACCACCACGGCTCGACGATCAGCACGCCGTCCCGCGACAGGTGGGCGGCCATCCGGGAGATGGCGGTGTCCAGTTCGTCCTGGGAGGTCATGTAGCCCACGGCGAATCCCAGACAGGTCACCGCGTCGAAGGTGCGACCCAGGTCGAACGTGCGCATGTCGCCCGCGTGCACCGAGGGGCCGGACAGCCTCGCTTCGGCCTCCTCCCGCATCGCCTCGGCCGGCTCCACCCCCTCCACGTGCGCGAACGCCTTGACGAAGTGCTCCAGATGAGCTCCCGTACCGCAGGCCACGTCAAGCAGAGACGCCGCCGCAGGGTTCCGTGACTTGATCATCTGGCCGAGCAGCTCCGCCTCCTTTTCCCAGCTCTTCCCCCGGCTCAGGAAAACGATGTCGTAAAGCTCCGCGTGCTCGTTGCTGTAGCTCACCCTGTCGTTCCTCCCCCTCAGACGCCGTGGTCGGCGATCTTGCCGAGCACCGCCATGGCGTCCACTTCGAAGATCAATTCGCAGGCCCTGCTCATCGCGTGACAGAGGAAGTAGCGTTCCACCAGGGTGACGCCCATGCCGTGCAGGCTGAGATAGAGCATGCTGGTGAGCAGTCGGCCGGCGAGAAATGCCGGGTCGTGGCGGAGGAAGCGCTGCAACTCCGTGGATGACCCGGCCGCCGTGTGGAAGGCGCTGTCCGCGAAGTCGTCCCGCTCTCTCAGATGGTCATCCACGTAGGCGGTGTCCGCGGTGATCCCGCCGGTCCTGATGTGCTCGGCGATGACGGGTTTGGTGTCGCGCGCGGCCCCGTACCACGCGCCGGCCTCGGCCGAGACCTCCGGCCCCTCCCCCTTGAGCTGCTGAAAGACGGCAAGGATCCGGTCCTGTATGGCGGAGCGGTTCGCTTCGAAGCGTTCGTCCATCCGCACCCGTGTCAGCCCGGGATTCGCACTCGTCGCGAAGAACGCCTCGGCGTGCGAACGGAAGCTGAGGAAGCCCAGGGGGACCTCGGGGGGTATCCCGTCGATGCGCAGCGCGCCGCTGACGGCCATGAGGTGCGCGGCCATCAGGTCAAGCGCGGCGGCCAGCCGGTCGGACCGGTTGGCGGTCGATGCGCGGAGCAGGTCCAGGAGCGCGGGGCTGACCTCGGACAGGAACCTGCGCGTGACCGGAGCCAGGTGCTCGCCGCCGAACACCGGTCCGGTCACCGGATCGCCGGCAGGCGAGGAGGACTCCTTGAAGCCCGCCGTCCTCAGCCGGGCTCTGATCTCTTCGCCCGGGTCCTGGACCTGGACTGCCACCGCGTTGTCCTTGCGCAGAAAGAACCCCGCGCCGGGCAGGGAGGCGACGACGTCGATCAGGACCCGGTCGTGGAGCGCCGCGGGCGCCTCCAGCTCGAACTCGACCCAGGTCATGCCAGCTCCGGCTGCGACATCGCCATCTCGAAGGCGAGCTCGATCAGGGTCAGGCCGGCGCTCTTGGGGTCCAGCCGGATGCCGCGCTCGTCCTCGACGAGGCCCCGGGTGCGCAGGAAGTCCGCGAGCGGGGCGATGGCCGGACGGGTGAGCACCTCCCCCAGCTCGGTTCCCGTCGTGATCTGCCATTCCGTCCGCAGGATCCCGTCGAACATCGCCAGCCCGGCCTGCAGGAAGGAGACGAGCACCCGGTCCTGCCCGGCGTCGACCGAGATGTCGAAGCCCGTCGGACGGGCGATGTAGTCATGGAGACGCCCCTTCGTGTGCGAGAGGAAGCGCTTGTTCACCACGGAGATCGCGCCTGAGCCCAGGCCGACGGTGTCGGCGCGCAGCTGGAAGTACATGGCCGCGAACGGGGAGACCTTGCCGAAATAGCCCGAGGCGTATTCGCTGAGTCCCGACTCCTCGATACGCCGCCTGGCGACCGTGAACAGGATCTTCTGCCGCTTGAGGTACTCGCGTTTCTCCGCGGCATCCACCTTGCGACGCATGAAGGTGCCGGGCGTGGGGCGGAAGGAGTAGAGGGACAGATGGCTGAGCGGCAACGCGAGGGCCCGTTCCACCGTGTGGTTGAGCTCGTCCAGCTCCTGGTCGGGGAAGCCGGACATGATGTCGATGGAGACCTCGTCGAAGCCGGCCTCGCGCGCCGCGTGGACCACCCGCTCGGCCTGGCCGGAATTGTGACGTCGGCCGAGCCGCCGCAGCCGGGTGTCGTCGAAGGACTGCACACCGCTGGACACGCGGTTGAATCCGAGCTCTCGATAGAAGCGCAGCTTACGCTCGTCCAAGGTGTCGGGGCTGCACTCGATCGTCGCTTCCCTGACCGTGCTCAGGTCGAAGGACTCGCGCAGCGCCGTCATGATCGCGGCCGACTCGTCCTCGTTCAGGCTGCTCGCGGTGCCGCCGCCCCAGTACACCACGTACGGAACGTGGCTGCCGGCCGCCGCGAGCTCGGCCCCGCGGAGTTCGATTTCCGAGCAGAGGGCGCGAATGTAGTTCTGCCGCACCGAATCTTCCGGCTTGCGCAGCAGATCAGCAGTCGGGATGGCCTGGACCCAGTCACAGAAAGTGCACTTGGAATGGCAGAACGGCACGTGGACGTAAATCATGAGCGCGCGCTGCTCTGGCGTGCTCGATGGCAGATCAAGCCGTTGCACGTCAACTGTCGCGGGCATTGTGGTCCTCCCAGCAGGCGCGTGTCAGAAATGGTGCAGCGCGCGAAGACGCCTCTTGCCAGGGGGCCGTTCAGGCCGAGAGGCGTCTTCGCAGTGGAGCTGTTTACTACTCAGTGGGTGACCGCGCTACGGCGGTCCATGCTCAGGAGGAGCAGCTGCAGCAGCACTCGCAGGTCGTGCAGGAGGCTGACATGACCTTGGCGACGACCTCCCCGTCCTGCAGGTGGTTGTCGTTCAGGAACTCCGAGATCTCGAGCGCCTCAATGTTCAGGCTGGCCAGGTTGGAAGCCATGGAACACCTTCTTTCCCCTTATTATTCCTCGGCGGCCCCGAGGGATGAAATTAATGAAGGACCGAGTTGAGGTCAAGGAAATTGAGTGGACAAGCGCCATAGAAGCGCCAGAGAAGTGCTAGAAGAACGCTCAAAAGTCACTATAAAGCGACTAGAGAACCGCTCGCGCACCGCTAAGGAACGTCGCAAAAATGCAGGTCGAGCGCGTTTTCCGAGTTGCCTTGAATTCCTTGTCATTGCTTTGCCGGGGCAGGTAGAAATGAGGCCGTGAGCCTGCGGTCGACGAATTTCCGTCGGCTCCCTTCATCGATCAGCGCCATTCCCTCTGGAAGGGGCCGCTCCATGACAGGATCGACCGATTTCGTGCTGCCCGAGCTGGCGGACATCCAGGCCGAAGCGAGCACGATCGACACTCGTGCCGTGCTGGCCGCGGCGGCGGACGAGGAACCGTCCCACTCCAGGCCGGCCATCGCCCTCGCACTGTGGCAGGACCGCGAGATCAGCACCGCGGAGCTGCAGGCCGCGGCCGAGCAGCGAATCGCCACGCGGATGCCCCGGCTGCACACGTTCGTGCCGCTGTACACGACCAACCACTGTGACTCCGAGTGCAAGATGTGCTCGATGCGCAAGGGGAACGCGCGCCTGGAGCGCAAGTTCGCCGGCAAGCGCGAGCTCGAGGAGCAGCTCGAAATCCTCTACCACCACGAGGGCGTACGCGGCGTCGGCTTCCTGACCGGCGAGTACGAGGACAAGTACGTTCGCCAGACCACCGCCTTCCGCATCGGCTGGGCGATCCGCACCGCGCTGGACATGGGCTTCGAGCGGGTCTACTTCAACATCGGCAGCATGGAGCCGGACGAGATCGACGTGCTCGGCGACTGGATCGGCAAGGAAGAGCCGGTCACGATGTGCGTCTTCCAGGAGACCTACCACCGCGAGTCCTACCGCAAGTTCATGGGCAAGACCTCGATGGGCGTGCCCAAGGCCGACTACGACCGCCGGATCGTCTCCTTCGACCGCTGGCTGGACGCCGGTTACCGGTATGTCAACCCCGGCGTGCTCGTGGGGCTGCACGAGGAGGTGGAGCTGGAGATCGTCCGGCTGGTGGCGCACGGGGCCCACCTGCGCGAGCGCGGAGCCGTCGTCGACCTGTCCCTGCCCAGGATGCGACCGGCGATGTCGTCCAAGGACACCACGCGGGTCAAGGACGACGACTACCTGCGGATGATGGCGGTCATCGCCTTCACCTGTCCCGAGCAGCGCCTGGTGCTGACCACCAGGGAGCCACAGGAGTTCCAGGACCAGGCGATCGGCCTGGCCGGCGTCATCAGCCCGGGCAGTCCGGACGTGGCGCCGTACCGCCGCGACGCTCAGGCGCGCAACGACGAGAAGAGCTCCCAGTTCCTCATCGCCGACCTGCGCAGGCCGCGGCACATCCTCAGCAGGATCGAGGAGCGCGGGACGAAGGTCGCCCACTTCGACGCCCCGGTCAACGCTCCCGTCGGCTGACCCGCCATGCTCCCCAAGCGTCCCGTCTACATCCTGCACGGATTGCTCGGCACCGCATACGGACACTTCGGCCAGCAGATCAAGGCATGGGGGCAGGACCACAATCTGGTGCCCATCGATCTGCCGGGGCACGGGCGCTGCCCGATCCATGCGAGCGAGGACTATTTCGACGACGCCTACGCCTACGTCCTGGCGTTGATGGAGCGCTTCGGCAGGGGGCGGCTCGTCGCCGCCTCCTACCTGGGCGGGCCGCTCGCGGTGCGCTGCGCGGCCGAGCGGCCAGACCTGGTCTCCTCCCTGGTCCTCACCGGATTCGGCACTGGGATGGACAAAGAGGCGTTCCTCGGCCAGGTCGAGGGATTCCACCGGCTGACCAGGGACAACCCTGAGCTCGTCGCGGAGTTCGAGCGCCTGCACACCCCCCGCTGGAGGGACACGCTGGCCGCGTTCACAGCACACACGGCTCTGGCCTACGACGAATGGATAGGAGTGAGCGCGGAGCAACTCGGCAAGCTCAGCGTTCCGACCTTCATCATCAACGGCTCTCTCAAGTCGATCGAGCGCGCCACCGCCGAGCAGGCGGCCGACTTCGGTGACCAGATCCGCGGCCTCGTGCTCGAAGGCGCGGGCCACATCGCCGGTCACGACGCTCCGGAGGCGTTCAACGCGGCGGTGAAGGCGTTCTGGATGGAGGACCCCGAACGGTGAAGCCGTTCCCCGACACCACGAAGGTCCGCCAGGACCTGCACGAGCTGCTCCAGGAGAGCGACCCGCAGCGTCCTCTGGACTCCCTGGAGACCGTCGTGGTCCTGAGCTACCTCGACAAGAACCGGCTGGACGTCGGCGCCGATGCCGCCGACCGCCCCCAGACGATCGAAGGGTGGGTTGCATGGGTCGCCCGGCATTCACCAGATTCCTGACGACAGACCGCGAAGGCTCGGTTCGCTGGGGCGAGCGGACCGCTTCCTGGCGCACGCTGCTGGCGCAGGGCCAGGAGCGTTCCCGCCAGGTGCGCCCGCAGGGCAGCTATCTCGTCGACCCCAGCGTCGGCATGGAGGCGCTGATCTCCCTGTTCGCGGTGGCGACCGTGCCCGACACGATTCTTCTGTGGTCGGCGGCCGACGGCATCCCCCGCAAGGAGCTGGCCCCCGGTCTGTACGAAGTGGACTCGCCGCTGCCCGGGCCCATCGACCGGCCCATGTGGGGAGTGGCCACCTCCGGCAGCTCCGGCACGCCCAAACTGGCCATCGGCCACGCGGACGTGTGGGAACTGATCGCGCTCCACTACGAGAGCGCCATGTTCCGGCCGGCGTTCGGCGGCGGCACTCCCACGACGCTGGCCACGTGCCTGCCCCTGCAGTTCTCCGCGGCGTTCTTCATGACCGTCCTGCCCGCGATGTTCCTCCAGCGGGACCTGCTGATCTTCCCCGCGCACAACTGGCGCCCGGTCCAGCAGGTCGCGTCGGAGCACGAGGTGTTCGTCCTCGGCGTCCCCGCGCTCGCCGCCGCGGCGTGCCTGAACACCGACGAGCCGGTGGACATGTCCAGGGCGGCGCTGTTCCTCGGCGGCGGGCACGTCAGCGAGAGCCGGGTCCGGCTCATCGAGCGGCACTTCACCGGGATCTCCATCGCCAACCTGTACGGCACGGCCGAGACCGGCGCGATCAGCGTCGACTACCGGCCGGGGCACAACCGGCACGTCGGCCGGCCCATTCCCGGCAAGGCCGTCTGGCTCGAAGAGGTCAGCGAGCACGGGGTGGGCAAGGTCACGGTGGCCGCGCCCGACTGCTGCCAGTTCATCTGGACTCCTGGGCACGATCCCGTGCCCACCGCGGGCCGCGTGGCGAGCACCGACTACGGGCGCTTCGACGACGAGGGCAACCTGTGCCTGGAGGGCCGGGTCGACGGAGGAGAGAAGCTGAGGGGGATCCTCGTCTACCCGCGTGCCATCGAGCGGCATCTCCTCACTCTGGACGGGGTGGCCGACGCCCGGGTGCTGGTCCAGCGGACCGAGGCCGGCCTGGAGCATCTGCTGGCGAAGGTGGTGGGCGAGGTCGCCGAGGCGGCGGTCCGTGAGCACTGCCTCGCGCTGGCGGAGATCGAACGCCCCACCCGCATCGAATGCGTCTCCGAACAGCAGGCCGCGACCGTCTACAGCGCCAACGGAAAGCTCTGAGCATGTTCAAGATCACCGCTGACGCCTTCTACGTACGGACCGAGGAAGGGGTGTGGCTGCGAAACAACACCGGCTCGTTCTCCGTCCGCGGCGCGGGCAGCTACGAGCTGGTCCACACCCTGCTCACCTCCCTTGAGGAGGGACGCGACGCCGAGGAGATCCTGGAACCGCTGCCGGACGGCGCCAAGCGCGCGGTGTCGCAGCTGATCGAGAAGCTTCAGGCCAATGGGTTCATCAGGAAGGTCGAGCACGATCCCGAAGAGGTCCCCGGGTGGATGGCCGAGCGGTACCAGGCACATCTGGCCTACCTGGACCATCACGCCGACCGGCCCGTCGCACGGTTCCTCCGGGCCCGTTCCACCCCCGTCGCCTGCGTCGGCGAGGGCGCCGCGCTGCGTGCGGTGGTCGGCGCCCTGTCCGAGTTCGGCTTCGCGGACGTGCTGGTCGCCGGCGCCGCCGAGGACCTGGCGGAGCTCTCCGGCCTGCTGGAGGACGGGTGGCGGACACTCGCCCTGGAAGAGTCCGGCCTGAGCGCCGCGGCCCGGCATCCCGAGGTCAGGCGGGCCGCACAGGTCCTGCTGGCCGTGGACGGGGACGACGTGGCTGATGTGGCCGACGCGCAGGAGCTGTTGTCGGCCCGCGGGCAGAGCGTGGGCGTGCTGGGCCGGTGCGGCGAGTTCGTGACCTCGGTCTCCGACTGGTGCTGGGAGTGCGTGACGGGATGGTTCTCCGCCCCCGTCACGGGCCAGCCGACCGGGCTCCCGCCTGCCGCGGCCCCCGCCACGATCGCCGCGCTCCACCTGGTTCAGAACGCCTTCACCCGGGCCGCCGAGGTCGAGCTGGGGGGCCGCGACACCATCACCTCCGTCGAACCGCTCGCCCCCGTGGTGCGCTCACACGCCAGGCGGCGCCACCCCGGCTGCCGCCGGCACGAGTACGGCGCGCCACGCGAGGCGGGCGACCTGGAGTCGCTCGACGGAGAGCTGGTCAGGCCCGACATACCCGCCTCCCACGATCCCGAAGACCTGGTCGCGATCAATGACCGGATCGTCGCGGTGACCACCTCGTGGGTGGACCGGGTCACCGGCCCCTTCCTGGCCCTGGGCGAGGAGGACGAGCAGCAGCTGCCGCTGGCCGCCAGCACGTGCCGCGTCTCCGACGGGAGCGTCGCCAGGGACGTGGTGTGCCGGGCGATCTCGGCGCGCGAGGCACGCAACCAGGTGGCGCTGATCGCGCTGGAGTGGCTGGCCGGACGGTACGGGGACGCGGACAGGCCGGGGAAGGCGTTCTTCGGCGCCGGATGGACCCCGGCCGAGGCCGCCTACCGCGCGTTGCTGGCCGCCTCCGAGGCCCTGGACGGTGACGTACGCGTCTGGGAGCCCGCCGCCCAGCCGGCAGAGGCCACCGTACGTCGCTTCCTCGCCGACACCCTGCGCGACGGTGGCCGCCCGTGGTCGGCGACGGCAGTGGAGCGGCTGCCCACCGGGCTGTTCTCCGCACACGTGCGCACGGGCGACGCGACCGTACGGGGCCTGGGCGTCGATGAGGAGCACGCCGTGGACAACGCGCTGCTGCGGGCCGTGGCGGAGGAGGAGGCCGCGCACCTCGCACCACCGGCGGCCACTTGGAGCGACGCGGTCGCCGCCATCGCCAAGCAGGCGGACCTCTCCGGCCTGCGCGTCCTGGATGCCGGGGCTCTGCTGCCCTTCCTCGACGGCCGGGCACACCTGATCGCGGTCGTGCCCGCAGGGGAGGCCGGATGAGCGTGCGGGGAACGGGCCTGCTCGCCGATCACCTCGCCCGCGAGCTGGACACGGACGCCACGGTCATGGTGGCCGAGCTGGGCGATCTCACGCCGCTGCTGGAGGAGTCGACGCGAGACGGCCGCCCGGTGTGCTTCGTCGGCACCTGGCGCTCCATCGTCTACGTGGGCCCCTTCTGGCGGCCGGGCACCGCGGGCTGCCCGATGTGCCTGGTCAGCAGGGTGGCCAACTCCGCCTACGGCCCGGACAGGTCGGGAGACGACTTCAGCCGGCCGGCACGACCGGGACGTGGCGCGTCCGTGCTCGGGCCGGGCCTGTTCCACCAGATCCTGCTCAGCGTCCGCGGCGGGCTGGCCGGCCAGTTGCTGGACGACGGGCAGGTCCTGGTGGTGGACGGCTCGGCGGGCACCGCCGAGCTCCAGGTCCTGCTTCCCGACTCGACCTGTCCCACCTGCGGCGGAACCGGCGCGGGAAGCGTGCCGGAGCTGACCGGCGATCCCTTGCCCAAGAGCGACCCGGGCACGCTGCGCGTCAGGCGGATCGACCCCGACATGATCACGCGGGACTACCTCTTCCCAGGGCTCGGCCTGTTCAAGGAGCTCAAGCAGGACCTGCAGAGTCCGTTCGGCGCCTGCTCGGTCGAGCTGCCCACCCAATGGGGCCGGCGGGAGCCCGCGATCGGCCGGGCCACGACCTACCGCGACAGCCGGTCCATCGCCGTGCTCGAAGGCCTGGAACGCTACGCCGGGCTGCACAGGGGCGGCGGGCGGCGGACGGTCCGCGCCAGCTACGCGGAGCTCGCCGATCGTGCGCTCAACCCGCTGGAGCTGGGCGTTCACCCCGAGGAGTGCTACCGGAGCGAGGGGTTCAGGTATCGCGAGTTCCACCCCGACACGGTGGTGGACTGGGTGGAGGCCTACTCGTTCGAGCGGGACGGCCCGGTCCTGGTGCCGGAACGGGCGGCGTTCTGGGGGCCCAGGCACGATGGCGAGACCTCCTTCTTCTACGACACCTCCAACGGCTGCGCCCTGGGCTCCTCCGTGGAGGAAGCGGTCCTGCACGGCCTGCGAGAGGTCGCCGAGCGCGACTCGTTCCTGCTCACCTGGTACCGGCGGCTGGCCGTGCCGGAGGTCGATCTGACCCAGGCCACCGGACCGCTGGGTGACCTGCTGCGTAAGGCGAGCCTGTTCACCGGCTTCGACCTGCGCGCCTTCGCCACCACGATGGAGTACGGCATGCCGTCCTTCTGGCTGCTGGCGGAGAACCGCACCGGCCTGGGGCCGGCGACCTTCGCGGGATCGGGCGCCCACCCCGATCCCGTCCAGGCGCTCATCGGCGGCCTGCACGAGCTCGTCGGCATCATCCTGGCGACCCGGCACTCCTACGAGGAGCGCAGGCCAGAGGCGCTGCGCATGCTGGAGGACCCGGCGCTGATCCGGCGGATGGAGGACCATTCGCTGGTCGCCGCACTGCCCGAGGCGCGGGAGCGCTTCGCGTTCCTGCAGCAGCGGGAGCGGATCCCCCTGGAGGAGGTCCGCGCGACGATCCGCCGGGACGAACCCGATCTGCGCGCGGACCTCGACGTCGCGGTGGGCGGGCTGCGCAAGGCCGGCATGGACGTGCTGGTCGTCGACCAGACCATGCCGGAGTTGCGGCGCAACGGGCTCACCTGCGTACGGGTGATCGTCCCCGGCCTGGTGCCGATGACCTTCGGACACCGCAACAGGCGGACCCGCCACCTGCCCCGGCTGACGGAGGGCGCCGGTCTGCCCTACCCCGGCCGGCTGGAACCGGACGAGGAGGTGGGATGCGTTCCCCATCCGTTCCCCTGACCTTCACCGCGGACGAGGCCCACGAGCATCTCACCGCCCTCCTGCGCGAGCCCACCTCGGTGAATCCGCCGGACTGGCGGATCGACTGGGCCGACGGTCCCTGGCCGATCAAGGTGTACGCACGGGGAGAGCGCGTGCCGCTCAAGCCGGGACCGCTGAGCAAGCTGCTCAACCTGAGCCTGGCCGTGGCCCGCGTCCGCTTCGCCCCGGGCGGGCTCGCGCCGACGCCCTCAGGCCGCAGTACCGCGCCCCAGGGTCCGCGGCTGGTCATGCGCCGGCCTATCCCTTCCGGCGGCTCGATGTACCCGACCGAGTGCTACGTGCTCGAGTCCGGCTCTCGCGCCTGGCACTACGACCCCTACCGTCACGAGCTCACCGGCCTGGGGCGACCGGAGGCGGCGACCGCGCTCCGGCGCTCGCTGGGACTGGACGACCGCGCACTCCTGCCCACGACGGTGCTCATCCTGACCAGCCGGTTCTGGAAGAACTTCTACAAGTACGGGGAGTTCGCCTACCGGCTGGGCGGGATCGACGCGGGGGTGGCCCTGGGCAGGCTGGTCACGCTGGGCCGGGCCGAATACGGCAAGGTGGACGTGCGTACCGAGTTCGCCGACGCCGTGCTCAACGACGGCCTCGGGCTGGACGGCCGCGATGAGAGCGCCTACGCCGTGATCGGACTGGGTCCCGCCCAGGACTCGCCCGTCACCGCCGTGAACCAGGAGCGGCCTCCCGTACTGATCGAGCGCTCCCGGCGGATCAAGAGGTCGCCGGTGTTCGAGGCGATCCAGGCGGCGGCGCGGCGGCGGGAGCCGCCGAGCCCGAGGGACTTCAGCGAGGAGAGCGCGGGCCGGTCCGCCGCTCCGTCGCCGGCCGACATGGTGCGGCGCACCTCGAACGGCAGCCTGTTCAACGGCCGGACCGCGGGGCGGGCGGCGCTGCTGACCGTGTTGCTGCGGGCGGAGCAGGCGCTGGCGGAGCTGCGGGCCGTCAGCGACGTGCCGGACCTGGTGACGCTGCACTGCGCCGTGCGCGCGGTCGAGGAGGTGGCCCCCGGGTGGTACCACTACCGCCAGGGGCGCCTCACGCTCGCCGAGGGCGGCGACCCCGCACGCGAACTGCAGCGGGCGGTGTTCGCCGACAACATCAACGTCGAGCTGGCCGCGTTCACCGTGCACGTCGCCGCGCCCGGCGACGTCCGGCCGCTCGGCGGCGCCCGGGCCCACCGGCAGCTGCAGCTGGGTGTGGGCGTGGCCGTCGATGCTCTGACGCTGGCGGCGACGAGTGCCGGACTCGGCAGCCACACTCTGCTCGGCTTCGACGTGACCCGCGTGGCCGAGCACTACGACCTGCCGGATGACCGGGCCGTACAGGCACAGGTATGCGCCGGGCCGACACGGCGCACCGTCACGTGGGAGATCTCGGTGACCCAGCGATGAACAGATTCAGTCCATACGTCCTGTTCCGCAGGGGCACCCTGGGGATTTCCGCCCTTGACGGTCTGGTCCCCGTCCGGACCTGGGCTCTGCTGGAGCAGGCCGAACACGTCAGTGCCCGCCGTGCCGCGGTCGGCGAGCGGCTCGCCGACGAGCTCTACCAGGTGATCCCCTCGATGCCCGCCGAGGACCGCCGTGAGCTGCTCCGGATGCGCAGAGACCTGCACAACGGCCGCCGTCCGCGCGCCCGGCTCGACCACGGGAGGCTGCCCGGGCACTGCCGGGACCTGCTGGCCGAGTGGGAGCGGGAGCACGAGGCGGAGGCGGCGCTCCTGGCCGAGGTCGAGGAGACGCTGGCAGCCGAGTCGGAGGCCGCGCGGAAGACGCTCGCCGAGGTGGCCAGGGACGAGAACATGCAGCGGGGCATCCAGATGTCCGGCGAGGACGTCTACCGCGAGGTCATGGCCTACGCCGCCGACCCGCTCGGCTACGGGCGCAAGCCCAGCAAGCGCCGGCGCGTGGAGAGCACGATCACCAGCTACGCCTACCGGGTGGTCTTCAAGCCCTCGCCCTTCGGCGCGTTCACGGAGATCGGGGCGGGACCGTGGGAGTCGGCCACCGGCACGGGTGCGGACCGGCGCCGATCTCTGGTGCGGTTGAGCACCGGGTTGCTGGCCTGGATGACACATCGGCTCCACCTGACGGAGGGCTGGCAGGACCTGCTCAAGGTGCGGCTGAACAACAGCCTGCGCACCGACGGCGAGCGCGCGGTCTTCATCCGCAGGCCGCTGGAGGGCGAGGAGGACGTCTTCTCCTTCGCCCAGGACCAGGTCGTCAACGCCAAAGAGACGGATCTCGTACGGCTGCTGGTCGAGACCCTGGGCGCGGGCGAGGTGACTCAGCGGGCGCTGTGCGAGCGGCTCGTCGAGGCCGGGCTCACCCCCGAGCAGGCCACCACGACGATCGATCAGCTCGTCCGGCTGGGTCTGTGCCACCGCGGCATCGGATTGCCCGACCAGACGATCGGGTTCGCCGGCGAAGTGGCCGCGCTGTTGAGGCAGGCGGGCAGCGCGTTGGCCGAGACCTTCGAGTCGCTGCAGCGGATCGAGGACTCGTTCGGCCGGGCCACGGCCGAAGAGCGCGCCGGGCTCCTGGCCGAACTGCGTGACCTGGTGCGGAACTACGCCGCCACCCTCGGCTGCCGGGCGCCCGGCGAGGAGGCGCTGCGTGCCGTCGTCTACGAGGACGTCGGCACCGGATCGGCTCCGGCCGTCTGGCAGCCGGACCTGCTGGAGGCCAATGGCGAACACCTGGAGTTGTTCCAGCGGATCCTGCCCGTCCTCGACAGCGCGACTCTGGAGAAGGAGGCGCTCTACCGCTTCTTCACCGAGCGGTATCAGGGACAGGCGGACCTCATCGACTTCTACGCGGCCTTCGCCGCGCTGCCGCCCCAGCAGGCGGGCGAGCTCATGAGCGGCGTCGGCTCCCCCGAGGCACGCCAGGTTCTGCACCTGCGTCAACGCTTCTTCGACCTGCTGGACGACGATCCCGCCCGCGAAGAGGTCAGGATCGATCCCGACCGGCTGCGCGCCTTCGCCGACGAGGTCACGGCCGTGCTCCCGCCCTGGCGGTCGGCCGCGTACCGGGTGCAGTTCAGCCGTACGGCGGGACGCCGCCTGGCCGTGGTCAACGGGGTCACGACGGGTCACGGTGTGTTCTTCTCGCGTTATTGCCATCTGCTCGCCGAGCCGGGCGGCTGGGATCTCGGGGAAGAGCTGGCCCGGACGATCGCCGAGACCAACCCGCGCCAGGTCGATCTCAACGCCGTGCTCGCGTTGAACTTCAATCTGCATCCCCGGCTGACAGATCTTGAACTCGTCTATCCCGGCGCGATCGCGCGTGATGACGGCCGGCCCTCGCTCACCCTCGCCGACGTCGCCGTGCGGGCCGACGCGACGACGAGGCGCCTGCGCCTGGTCTCCAAGATCGACGGCGAGACGTTGGACCTGGTCCCGCTCAACTTCCTCTATCCCGCGGCCGCGCCGCCGCTCTATCGCTTCCTGTGCGCCTTCGCGCCGACGAGGACCTACCGGGGCGGGCTGTGGGAGCAGCGCGACCGGTTCGGCCCGCCGACCGGCCGGCCCCGGGTGGTGCTCGGCGATCTCGTCCTCGACCGGCGTTCGTGGTGTGTCCCCTTGGCTGAGGTGCCCGCGCTCGACGGGCTCGAACGCGGGGAGCCGGCGGCGCTCGAGCGCTTCGACCGCTGGCGGCGCGAGGCGGGCATCCCGCGCTACGGCTTCTTCCGGATCCTGCGGCCGGTCAAGCCGCCGGTCGAGCCCGGCGACTTCCTGGAGGAGACCAGGCGCTGGGCCCTTGAGGCCAGGAGCGCACGACTGCACAAACCACACTTCCTGGACGCCCGGCAACCGCTACTGCTGCACGTGCTCGCGAAGCAGGCCACCGCGGCGCCCGGCGGCACGCTCGTGATCCACGAGTGCCTGCCCGCCCTGGCCGAGTACGGACAGGACGGGCCGCACAGCGCCGAGGAGTTCTTCATCGAATACACGCTGGGAGGAGCCGGCCATGTCATCGGGTGAGTGGCACGCGCTGCACGTGTACAGGCACGAGCGCCAGGACGAACTCCTGGTCGACGGGCTGGCGCCCGCGCTGACCTCCATCGAGGACTTCTTCTTCCTGCGCTACTGGCAGGGCGGCCCGCACATCCGGGTCCGGGTGAAGCTCCACTCCGACCTCGCCGAGCCGGCGCTCGGCCGGCTCACCGAGCGGCTGGCCGGCTTCCTGGCCTCCCGGCCCGTCGGCGATTTCGACGTCGAGGGATTCCGCCAGGCCCAGGCCACCATGGCCGATCTGGAGAGCGCCGGCACCGAGGAGGTCTACCCCGGCGACACCATCCGCCGCGTGCCGTACGAGCCGGAATATGACAAGTACGGCGGTCCCGAAGGAGTGGCGATCGCCGAGCGGCTGTTCGCCGCGAGCAGCAGGATCGTGCTCGACCTGCTGGGCGACGTCGGCGGCAGATCACCGGCCCGCCTGGGCGCCGGGCTGTCCATGATGGTCCGCGGGATGTGCGCCGCGGGCTTCACCGCCGAGGCGATGGCCGGCTTCTTCGCCCATTACTGCGTCCTGTGGTCGCCCTACGTCTTCACCCGGTTCCTGGAGGCCTGGCCTGACCTGCTGAAGGAGCGCCACGACGCGACGCGCGCGCATGTGGAGACCTTGCTCTCGCACGCCGGAGAGCTGCGCGGCGATCCGTTCGGCGCCGCGGTCGCCACCGCGTGGGCCGGCGTGACGGACGCGGCGGAGGTCGTGCTGCCCCAGGTCGTACTGGCCGGGGCCGACGCGTCGAGAGAGCGCCGCGAGCGCGTGCTCATGGCGAGCTACCTGCACACCCACAACAACCGGCTGGGGCTCATCCCGGAGCAGGAGGCGTTCCTCGGCTTCCTGGGACACCACGTGCTCAGCGAGTGTGCCGGCCGGCCGCCGGTGAGCGACCTGATCGAGAGCGTCCGCAGGCACCGCGAGTCCCGCCTGGGCGCGTACGCGAGCTACTGACCAGTGGAGGTTGACATGGATGTGACGGCCAAGACCTACCCCTTCCAACGGCACCGCCCCTTCGACATGCCGGAGGAGTTCGGCTGGCTCCGGTCGAACGCCCCGGTGAGCCAGGTGAAGCTGGCCAGCGGGGACCCCGCCTGGCTGGTGACCAGGTACGAGGACGTGCGGGCCGCGCTCGCCGACCCGAGGTTCAGCCGCACGATCAACAGGGAGGGCGCGGCCCGGGTCAACACCGGCTTCAACGTGGGAAGATCCAGCCCGGTCTTCAACTTCGGCGGCTCGATCTCCATGCCCCCCGGCCACACGCGCTGGCGGCGCATCGTGAACAAGGCCTTCACCCAGCGCCAGGCAGACGGGATGCGGGAGAGCATCGCGGCGCACGCCGACGAGGTCCTGGAGGACCTGGCGGCCAAGGGCGCGCCGGCCGACCTCATGGCCGACTACGCCTATCTGCTGCCGATCCGGGTCATCTGCGACTTGCTGGGGATCCCGCGGGACGGACATGACGAGTTCATCGCCTTGGCGAGCAAGCTGACCCGCCGCGACTTCAAGACGGGACACGCGGCCTTCGGCGAGGCACTGCAGGGCATCGGCCGGTACGCGGCCACGCTGATCTCCCGCAAGCGCCGCAACCGCGGCGACGACCTCCTCAGCACGCTCATCGATCTGCACGACGAAGACGAGAGCACCCTGTCGAACGAGGAGCTCGTGGCCACCGTGATCCTGCTGCTCACCGCAGGTTACGAGAGCACGGCGGTGCAGTTCGGCAACGCTTTCTTCGCCCTGTTCCACAATCCCGGGCAGTTGGAGCGGCTGAAGAGCGAGCCGGAGCTGATCGAGACGGCGGTCGAGGAGATTCTCCGGTACGCGCAGATGGGCACCGGCTTCGCGGTGGCGAAGTTCGCCACCGCGGACATCGAGCTGTCCGGGACCACGATCCCCGAGGGCTCGACGGTCTTCATCTCGCTGGGCTCGGCCAACCGGGACGAGGAGTTGTTCGGCTCCGACTCCGAGGTGCTGGACCTGGGGCGGCGCTCGGCCCAGCGGCAACTCGCCTTCAGCGCGGGCCCGCACTACTGCCTGGGCGCGGCCCTCGCCCGGATCGAGCTCCAGGAGGGGATCTCCCGGCTCCTGGCCCGTTTCCCCGGGCTGCGGCCCGCCGGCTCGTTGGAGGACGTCGTACTGGCCAGCAACCTGTTCACCTACTACCCACGCGAGCTGATGGTCGCCTGGTGATGGACGGGATTCGCTGGGACTCCGCGCGTGACCGCCTGATGGTGCTCTCCCCCGAGCTCGCCGAGGTCGCGCTGAAGGATCCGCACATCGTCACCGGGGTAAGCCACGGCCGTGGCGAGGGCATCGGGCGGCTGCCGGGGGAAGGCGAGACGCCCGATGTGGCCGGCTTCTTCGAGATGTGGTACACGGTGGGCGACGACTATGCGCGCTTCAACAGTGAGCTGCGCAAGGCTTTCACCACGCGGGCCGTGGAGAGGTTCGCCGACGGTATGGCCAGGCTGGCCGACTCGCGTCTGGACGGGCTCCCGGGCGAGGGCGATCTCGCGGCCGACTACCTCGGCCCGTACATCATGGACAGCACCTTCCTGCTGCTGGGCGTGCCGGAAGAGGAGTGGCCGCGGCTCGCCAAGGTCTCCCAACTGGTCATCCACCTGTTCAAACAGCAGCTTCGCGGCTACACGGAACCTTCCGAGAAGGAGCGGTCCGCGTTCGCCATCGCGATGACCTATCTCAAGGCGCTGACCGACGAGCTCCTGGCCGGGCCCGCCGACACCCCCTTCGTGCAGGCGGCGAGAAGGCTGGTGCGGGCGGAGGACGGGAACTGGCCGATCGCCGCGCTGATAGGCCAGCTGCTGATGGCGGGCATCGAACCGATGATCACGGGAGCGAGCGTCACCTGCCGGCGGATCTGGTCCGATCCGGACCTGCTGGACGGGCTGCGCACGGGTGCCCTCGATCCGGGGGAGGTGGCCGAGGAGGTCATGCGGCACCACCCGCCCTTCGGGAACATCTTCCGTTTCGTCGCAGAACCCTGTGACTGCCTCGGCGTGCCGCTCTCGCCCGGCACGGTCCTCGCCATCGACATCGCCGCGATCAACCAGGAGCGCGTGCCTCCTCGCCCCCTCGGCCAGGGCTGCCCGCTGCGCTCCAGCGACGTGCTGACTTTCGGCAAGGGCCTCCACTACTGCCTGGGCGCCAACAGCGCCCGGCTGCAGATCTCCATCGCCGTCCACCGGCTCGTGACCGCCGAGCCCGCGATCGCCGTCAATGCGGACGGGATGGTCATCGACACGATGAACAACCTCAAAGAAGTGCGCTCTCTCCCCTACGTGAAAGGACGGCCGATGAGCCACCCCAACCACCCCAGCCACCAGGGACAGCCCACCGGCGTGGACCCGGATGAGATCCCGGACATGCCCAACTTCGCCATCCTCGTGGTCAGCGACCTGAGCAAGTCGCTGGAGTGGTACGTCGACGGCCTGGGCTTCTGGGTCGAGAAGCAGCTGGAAGGCCCCGACGGGCAGCTCGCGGTGGTTCACCTGCGTCGCGCGCAGTATCGGGACATGCTGCTGCGCCCTGCCAGGGAGCCGCTGGAGGGGCCGCTCGGGCGCGGCGTCCGCCTCAGCTTCACGGTCAACGCCGAGACCGAGGCGTCCATGCAGGAGATCGCCGAGCGGCTGGAGAAGCTGCCCCAGGGCACCGTCAAGGGCCCGCTGGCGACTCCGTGGAACACGGTGGACGTCGAGGCGACCGACCCCGACGGGTACGTGGTCGTGCTGACCACAGTCGCTGACCGGGCGCGGACCTGGACCGAGCTGAAGGACAGCGTCCGCGCGTCCGACGGGGGCGCCGGGGCATGACCGCCAAGTCATCCAAGCTGGTCTCGGCCACGTACAACACCGCGTACAAGCTGGGCCTGGCCCCGTGGGACAACGGCCCGCCCATGGACGAGCTCATCGAGATCCTCAAGGAGTTCACCCCTGGACGGGCCATCGACCTCGGCTGCGGCACCGGCCGCGACGCGGTCTACATGGCTCAGCAGGGGTGGCGGGTCACCGGTGTCGACCTCTCGCCCGAAGCCATCAAGAAGGCCAGGAAACGCGCCGAGGCGAGCGGGGTCGAGGTCGACTTCGTCCGGTACGACCTGCTGAACCTCCCGGAGGAAGGCATCGAGGACGGCTTCGACTTCCTGCTCGACTTCGGATGCTCGCACAGCCTCCGCGACGAGGCCAAGGGCCCCTACGCGGCGGCCGTCGCGAAGCTGGCCAAACCGGGCGCGACCCTCTACCTGTACGCGTTCACCAAGGGGCCGCTGAGCGTGCGCAGGGAAGAGATCGACACGTGTTTCTCGCCGTACTGGGAGCTGATCTCAGCCGTCCCCGGCAGCGTGCGGCGCACCCCGGACGCGGGACCCACGTGGTACCGCATGGTACGCAGGAGCTGACATGGCCGTCGCCGCCGATCCGCTGGACCTGTCGGCCCCCGAACTCGTGACCGACCCCTACCCGACATATGCCGGGCTCCGAGCCAAGGGCGGGCCGCAGTACTCGGAGCAATGGGACGTCTGGCTCGTGCCCGGATACGACCACTGCCAGCAGGTCTTCTCCTCAGCGGTCAACCGTGACTCGCTCGGCCAGCCGTACCTGCGCATGCTGCAGGCGGAGGTACGGCGGGGCGCCGGCTCCTGGCGGGTGCCCGAAGCTCCCGCCCTGCCCGAGGGATACGAGGACCAGCGCGCGGCCGGCCGCCGGGTCAACGGCCGCGCGCTGAGCACGGAGTTCGTCGACACGCTCTGGCCCGGTTTCGCGGCTTCCTGCCGGGAGACCGCCGCGGCGCTGGCCGGCAGAGGCGGCCCCGTCGATCTGGTGGGCGACTACGCCAAGCCCGTCGTCACCGGCCTGCTGGCCGGCCTGATGGGGGTGAGCCCGCAGGAACTGCCCGTCTTCAGCGCCTGGGTGGACAGCGGCTACGAGCAGGACCTCGACGAGGAACGGCGGCGCGTCGTCGCCATGGACATCCGCCGGCTGTTCGCCCAGCGTGCCGTGGACCGGCTGCGGGAGCCGAAGGACGACTTCCTGGGGTATCTCGCCGCCAACCCCATGCGCGAAGACGTCAAGCGCCATCTGGAGTCCGTGCTCGGCGCGGCGCTGATGATCTCGATGGTGCCCCACCAGGGGCTCGTGCTGAGCTTCTCCACCCTGGCCAACGCCCTGCTCACCCGGCCGGACCAGTACGCGCTCCTGCGCAAGGAGAGCGACCTGGTGCCGCGGGCCGTCGAGGAGGGACTGCGCTACGACTCCTCCACCCAGGCACTGGGCCGGCTGGTCAGGGAGGAGGCCACGATCGGCGCCGCCCGCGTCCCGGCCGGAAGCCTGCTGGTGCTCATGGTCGGGTCGGCCAACCGGGACGAGCGGCAGTGGCCGGACGCCGCCACCTTCGACGTCACCAGGGAGCAGCGCAGCGCTTCCAGGCATCTGGGCTTCGGCCACGGCGCCACCTCGTGCCTGGGCGCGGCCATGTCGCGCAAGGCGCTGACGTACATGCTGGCTGCCCTGGTCGAGGCGGTGGCCGAGTGGGCGCCCGCTGGGCCTGCCGAGGCGTTCCCCGAGTTCATGACGAGAGGATTCACCGCGTTGCCCGCAGAACTGCGGAGGCCGTGAGCGATGGCGCTGCCTGATGGGCTGGAGTGGAACCCGGAAACCCGGCATTGGCTGGTGCGCACGCAGGCGCTCGCGGACATCGTGCTGCGAGATCCACACGTCGGCACGCTGCCCGCCAACGGGGTCGCGGACACCGATCACACGGACGAGGTCCCGTCCGTGTCGCGGTTCTTCAATCTGTGGTACCTGCGCGGGGCCAATCACCCCGAAGTCGCCCCAGATCTCCGCAGGGTCTACAACGCCGGTCCGCTGGCCGGCTTCCGCCCGGTCCTCGGCAAGCTCGCCGCCGAAAGGCGTGCCCGGCTGCTCGGCAGCGGGAACCTGGTCGAGGATTTCGTGGCGCCCTACTGCCTGGACAGCACCTTCGCCCTCATGGGCTTCGCCGAGGAGGACTGGGCGACGCTGACCAAGGTCTACCACGTGCTCATGTTCGCCGTGCGGAAGCGGTTCCGCGGCGAGCGGGAGCTGGGGGAACGGGCCGGGCAGGCGTTCGAGAGCGCCCTGGTGTTCCTGCGGTCCGCCCTTGGCCGAGCGCAGGACGTGCCCCTCATGCAGGTCCTGCGCGCGCCCGCCGCGCATCCGTGGGCGGACGTCGCCCTCGTCGGCCAGCTGCTGGCGGCCGGGGTGCCCCAGGTGACGACCGGCCTCGCAGTCGGCTGCCACGCGCTGCTCGGCCGGCCCGAGGTGCTGGACAGCGTCACGCGGGGCGAGGTCACGGTCGAGCAGGTGGCCGAGGAGGCGATGCGGATCCACCCGCCCTTCCTGACGATCCATGGCTGGACCACCGAGGGCTGCGACTGCCTCGGCGTACGGCTCGAGCCCGGCACCGCGATCGTGGTGGACGTTCAAGCCGTCAACAACGACCCCGCCCGCGTGGACGACCCCGAGAGCTTCTGCCCGGCCCGCGGCAGGACCACCACGTTCACCTTCGGCAAGGGCGCGCACTATTGCCTCGGCGCGACCAGCGCGCGCTATCAGATCGCGGAGGCGCTCGGCGCGCTGGCGGCCGACCCTCTCCGCGTCGACGCCGCGGCGATGCGGGTCACCAGCGACCCCTTCTCCCAGACGGTCAGCGGATTGCCCTACACGCAGTACCACGGGAGGACTTGATGCGTGCTTATCCCTTCGCCAGGAAATGCCCCTTCGAGCTGCCAGAGGAGTTCGCGTGGCTGCGCCGCAACGCGCCGGTCAGCCAGGTGGCCTTGCGGAACGGCGCCACCGCCTGGCTGGTGACCCGCCACGACGACGTGCGCCAGGTCTTCGCCGACGAGCGCTTCAGCCGCCGGGAGGTCCGCGAGCGGGCCGCCGGCGACGGGCCGTTCGACTTCGGCCTGTCCATCGCCGACCCGGAGGCGCACCTGCGCTGGCGGCGCACAGTCGGGGCCGTCTTCAGCCCGGGACAGGCCGAGACCATGCGAGGTCCCATCGGCGAGCTGGTCGAGGACGTGCTCGACGAGATGGCGGGGCTGCCCGCGCCCGTGGACCTGATGGCGGCGTTCGCCTTCAACCTGCCGCTCAAGGTCATCCTGCGGCTGTTCCGGGTGCCGCCCGACCTGCGGCCGGGATTCGAGTCCTGGGCCCGCGCGCTGCGGGGAGCAGGAGGGTCCATGGCCGCCTTCGGCGAGGCGATGCGGCACCTGTACGACACCGCGTCGGAACTGGTCGCGCGAGTCGACGAGGGCCCGCTCGCCGACCTGCGGCAGGCCGGTCTGTCCGAGAAGGAACGGTGCACCACCGTCATGCTCATGACCGTCGCCGGCTACGAGACCGCGGCCGTCCAGTTCGGCAACGGGTTCCTGGCGCTGTTCCAGCATCCGGACGAGCTGGCGAAGCTGGCCAAGGATCCCGCGCTCATCGTGCCGGCGGTGGAGGAGATCCTCCGCTACGCCCAGTCCGGGACCGGGTTCGCCGGCAAGACGTACACCACCGCCGACGTCGAGCTGGGCGGAGTCACCATTCCGGCCGGCTCCGCCGTACTGATCTCGGTCGACTCCGCCGGCCGTGACGAGGCGCACCTCGAACGGCCGGAGGAGTTCGACCTCAGCCGCGGCGCGGCCCGGCACCACCTGAGCTTCGGTTACGGACGGCACTTCTGCCTGGGCGCCCCGCTGGCGCGGGTGGAGCTGCAGGAGGGCTTCGGGCGGTTGCTGGCGCGATGGCCGGGCCTCGCCCCCGCCGTGGACGTCGGGCAGGTGCCGATGAACGCCAACCTTTTCAACCAGTACCCGCGCGAGCTGTTGGTCACGTGGTAGGGAGACAGAGTCCGATGGGGCATCACATCGCCTTCGTGGCCATGCCTGTGCACGGCCACGTCCTTCCCACCTTGGGAGTGGTGGAGGAGCTGGCCCGGCGGGGGCACCGGGTCAGCTATCTGATCGCCGACAAGTACGCCGAGGCGGTGCGGGGCGCGGGCGGACACCCCATCCGCTATCCCTCGGAGATGGCCGCCAGCGACCTGTCCGCGATGCTGGCCAAGTCCGACCCCATGAAGGGTTTCGAGCTGATGGTCTCGGAGACCGCGGCCATCGTGGCCGCGGCGCGGGAAGGGCTGCCCGGCGGCCCGCCGGACGCGGTGGTCTACGACCAGATGGCCTCAGGTCCCGGCCGGATGCTGGCCGGGACCTGGGCGGTGCCCGCCGTGCAGACGATCCCCACCCCCGTCTACGCCAGGCAGTTCTGGGCGCAGAACACCAGCGGCGGCAGGCCCCGCACCCGGCAGGCGGCGCCCTCGGCCTTCGCCGACACACGGGCGAAGATGACCGAGGTGTTGCGGGCCCACGGGATCGACCTGGCGATCGAGGACTACCTCAGGACCCCGGTGGAGGAGCACAACCTGGTCTTCCTGCCCCGCTCCTTCCACAAGGGCGAGGCGGACCGTCGCTACGTTTTCGTGGGGCCGTGCCTGGGCACACGGTCCTTCCTCGGCGATTGGCAGCCTCCAGGCACCGGGCTGCCCGTGATCCTGATCTCGCTCGGCACCGTCTACAACGCCCACCCCGGCTTCTTCCGCGGTTGCGTCGAGGCGTTCGCCGACGCCCCGCTGCACGTGGTGATCTCGCTGGGGGAAGGGGTGGACCCTGCCACCCTCGGGCCGCTGCCGCCCAATGTCGAGGTGCACCGCTGGGTTCCGCACCTGCGGGTGCTGGAACACGCCCGCGTGCTGGTCACCCACGGCGGGCTGGGCAGCGTGATGGAGGCCTTCCACTGGGGACGGCCGATCGTGGTAGCGCCCGTCACCCCACTGGTGGACATCCACCAGCGGGTCAAGGAGATGGGCCTCGGCTACGTGCTCGAGCCCGAGGAGATCCGGGGCGACCTGCTGCGAAAGGCGGTGGAGCGGCTGCTCGGCGACGAGGAGACCACGGCACGTGCCGCGGCGATGCGGCAGGCCCTGCATGACTCCGGTGGCGGTGAGCTCGCCGCCGACCAGATCGAGAAGGTGCTCGCGGAGGCAAAATGATCAACGTCTTTCAGCCGATGCTGGGCGAGGCGGAGCTCGCGGCGGTCAAGGAGGTCTTCGAGAGCAACTGGATCGGCAAGGGCCGGAGAGTGGAGCAGTTCGAGCAGGCCTTCGCCGAACACATCGGTGTCGGCACCGAACACGTGACCTCGGTCAATTCCTGCACCGAGGCGACCTTCCTGGCCGTGCAGCTGCTGGGGCTCGGCCCCGGTGACGACGTGGTGCTGCCGACGGTGAGCTTCGTCAGCGCGGCCAACGCGATCGCCGCCCACGGCGCCCGTCCGGTCTTCTGCGACGTCGCGGAGAGGACGCTCAACCCGACGGTGGCGGACATCGAAGCGGCACTGACCCCGGCCACCAAGGCCGTACTGGTGCTGCACTTCGGCGGATATCCCGGCGAGATCGCGGCGATCGCCGAGCTGTGCCGACGGCGCGGAATCCACCTCATCGAAGACGCCGCCAACGCCGTCGCCTCCCGAGTGGACGGCCGAGCCTGCGGAACCTTCGGCGACATCGGGCTGTGGAGCTTCGATCACGGGAAGATCGCTGTGGCGGTGGACGGCGGAATGCTCTACGCGAGGGACGCCGAGCTCGCCGAACGCGCCGCGAAACTGGCCTATCTCGGATTGGAGCACTTCACCGGCTTCTCCCAGGCGGAGAAGAGCGCCAACCGCTGGTGGGAGATCGAGGTCTCTTCCTTCTCCCGTCGTTCGATCATGAACGACGTGCTGGCCGCGATCGGCGGGGTCCAGCTGGGCAGACTGCCCGACTTCCTGCGCCGCCGCCGATTCGTGGTCGACTACTACGACCGCGAGCTGGCCGGGATCGACGGGCTGGAGCTGCCCCCGCCGCTGCCGGCCGGGCACGAGGGCTCCCACTACTTCTACTGGGTACAACTGCCCGCGGAGCTGCGTGACGCCGTCGCCCGCGACCTGTACGAGCAGGGCGTGTACACGACGTTCCGCTACCCGCTGCTGCACAAGGTCGCGATCTACGGCGCCGACGGGCCGCTGCCCGGGGCCGAGCAGGCCGCGGCCCGGACCCTCTGCCTGCCGCTGCACCAGGCCCTGAGCGACACGGACCTGAAGACGGTCGTCACCGCGCTGCGGGAATCCATCGCCAGGAGGTCGCGGTGATATCGCGGCGGATAGCCGAGTCCGTCCTCACCCGCTCGGACCTGGAGGACTTCCACAGCTGGTACGAAGCCAGCCACCGGACCGGCTTCATGCACGTGGAGCCGGTCCCGCTGGAAGAGCTGAAGGGGTGGCACACCGATCCGGTCACCGGCAACATCGGGCATGAGAGCGGCGGCTTCTACACCATCGAGGGCCTCGACGTCCACGTGCCCGATCGCCCGATCTCTCACTGGGACCAGCCGATCATCCACCAGCCGGAGATCGGCGTGCTCGGCATCCTGGTCAAGGAGTTCGACGGGGTCCTGCACTGCCTGATGCAGGCCAAGGCCGAGCCGGGCAACCACAACGGAACCCAGCTCTCCCCCACGGTCCAGGCCACCCGGAGCAACTACACGCGGTTACACGGCGGGCGGGAGGTGCCGTACCTGGACTACTTCCGCAGGACCGAGGGTCACGTCGTCATCTCCGACGTCCGGCAGTCCGAGCAGGGCGCCTGGTTCTACCACAAGCGCAACCGCAACATGGTGGTGGAGGTCCGCGAGGACGTCGAGCTCCTGGACGGGTTCCACTGGCTCACCCTGGGCGACCTGCACCAGCTGCTCGCAAGAGATGATCTGGTGAACATGGACACGCGGACGGTGCTGTCCTGCCTGCCGTTCGCCGGAACCGGCCTGCTGCCCTCGTTCGCTCCGCCCGCGGACAGCTTCCAGGATGCCCTGATCCGCTCCTACGACGGCGACCCCCGCAGCCGGCACGGCACGAACGCGATCCTGAGCTGGATCACCGAGCTCCGCTCCCTCACCCGGATCACCGCGAGGCGTGTGCCCATCAACCGGCTGACGCAATGGCGCCGCGCCGACGGGCGGATCTCCCATGAGCGCGGACTGTTCTTCGAGGTGGTCGGGGTGAACGTCACCGCGGCCGGCCGCGAAGTGGATCGGTGGATGCAGCCCATGATCTCGGCTGCCGAGCCGGGGCTGGCGGCGCTGGTCGTCACCAGGATCGACGGCGTGCTGCACGCCCTCATGCAGGCCCGGGTCGAGCCCGGGTACGTGGACGTGATCGAGCTGGCGCCGACCGTGCAATGCACGCCCAGGAACCACGAGCGGCTGCCGCCGTTCGTCGCCGAGGTGCTGTCGGCCCACCCCGACCAGATCAGGCTCGACGTGACGCTGTCGGAGGAGGGTGGGCGCTTCTACCAGACCCGCACGCGCTACCTCGTCGTCGAGGTGCCGTCGGCCGAGGGCCTCGAAGGGCCGGCCTTCCGCTGGATGACGCTGGCGCAACTGGTCGATCTCCTCCGGCACAGCAACTACCTCAACATCCAGTCGCGCAGTCTGGTCGCATGCCTGCACAGCCTGTCGGGCTCCGTCGAAAGGCTCTCCCATGTCTGAGAACACCTTGGTGAAGCTGAGCACGATCCAGGAGACCATGCTCATCCCCCTGTACGGCAGGGCCGTGGAGACCGCGAAACCCCGCGGTGTTCTGCACGACCCCAAGGCGGTGGAGATGGTCGCGGCAATCGACTACGACTTCGCCAGTCTGGATGCCAATCCCCACTCTCTGTTCGCCTGCGCGCTCCGTACCGCCGTCCTGGACGAGTGGGTGGGAGGCTTCCTCAAGGAGCACCCCTCCGGCACCGTGGTCGAGATCGGCGCCGGGTTGAACACCCGCTTCGAGCGGGTGGACAACGGCAGCGTGCACTGGATCGACCTGGACCTGCCCGACTCGATGGCGTTGCGCCGCCGCTTCTTCGAGGAGTCCGACCGGCGCGCGCTCGTGGCCGCCTCCGTGCTGGACGACTCGTGGCCGGCGGAGGTGGCGAAGCGGCCTGGGCCGTACTTCTTCGTCTCGGAAGCGGTGCTCGTCTACCTGGAAGAGGAGCAGGTCCGCGCGCTGGTGCGGCGGATGAGCGAGCGCTTTCCCGGCGCCCGGTTCGCCCTGGACACGTTCGGGCGCACCATGGTCGAGTTCCTCGGCGCCCGCGACGTGGCCAGGCGGGCCAACGTCACGATGAGCTGGGTGTGCGACGACCCCGCCGAGGTGGAGCGGTGGGATGTGGGCGCCACGCTGCTGGAGTCGTGCAACCTGGCCCAGTTGCCCCCGGCCGTCAGCAAGAGGCTGCCGACGCTGTACCGGGTCGGGTGGGGGCTGGCGGGAGGCGGAAGGAACCGTGACAGCTACAAGCTCAACCTCTTCGCGCTTTCCTAGGAGACAGTCGTGAAATGCCGCATCTGTTCCGGAAATGTCCGCAAATTCTTTGACTTGGGGCCTCAGCCCATCTCTGACGCCTTCCTCCTACCGGCCGCGCGTGAGAACGAGTTCCTCTATCGGCTACAGGTGGGGGTCTGCGAGTCCTGCATGATGGTTCAGCAGGCGGAGGAGATCCCGCGGCAGAAGATGTTCCACGCCGACTATCCCTACCGATCCTCCGGCTCGGCGCTGATGCGCCAGCATTTCGAGGCGGTCGCCCGGCGCTTTCTGGCAACCGAGCTGTCCGGCCGCGATCCGTTCATCGTGGAGATCGGCAGCAACGACGGCGTCATGCTGAAGACGATCAGCGAGGCCGGGATCCGGCACCTCGGAGTCGATCCGTCCGGCGGCGCCGCCGAGGCGTCCGCCGAGTCCGGAGTGCGGGTCCAGGTCGACTTCTTCGACGAGACGACGGCCGGGACCATCCTCGCCAGGGACGGGCAGGCAGATGTCATCTACTCGGCCAACACGGTGAGCCACATCTCGTATCTCGACTCCGTCTTCCGCGGCGTGGACAAGCTCCTGGCCGAGGACGGAGTCTTCGTGATCGAGGACCGGTACCTGGGCGACATCCTCGAGCAGACCGCCTTCGACCAGATCTACGACGAGCACTTCTACCTGTTCTCGGTCCGGTCGGTGCAGGCGCTGGTGCAGCTGCACGGCCTGGAGCTGTCCGACATCGAGCACCTGCCCGTGCACGGTGGCACGATCCGCTACACGATCAGCCGCCCGGGCCGGCGTGTGATCGGCCCGGAGGTGGGCAGGCTGCGCGCGTCGGAGCCCGTCGACTTCTCCGTCTTCGATGACTTCGCGCGGCGGGCCGCGGACATCCGCGACGAGTTGGTGACGCTGCTCACCCGGCTCCGTGAGGAGGGCCGCCGGGTGGTCGGCTACGGCGCGACAGCCAAGAGCGCGACCATCCTGAACTACTGCGGCATCGGGCCCGACCTGATCCCGTACATCTGCGATTCGACACCGGGCAAGCAGGGACGGCTCACTCCCGGCTCTCACATCCCCGTGCTCGCTCCGGAGAGCTTCGCCGACCCCTACCCGGACTACGCCCTGCTCTTCGCCTGGAACCACGCCGAGGAGATCATGGCCAAGGAGCAGGCATTCAGGCAACACGGCGGCCAGTGGATCATGTACGTGCCCGGGGTACACATTGTCTGACAGCGTGCGCTTCGGGGTGCTCGGCTGCGCCGACATCGCCGATCGCCGGTTCCTGCCCGCGCTGGCCAGCGTGGCGGGCGCCGAGCTGGTGGCGCTGGCCAGCCGATCGCCCTCCAGAGCGCGGGCGTTCGCCGAACGCTTCGGGGGCACGCCGGTCACGGGGTACGAGCGGCTGCTGGAGCGGGACGACGTGGACGCCGTCTACGTGCCCGTGCCCGCGGGGCTGCGCGCCCGGTGGATCGAGCGTGCCCTGCTGGCGGGCAAGCACGTCTTCGCCGAGAAGCCCCTGGCCACTGGCGGCGAGGAGGTTCACCGGCTGGTCAAACTGGCACGGGCCAGGAAGCTGACGCTCATGGAGAACTTCGCCTTCGTTCACCACTCGCAGCATGCCGCAGTGCGTCAGTTGCTGGCCGGGGGCGAGATCGGCGAGCTACGCGGGTTCACAGCCGCCTTCGCGGTGCCGCCCCGCCCTCCCGGGGACATCCGGCTCAAGCCCGAACTCGGCGGAGGCGCACTGCTCGACGTCGGCGTTTATCCCCTCCGTGCGGCACTTCACTTCCTCGGCACGGACCTGAAGGTGACCGACGCCGTGCTGAGGTACGACCACGCTGTCGGGGTGGACCTGATCGGCGCTGCGCGGCTGGCCGCACCGGACGATGTCGACGTACGGCTGCTGTTCGGCATGACGACGCGATACGCCTCCGGGTACCAGTTCCTGGGCAGCCGGGGATCGCTCACCGTGGAGCACGTGTTCACCACTCCGTCCGAGCACCGGCCGGTGATTCTGCTGGAGAGCAAGGGGCGGCTGGAGCGGAGGACGGTCGCACCGGACGAACAGTGGGAGAACATTCTCCGGCACTTCACGGGCCTGGTCACGTCCGCGACTCCGGTCGGCGGGGATGCCTCCGTCGGACAGCTGCTGGTGCGACGGGCCGAGCTGACCGACCAGATCTCCGACCACGGGGAGCGGTCCCGTGCCGGGTGAGCGAACTGCAGGAATGCCCATTCAGCCGCAGAGCGCATGCCGGTCATGCGCCCCTTGCGCGCCAACCAAGTGGACCGTGGGAAGGAAGTAGGCCGATGTCCGACAGGGCCGATGTCGTTGTCGTAGGTGGTGGGGTCATGGGCTGCCTGCTCGCACTCCACCTTGTCGAGCAGGGCGTGGAGCGGGTCCGGTTACTGGAGCGGGACGGCGTGTTTCAGGGCACCAGTGCCGCGGGCGGAGGCTTTCTCTCGGGCTGGGCGGCGTACCCGCCGGAGACGGCCTCCGCCGGTTATGCCCTGGACTTCTACGAGAAGACGCAGGCGGCCGGTCACGACATCGGCTTCCGGCGGAACGGCACGCTCTACGTGGCCGCGGATGAGCGGTCGTGGCAGGGACTCCGGATGGGAGCCGAGGGCAACGTGCTCGTCGATCCGGCGCGAATCGCGGAATTGACGAACGACCTCGTGGCCGGCGACAGGGTCGTCGGCGGTCTGCTCGACCCGAACGGCGCCCATGTTCATCCTCCTTTGCTGGGCGCGGCTCTGGCCGAACTCTTCCTCGCGCGGGGTGGCGTGATCGACACCCGCAGACCCGTTACCGGCCTGCGCCTCAACGGTGAACGCGTCGTGGCCGTCGACACCCCTACAGGGCTCGTGGAATGCGATGACGTGGTCCTGGCGACCGGAGCTTGGAGCAACCGGCTGCTCGAACCGTTGGGCGCCTTCCTGCCCCTGGCTCCGCGGCTCACTTCGCGCATCACCACCGGGCCGATCGGGATTCCCGAATCTCTGCCCACGCTCATCGTCATGGGCGTGATTCCCGGCAATCCCGCGGAGGACATCCCGCTCTGGCTCCGCGGTCAGGACGGCGCACTGCTGTGGGGCGGCACGTACCGGAGCTATCCACGGGACATCCTCCTCGACGCCGAGGTCCCCGACCGTCTCGACGAGATCCCCCTCGACGGCGTGATGCAGGTGCGGCGGGTCGGAGAGCAGGCGGCGAGCTTCATCCCGGTCCTGGGGCAGGCCACGAGCATCCGGCTCAAGCACGGCGCGCCCTGCTACACCCCGGACGGGCGCGCGCTCGTCGGCCAGGTCCCGGGTCTCACCGGACTGCACGTGCTGACCGGCGACAACGAGGCGGGCATCACTTTCGGACCGGGGTATGCCAGGGTGCTGGCCGAGTTCATCGCCCACGGCGAAGCGGACCAGGAGTCCCTCGACGCCTGGCAGGTCGACAGGTTCGGCGGTTCCTTCACCTCGGAGTCCGAGGTGATCAAGGCGTTTCAGCCGCGCGTCACCGCCTGATGCGCGAGTTACTCACCGATTGGCTGCGAAATTTCGGCGAATCCTGGCATGTAGCGCAATCCCCACCGAAACCGAAACATTGAGGGACTCGGTGGAGCTGATCATCGGAATCGAGACCGAAGCAGAAGACGCTTCACTGAACAGGTCGGAAGGCCCGCCTTTTTCGCTGCCGAACACCAGAGCCAGCTGGTCCTCGTTGGCGCCGAGGTCATTCACCTCGAGCTCGCCTTCGGCATCGAACACCATCAACGGCATGCCGCGGTCTCGCATGAAGGCGATCGCTTCCTCGCGGCTGGAGAGGACTATGGGAAGTGAAAAGACATAGCCTCGGCTGGCCCTCAGCAAACGCCGGTCGGCGATGCTGGTGAGATCGCTGTCGACAAGTATGATCCCCGAAGCGCCGAGCGCGAGCGACGTCCGCACTATCGCGCCGATGTTCCCGACGATCTTCACTCCGTCGAGAACGACGACGTCCCCACCGTCTTTTGCGATGTCACTGAATCTGGCCGGGCGGGGGACGCGCGCGATGCCGAACGTCTTGGCCTTACGCTCCGCCTTGAACAACTGATTGACGATCGACGAGTCAATCAGGCGGACCGCTATTTTCTGGCGCCGGCACAGTTCGAGCAACTCATCAGGGATCGGACTGGTGTCGCTGCTGTATATCTCAATGAAATCCACCCCGGTCCTGATGCACTGCATAAGAGGCTCGACGTCCTCGATCAACGTGGTCCTGATGCTGGACCTCGAATGCTTCGTGACATCGATAATTCTTTGCACTGCGGGGTCAGAGATATTTACAATGGTTTCCAACTCTGTCATGAGTCGATCCTAGCCTTGCAGCGCCCCCGGGGGCTCACACATGGACTGTCGTGATCGGCAGCGACGAGTCGGCGGGGATCTCGAGGGTCGACGGGGAGATCCCGGCGGCGACCAGATTGGAGCCCAGGGCGGCGACCATGGCGCCGTTGTCGGTGCACAGCCCCGGACGGGGCACCCGCAGGCGCACGCCTGCCGCGTCGCACCGCTCCTGGGCCAGCGCGCGCAGCCGCGAGTTGGCCGCCACGCCGCCGCCGATCAGCAGGTCGTGCACGTCGTACTTCCGGCACGCCTGCAGCGCCTTGCGGGTCAGCACGTCGACCACGGCCTCCTGGAACGAGGCGGCCACGTCGGGCACGTGGACGGACTGCCCTGACGTCTCGCGGGCCTCGACCCAGCGGGCCACGGCCGTCTTGAGCCCGGAGAAGGAGAAGTCGAGCGTGCCGTCGTCGATCTTGCCGCGCGGGAACGTGATGGCCGTGCCCGAGCCGTCGCGGGCGGACCTGTCGATGTGCGGGCCGCCGGGGAACGGCAGCCCCAGCACCCGGGCCACCTTGTCGAACGCCTCACCGGCCGCGTCGTCGACCGTCGAGCCGAGCGAGATCACGTCCTGGGCCACGTCGGGCACGAGCAGCAGCGACGAGTGGCCGCCCGACACCAGCAGGGCGATGCACGGCTTGGGCAGCGGCCCGTGTTCGAGCTGGTCGACGGCGACGTGGGCGGCCAGGTGGTTGACGCCGTAGAGGGGGACGCCGAGGCCGAGCGCGTACGACTTGGCCGCGGCCACCCCCACCAGCAGCGCGCCCGCCAGCCCCGGCCCCGCGGTGACGGCGATGGCGTCGATGTCGGAGAACTTCAGGCCCGCCGCGGCCAGCGCGGCCTCGACGGTCGGTGTCATGGCCTCCAGGTGGGCGCGCGAGGCGACCTCGGGCACCACGCCGCCGAAGCGCGCGTGCTCGTCCATGCTGGAGGCGATCGTGTTGGCCAGCAGGGTGTGGCCCCTGACGATGCCGATGCCGGTCTCGTCGCAGGAGGTCTCGATGCCCAGGACCAAAGGTGCGTCAGTCACCAAGCTTCCTTCTCATCATGATCGCGTCGGTGCCGTCGTCGTAGTAGCGGCGGCGGGTGCCGATCTCCTCGAACCCGTAATGCCGGTAAACCGCCTGCGCCTGCGGGTTGTCGGCGCGTACCTCAAGGAAGATCTCCCGCGCCCCCCTCCGGGTCGCCTCGGCCAGCAGCTCGGTCAGCAACGCGCCGCCGATGCCGGTGCCCCGGTGCTGTTCGAGCACCGCGATGGTCTGCACGTCGGCCTGATCGGCGGCGGCGGCGAGCCCGGCGTACGCGACGATCTCGTCGTCCACGACCGCCACCACGTAGTGGCGCGAGCGCGGCATGTCGGCCAGCTCGCCGCGCATCATGCCCTCGCTCCACGCGTCGAGCGGGAACGTGGTCCGTTCGATCGCCATGACCGCCGGCAGGTCGGCCTCGGTCATCCGCCTGAGCTTCACGCCGTCACCCTCTTGGGCGCCCCGGGCACCACGGCGTCGGGCCTGCGCAGGTAGATCGGGCGCGGCGGACCGAGCGGCGTGCCCTCGGCGAGGCGCTCGGCGGCCAGCGCGGCCAGGGCTCCCGCGTAGGGGTATGGCGGCGCGTCGTTCTTCCCGAGGATCTCGGCGTAGAGCGCGGCGCCGGCGCCCACCACCGGCAGCCCCTCCACCGGCACGTCGGCGGGCCGGTCGACGAAGGGCCCGTCGAGCCTGGTGCGCATGTCTGAATATCGCGCCCAGAACACCTCTTTGCGCCGCGCGTCGGTGGCCACCAGGAACGGCTCGGCGAGCCCGCTGCCGTAGGCGACCGCGTCGAGGGTGCACACGCCGTACGCGGGAACGCCCAGCGTGGTGGCGAGCCCCTGCGCGGTCATCAGCCCGACGCGCAGCCCGGTGTAGGGGCCGGGGCCGCTGCCGGCCACGATGGCGGTCACGTCGCGCAGCGCCGCGCCCGCCTCGCGCACGACGCGCTCAATGGTGGGGACGAGCAGCTCGCCGTGGCGCCGGGCGTCGATCGTCGTGTGCTCGGCGAGCACCCGCTCACCGTCGTGGAGCGCGGCGGTGACGGCGGGCGTCGCGGTATCAAAGGCCAGGACCAGCACGACTGTCTAGCCTACCCGCCGAACGGGTCAGACCCAGCCCGTACGGATTTTCAGCCAGTCGAGCGCGACCACTCCCTGGGCACGCTGGAACGCCCTGAGCGTCGGGAGCCCCGGCGGGTCAGGCAGGCGGCCGTGACGCACGAAATATCCGGTGACTGCGGCCAGCACCGCGGTCACCGCCGGATCAGGCTCGTCGAACAGCTCGTGCGGCGCGGGTCCGCCCTGCATGCCCACCGAGGGCAACATGCACAACCGGTCGATCCACGAGGCGCCCACGCAGGCCCACGGCCAGTCCACGAAGTAGACCCGGTCATCGGTGAGCAGGATGTTGTCGGCCCGCACATCGGCGTGGACCAAGGTGTCACCCGCCGCCGCCTCGGTCCACCCGGACTCCAGCTCGGCCAGCTCGGCGAGGTGGCGCAGCGCCCACGGGTCGAGCCCGTCGGTATCCTCCTCCAGCAGGTCGCGCCAGCCGTGGAACGACGAGCCGAACACCTCGCCGACCGGCGGCGCGTCCATCGGGGCCGGGGTGAGCGCGGCCGACATCTCCTCGACGGCCGCCAGCACCCGGTCGAGCTGGTCGCGCCGCCACGGCATCGCGGGATGCTCCCCCTCGACGTCCTCGAAGACCAGCACGACCCAGCCCTCCAGCTCGAAGCCGGTCAGCAGCCTGGGCGCGGGCGCGGACTCCGGCAGGGCGGCGGCGATCTCGAGCTCGGCGCGGTAGATGCGGACGGAGTCGGGGTTCGGCTCAGGGCCGACGGCCTTGACGAAGGCGCGCCTGCCGTCCTCCGTGCGAAGTCGTACCGCGGCCGCCGGGGAGAAGCCTCCTGACTGGGTGACCGCCTCGGCCACGCGCCCGCCCAGGAACTCCTCCACCGCCGCGCGCGCCTTCGGGTGCACCTCGTGCCAGGGCACCCGGACGCCGGACGCGGGCGGGTTCGTGTCTGCGCTCATGCCTCCATGATCTCGGAAGGCGCAAACGTTTTTCAGGCGCGGGAGGCGTACACGATGATGTTGTCCAGGTACTCGCCCTTGGCGTAGTCGAACTTGCCGCCGCAGGTGACCAGCTTGAGCCCGTCCTCGACGTACACGCGCCTGGCGGGGAAGCTGTCCTTGTGCACCTGCTCGATCGCGTCGACCTTGAAGCTCACGACCTTGCCGTCACTGCGCTCGACCTTGACGGTCTCGCCCTTGCGTAACTGCTTGAGCCGGTAGAACACGGCGGGCGCCGACTTGGTGTCGACGTGGCCGATGATCACCGAGGCGCCCTTCTCGCCGGGCACGACGCTGCCGGTGTACCACCCGGCCACCTTCGGCTTCTCGTACGGCGGCAGCTCGACCTCGCCGTTCTTGGCCAGGCCGAGCTTCATCAGCGGCGCCTCGAGGTCGATCGCGGGGATGTCGATGCTCTCGGGCACTACGGCCGCGGCAGGGGTGGTGCCCGTCTGCATGCCCTTGCCGAACGCCACCAGCACCAGGCCCGTGACCGCACCCGCGAGCACCACCCGTCCAGGGCGGGCCATCACCTACGCCCGGCTGCGACGCTTGATCGCCACGCCGATGCCCGCGGCCAGCGCCAGGCCGATGAGCACGCCCGCGGGGCCGATCGGGATCGAGGAGTCGTCACTGGCGTCCATCCCGTACGTGCCGCCGCCGCCCGCCTTGGGCGCCTTGCTCGGCACGGTGGACGGCACGGGCTCGGCCGCGCCGACCCTGAGCGTGGCCCGGCCCATGTCGTTGGTGCCGTCGCATTTGACGTCGACCCGGTAGGAGCCGCGCCGGACCGTTCCCGAGACCTGCGCCTCGCCGCGCACCCAGGGCGACCCGCCGGTGGCGGGCGTGGCGGTCGCGGTGGCCGACGCCGCGGGGACCGGGTTGAGCACGACGCCGTTGACGAACGCCCTGGACGTCCCGGTGCCGGTGTGCGCGGGGCCGCCGGTCGGGACCGGGCAGTTGGCCAGGATCCAGACCTTGGAGGTCTCGCCGGCGGTGACCCGGTCGGGGTTGAGCTGGACCGAGATGGTCTGCCGGGTGGCGGTCGGCTTCGGGCTGGTCGTCGCAGTGCCGGTCGGCGATGCCGTGCCGCTGGCTGTGGGGATGGACGTGGGGGTGGACGTGGAGGTGGACGTGGGCGTGGGCGTGCCCGTCGGATTGGTCTCGGCGGAGGCCGTGCAGCCGGTCAGACCGACCATGACGATGGCTCCCGCGTACGCGACTCGCCTGAACCCGAGCACCGGCCGCACCCCACTTTGCCGTCCTGCAACCCAGCATCCATCAGAACTATGGATGTCGCCCCTCGTGATACCCAGAAAATCTGGGCCAATCCCTGACCAACGATCATGATTTATGTCGTCGGCCTGGTACGTCAAGGGTGCCAGGATTGCCGAAAACTGACCGGGATTTTAATCTTCGCCCGGTTCAGACGGCGTGTCGGCCCACCTGGGGCCCACACCTCGGAGGGTCACGATGCGAGCCTCCTCGCCCGCCTCGCGGTCGATGTGGATCTCCAGCCGGTCGTCGGCCAGGCCCTCGACCAGCCCCTCGCCCCATTCGACGACGGTGATCGACTCCTCCAGCGAGGCGTCCAGGTCGAGGTCGTCCACCTCGAGGTCGCCGCCCAGCCGGTATGCGTCCACGTGCACGAGCGGCGGCCCCTGGCGCAGCGAGGGATGCACCCTGGCGATCACGAACGTGGGCGAGGTGATCGGGCCACGCACCTTGAGCCCTTCGGCGATGCCCTGCACGAGCGTGGTCTTGCCCGCGCCGAGCGCGCCCGACAGGACGAGCAGGTCTCCTGGGCGCAGCAGCGCGGCCAGGCGGGCGCCGTACGCGCGCATGTCTTCGGGGGTCGCGAGCCTCACTGCAGCTCCACCCTCTTGAGCAGGTCGCGCAGCGCGTCATTCACCACGCCCGGCCGCTCCAACTGGATCAGGTGGGACGTGTCGGGCACCTCGGTGAGCTGCGCCTTCGGCAGCGCGGCCGCGATGGCCTTGCTGTGGTCGGGCGGGGTCAGCCAGTCGCGGTCGCCCACCAGGATCGCGGTGGGCACCGGGTCGAGCATGTGGAGCGCGGAGAGCTTGTCGTGGTTCATCAGCGCGGGGTAGAAGTCGGCGAACACCTCGGTCGGCGTCGCCCTGATCATCGACTCGGCGAAGTCGACCACGGTCGGGCTGATGTTCTTGGAGTCGCCGAAGCCCATGTAGCGGGTGATCAGGAACGCGATGTCGCTGCCCGCGTGGCGGGCGCGGTCGGCCAGCGCGCCGCGCTTGCCCAGCATCGAGACCGTGGTGGGCGCGATCTTGTGCACCGCCTTGGACACCATCGCGGGCAGGCCCAGCGTGAGCTCGGCCAGCTTGCCCGCCGAGGTCGCGATGAGCGCCACCCCGCGGATCTTGTCCTCGAACAGCGCTGGATGGCGGTCGGCCAGCGCCATGATCGTCATGCCGCCCATGGAGTGGCCGACCAGCACGCACGGCCCGGGCACGAACTGCTCGATCACCTCGGCCAGGTCGTCGCCCAGCCGGTCGATCGTGCTGCCGTCGGCGCCGGCGCGCTGCGAGCGCCCGTGGGAGCGCTGGTCCCACAGCACGACGCGGTAGTTTTCGCGCAGGTCCTTGCGCTGGTAGTGCCAGGACTCAAGACTGAGGCAGTAGCCGTGACAGAGCACGACGGTCAATGGCGCATCCTCAGGCCCGTCGATCTCAACGTGCAGCGCCTTCCCGTCAGAGGTGATGAGCGTGCGCTCCCGGCCTCGCAACTCGCCGAACGGCTCACTGGCCTCGGTGTCGGGGCGCAGCCTGATCCGGCCGACCGCGTAGCGCTTCGCCAGCGCCGCCGCCGCGACACCGGCGGAAGCCGCACCGACGAGCGCGCCGGCGATTCCTACCCTGCGCCGTGTTGTCGTCGTCGTCATGTCCCCGATCCTTCTCCGCTCATGCCCGCCGGGAGGTGCCCGTCGTCACTCCGAACGCCTGTGCTCGTAGACCCGCGGCACGCGCGAGCCGATCCTGGTCACGATCTCATGCGTGATCGTGCCGAGATTATCCGCCCACTCCTGAGCGGTCGGCTCGCCCTCGTCACCTGGCCCGAACAGCACGACCTCGTCCCCTGCCGACAGCGCGTCGTCGCCCATGTCGATCATGAACTGGTCCATGCAGACCCGGCCGGCGATCGATCTGCGCCGACCGCCCGCCAGCACCTCGGCCCGCCCCGTCGCGTGCCGGAGAATGCCGTCCGCGTATCCGAGCGGCACGAGGCCGAGTGTGGTCTCGCGCTCGGTGACGTACAGGTGAGCGTATGACACCCCCGAGCCCTCCGGCACCCGCTTGACCAGCCCGACCCGTGCGACCAGCGTCATCGCCTGCCGGAGGCCGAAGTCGCCCAGCTCCGGGATGGGGCTCAGGCCGTACATCGCGATGCCCGGCCTGACCATGTCGTAGTGCGCCTCGGGGAGGGTCACGGTGGCGGCGGAGTTGGCCAGGTGCCTGATCACTTGGGAGCCCGCCGCGCCCACCTGCTCTGCCAGCTTCAGCGCCGTCTTGTACGCCTCCAGCTGCTGCCCGATCGAGGGATGGCCGGGAATGTCGGCGCAGGCGAAGTGTGACCAGAGCCCGACGATCTCGATGACGCCCTCGGCCCGCAACCGCATCGCCTGATCCAGCAGCCCCGGCCAGCCGGCCAGCGGGGCGCCGCCCCTGCTCATGCCGGTGTCGGCCTCCAGATGCAGCTTGGCGACGCGTCCCGTGCGCCGTGCCGCCGCGGCGATCTCCTCGAGCAGTTTCTCGTCGGAGGCCGACAGCTCGATGTCGTTGCCGAGCGCCTCGTCCAGCGGCTCGCCCGGGGTGATGAGCCACGCCAGGATCGGCGCGGTCACGCCGCCCTCCCTCAGCGTGAGCGCCTCCCTGACGAACGCGGTGCCCAGCCGGCTCGCCCCTCCCTGCAGCACGGCCTCGGACACCGGCACCAGGCCGTGCCCGTACGCGTCGGCCTTGACGGCGCCCATCAACTCCGCGCCGCCGGCCCGTTGTTTGAGCAGGGCCACGTTGCGCCTGATCGCGTCCAGGTCGACCCGCGCCTCGGCGGGGGTGGCCATCGGGTGGTACATCCTTCTAGTGTGGCAGCTCACGCACGTGGTCGAGCGCGATTCACACCCCCTGGCCACCCCGTAAGACGAACGATTGCCCAGCGCCCGGCGCCGTGCGCTTACGTGCCGCTCACCGCGCGGATCGCCTCGGGGATCGCCGTGGCCACGTCGGCGGCGGCCAGCGGTGCGCCGTCGGCGGCGAGGCGGCCGGCGAGCCCGTGCAGGTACGCCCCGCAGGACGCCGCGTCGTAACAGCTCAACCCCTGGGCGAGCAGCGCCCCCGTCACCCCCGACAGCACGTCCCCGGTCCCTCCGGTGGCCAGCCAGGACGTCCCGGTGGCGTTCACCCGTACCGGCCGGGAGTCCTCTGCCACCACCGTGGTGGACCCCTTGAGCAGCACGGTCACCCCCAGCTCGCCCGCGGCCCGCCGAGCGTGCTCCAGCCGGGCCGCCTCGATGTCGTCGCGGTCGGCGCGGATGAGCCGCGCCAGCTCCCCGGCGTGCGGCGTGATCAACACAGGCGCGGACCGCCTCAGCAGCGCCCGGTCCCGGGCCACCAGCGTCAGCGCGTCGGCGTCGATCAGCACGGGCACGTTGGACGCGAGCACGCCGGCGGCCAGCTCGTGCGCCCAGTCCCCGGTGCCCAGCCCGGGCCCGAGCACCCACGCCTGCACCCGCCCCACGTCGTCGAGCGAAGGCCGGTCCAGCTCGGTGACCACAGCCTCCGGCCAGTGCGAACGCACCTGCGCGACCGGCGCGCTCGGCCCCGCGTACCGCACCATCCCCGCCCCGGCCCGCAGCGCGCCCCCCACGGCCAGCACGGCGGCGCCGGTGAACAGGTCGCTCCCCGCGGCGACGCCCAGCACGCCCCTGCGGTACTTGTCCGACTCCTTGCCCGGGCGCGGCAGCAGGACGTCCACGTCGGCGGGGGTCAGGGCCGCCACGTCGGGATCGGGCAGGTACGCCCCGAGCCCGATGTCCACCAGCTCGACCCGGCCCGCGTGCTCGGCGCCCGGATCGACGAGCAGCCCCGTCTTGTACGCCCCCATGGTCACGGTCACCCGCGCCCGCACCGCCGCGCCGTCCACCCGCCCGCTGCTCGCGTCCACCCCGCTGGGCACGTCCACCGCCACGATCGGGCCGCGGGCGGCGTTCGCCTCCTCGACGAGCTCGCGGTACGGCTCCCGCAGCGCCCCGGAAGCCCCGATCCCGACGAGCCCGTCGATGATCAGGTCCGCCCCCTCCAGAAAGGCCCGGTCGACGACCCGCCCACCGGCCTGGCGGAACGCGGCCAGCCCCGCCTCATGCGTCTTGGACCCGGCCAGGATCGCGCCCACCCACGCGCCGCGCCTGGCCAGGCGCTCGCCCGCGTAGAGCGCGTCACCGCCGTTGTCGCCGCTGCCGACGAGGAGCACGACGCGTTTGCCGTACACCCTGCCCAAGAGGTCGGCGCAGACGGCGGCGAGCCCGGTGGCGGCCCGTTGCATGAGCGTGCCCTCGGGCAGCCGCGCCATCAGCTCGTGCTCGGCGCCCCTGATCTGGTCGGCGGTGTAGGCAGTCCTCATGATCCGAAGCTATCCCTCCGCGATCACATAGGCCACGGCCACACCCGCGTCATGGCTGAGGGAGATGTGCCACCGCTTGACCCCGAGGTCGTAGGCGACCTCCGCGGCTCTGCCGGTGATCCGCAGCTCCGGTTTGCCGGCCTCGCCGCGGCGCACCTCGGCCTCCCGGTGGTCCAGCCCCGCCGGCGCGCCGAGCGCCTTGGCCACGGCCTCCTTGGCGGCGAACCTGGCCGCCAGCGACTGCACCGGCAACCCCCGCTCGGCCTCGGTGAACAGCCGCTCCCTGAGCTTCGGCGTGCGCTCCAGCGTCGCCTCGAAGCGGGCGATGTCCACCACGTCCACGCCGATGCCCAGGATCATCTCCCAAGCGTACTCAAAACAGCCCTCGCTCCCACGGCCCCCAGATGGCGAAGGACCTGCCCTGTTTGGCCTGCACGTTGACGTACAGCGTGTGGCCGCCTGGCCCGAACGTCGAGCCCGCGAACTCCGCCCCCGGATCGCCGGAGATCGGCTCCAGACGGCAGAAGTCGAAGATCTCCCCCGATTTCGTGAGCCCGCGAAGGTAGTTGTCGCCGTCGCCGTCCTCGCACAGCACTAGCGTGCCGCGCCTGCTGACGGTCACGTTGTCCGGCAGGTCGAGCGCGGCCGAGCGCGGCGACTCGTAGACGAGCTTGAGCCGCCCGCTCGACGTCTCGTACGCCCACACCTGCCCCCGCCCCTTCCCGAACCCGGACGGCGGCTTGTCGCCCGGCGGGGTGTCCCCGCCCTGGGTGGAGACGAAGTACACGACGCCCTGGTGGAAGACGGCCCCCTCCAGCCTGGAGAAGATGGCCGCCCCCTCCTCGCGCCCCTGCCGGCCAACCGCCTGTACGGCCTCGTCGTTGGCCGGCTTGCTGGTGAAGGCCGGGTCGGGGTCGTCGATGTCCACCCAGACCGTCTCGTACGCCGTCCCCGCCCGCTGCCCTGCGGACAGGTCCTTGCGCTTGGCGCCCTTGACGGCGAGCATCTGCAGCCTGCCGCCGTCGAGCAGCCGCCCGGCCTGTACGGGGTGCTTCGGCGGCAGGTACCGGTAGAACCCGGAGGGGAAGGAGAAGTTGTCCTCGGTCATGTAGAGCGCGCCCGTCGAGGGGTCGAACGCCACCGACTCGTGCGGGAACCGACCTGCCGACCTGATCGGCCTGGCGCTGGCGGCCCGGTTGACCGGCACCTCGAAGAGGTAGCCGTGCTTCTGCGTGAGTTTGGAGTTGTCGCCGCCGGAGAAGTCGTCGGCCACGTCGGGGCCGTTGACCGTCTCCTCGCAGCTCACCCAGGCCCGCCACGCCATGGGACCGCCCGAGCAGTTCATCATGGTGCCGTTCAGCGAGGGCGCGCTCTTGATCACCTCGCCGTGGCGGGTGACGCGCAGCGTCGAGGTGCCGCCACCGGCCATCGGGTCGTACGCCTTGTCCTTGTCGCCGAACGCGCCGACGGGCCCGTTGACCTCGTGGTTGCGGATCAGGATGGCGCTGCCGTCCGGCCCCGAGAAGGCCGCCATGCCGTCGTGCCTGCCGGGCACCTCCGAGCCGTCGCTGAACTTCTCGCCCGCGGCGCTGAACGAGCGGTACCTGAACCCGTCGGGCAGGTGCAGCCGCACCTTCCCGTCACGCAGGTCGGCCACCGGCTTCAGCCGTCCGTACCCCGGCACGGGCTTGACGCCCCCCTGCGCTCCCGCGCAGGCGACGCCGGCGAAAGGCCCGGCGACGGCGATCACATTGGCGATGAAGCGACGACGGTCCATGAGACCTCCCAGCCCCGAACAGTAGCCGCCGGCACATCGTCAGACATGTCATTCAGCAAGACGCCTTACCTTTCCCCGAACTGAGTCTCGGTAATCCCCCGTCTTTATCCACAGGCTGTGGATCTCGCGGGGAGTGCCCCGGCCATGATCCGGTTTGTCCCTCATCGCTAGGCTGCCTAGGTGAACAACGGCTACGTGGAACTGAGCAGGGAGCAGTGGAGCGAGCTCCGCAAGAACACGCCCTTGACTCTCACCGCAGACGAGCTGGAAGAGCTTCGCGGCGTCGATGATCCCATCGATCTCACCGAAGTCACCGACATCTACCTCCCCCTCACCCGGCTGCTCAACCTGCACTTCACCGGGTCCAAGCAGCGCAGCAGCGTGCTGAGCGCTTTCCTGGGCCATCCCGAGCAGCGCGTCCCGTACATCCTGGGCATCGCGGGCAGCGTCGCGGTGGGCAAGTCGACGACGGCGCGGCTGCTGCACACGCTGCTGGCCCGCTGGCCCGAGCACCCGCACGTGGAGCTGGTCACCACCGACAGCTTCCTCTACCCGAACGCGGTGCTGGAGGCCAAGGGCATCATGCACCGCAAGGGCTTCCCGGAGAGCTATGACCGCAGGGCGCTGGTCAGGTTCGTGGCTGAGGTGAAGGCGGGGACGGCCGCGGCCCACGCGCCGGTCTACAGCCACCTGGAGTACGACATAGTGCCCGGTGCCACTCAGGTCGTGAAAAGTCCGGATATCTTGATCATCGAAGGGCTCAACGTCCTCCAGCCCGCCCCGCCCACGTCCCTCGCGGTCAACGACTACTTCGACTTCTCCATCTACGTGGACGCCAAGGTCGAGGACATCCGCACCTGGTACGTCGACCGCTTCCACAAGCTCCGCCGCACCGCCTTCGAGGACCCGAAGTCGTACTTCCGGCACATCGCGGAGCTTTCCTACGACGAGGCCACGACCTTCGCGGTCAACGTCTGGCGCGACATCAACGAGCGCAACCTGATCGAGAACATCGCCCCCACCAGGGGCCGCGCCGACCTCGTGCTCCAGAAAGGCGCCGACCACTCGGTCAGGCGAGTACGCCTCCGCCAAACCTGACCCCCCAAAGGAACCGACGTCCGATAGACCACAATGGCGTGCGTGCTTCATCTGCGACTGATCAGCCCCACCGCACGCACCGAAGAGGCGACGGCGATGTTGACGGACTGCACAGGCGTCACCAACATCGTCGTCCTGCCCGGCGCCGCCCGTGAGCCGGTCGGCGACGTGATCCTCTGCGACGCGGCCCGCGAGTCGGCGAACGAGGTGCTGGACAGGCTCAAGTGGCTGGAGACGGAGGGCTCCATCGCCATCGAGCAGGTCGATCTGTCGCTGTCCAAGGCCGCGGCGGACGCGGTCGACGAGGCGCCTGGCGAGCCCGACGACGCCGTGGTGTGGGAGGAGCTGGCGCACAGGGTGCGCGCCGACTCCCGCATCACGTGGGCGTACCTGGCCTTCCTGGCCATCGCCACGCAGATCGCCGGCATCGGCATCCTGCAGAACTCACCCATCCTGATCGTCGGCGCGATGGTGCTCGGGCCGGAGTTCGGCGCGGTCGCGGCCATCTGCTTCGGACTGCTGCACCGCAGATGGCGCCTGGTCATCGGCTCGTTCAGGACGCTGGTCGTCGGGTTCGCGGTGGCGATCGCGATCACGTTCGCCTGCGCGCTGGTCTCGAACTGGCTCGACTGGATCGACATCGGCCACCTCGTCAGGAACGAGGAGGTGCAGTTCATCGTCAAGCCGGACCGGTGGTCGTTCATCGTGGCTCTGCTCGCCGGCGCGGCCGGGGTGCTGTCGATCACGGCGGGCAAGTCGTCGGCCCTGGTCGGCGTCTTCATCTCGGTCACCACGGTGCCCGCGGCCGGCTACGTGGCCGTCGCGCTGGCGCTCGCCGACTGGCAAGAGGTCTCCGGCTCGGTGTCGCAGCTCGCGGTCAACATCCTCGGCATGGTCATCGCGGGCACCGGCACGCTGCTGGTCCAGCGGAAATTCTGGCCTCAAGTAGGACGGCGTTCATCCGTCTGAACGAGGCGGCGGCCCCGCCCGCCGGGTACGGTCGGGCACATGCACATCCTCGCCACCGAGGGGCTGACCAAACGCTTCCCCACCGTCACCGCGGTCGATCAACTCACGGTCACCGTGGGGCCCGGGGTCACCGGTCTGGTCGGGGCGAACGGCGCGGGCAAGTCGACACTGATCAAGATCCTGCTCGGCCTGCTGCCGCCCACCGGCGGCACCGCCAAGGTGCTCGATCTGGACGTGACCGCGCAGGGCGCCGAGATCCGCAGGCTCGTCGGCTACATGCCCGAGCATGAGTGCCTCCCGCCCGACGTCTCCGCCACCGAGTTAGTCGTCCACCTCGCACAGATGTCCGGCCTGCCGCGCACTGCCGCCCGCGAGCGCGCGGCCGACGTGCTGCGCCACGTCGGCCTGGCAGAAGAGCGCTACCGTGCCGTCGGGGGCTACTCCACGGGCATGAAGCAGCGCGTCAAGCTGGCCCAGGCTCTCGTGCACGACCCCAAGCTGATCTTCCTCGACGAGCCCACCAACGGCCTCGACCCGCGCGGCCGCGACGAGATGCTGACGCTGATCAGGCGCATCGGCACCGAGTTCGGCATCAGTGTGCTGGTCACCTCCCACCTGCTGGGGGAGCTGGAGCGGATCTGCGACCACGTGATCGTCATCGACGCCGGGCGGCTGCTGCGCTCGTCGGCGATCGGCGAGTTCACCCAGGCCACGCAGGCCGTCACGGTCGAGGTCGAGGACGGCCTGGAGCCGCTGGCCGCCCGCCTGACCGAGGTCGGGCAGACCGTCTCCCAGCAGGGCCGCCTGCTGGTGGTCAAGGTGCTCGGCACAGAGACGTTCGACGCGATCAGGGACGCCGCCGTCGATCTGGACCTCTGCCTCATCCGCCTCGAACAGGGACGTCACCGCATCGAGGACGTCTTCAGGGAGGAGGCCGCAGGTGTCTGAGATCTACGACATCGGCTACCGCCACTACGACGGACCCCGGCTCGGCCGCGGCTACTCGACCAGGGCGCTGACCGTCCACAGCCTGCGCGGCATCTTCGGCCTCGGGCGCACCGCCCGCAGCAAGATCATGCCGTTCTCCCTCTTCGCCATCATGCTGCTGCCGACCGTCGTGACCATCGCGACGATGGCTTTGGCCCAGCAGCGCATCCTGCCCTACAGCGGCTTCGCCGTCATCATGCAGGCCGTGGTGGCGGTCTTCCTGGCCTCGCAGGCGCCCACCGTCGTCGCGCCCGACCTGCGCTACCGCGTGCTGCCGCTCTACCTGTCACGTCCGGTCTCGATCGCCGAGTACGTGGGCGCCAAGGTCGCGGCCATGACCCTGGCACTCTTCCTGCTGGTGGCGGTGCCCATGACATTGATCTACGTCGGCGAGCTGGTGGTGGACATGCCCGGGCCGCCGGCCACTGGGGAGTACCTGGGCGCGGTGCTCATGGCGCTGGCGCTGGCCGTGCTGCTGTCGGCGTTCGGGCTGGCGCTGGCCTCGTTCACACCGCGGCGCGGGCTCGGGGTGGCGTCGGTGATCGTGGTCTACCTGCTGTCGGTGGCGTCGGTGCCGTTGACCTACGGGATGCTCTACAACTCCGGCTACGAGTCCGCGGCCGCCTGGGCCTGGCTGGCCAACCCGTTCTGGTTGGTGGACTCCGTACAGTCCTGGCTGTTCGGCACTCCGCCGCACTCCATCGAGAGCGCCGCCTACCCGAGTGGCCCGGCCTCGGTGGCGATCCTCGTGCTGCTGGTGGCACTCGCCCTGGCCGCCCTCGCGCTGCGCTACAGGAAGGCGGCCTCGCGGTGAAGATGGAGCTGTCGCAGGTTTCCCGCTGGTACGGCAACGTGGTGGCGGTCAACGACGTCACCATGACGATCGGCCCGGGCGTCACGGGCCTGCTCGGCCCCAACGGTGCGGGCAAGTCCACGCTCCTCCACATGATGGCGGGCTTCCTGGCCCCGTCAGGCGGCTCTGTCACGCTGGACGGCACTCAGGTCTGGAAAAACCACCACATCTACCGAAATATCGGTCTGGTTCCGGAGCGGGAGGGCGTGTATGGCTTCCTCACCGGATGGCAGTTCGTCCTCTCCGCCGCCCGCCTGCACGGGCTGAGCGATCCTGTCGAAGCGGCCCGCAAGGCCCTGGCGACGGTCGAGATGGAGGAGCCCAAGGACCGGCGCGTGGAGACGTACTCGAAGGGCATGCGCCAGCGCGTCAAGGTGGCCGCGGCGCTCGTCCACGACCCGCCGGTGCTCCTGCTCGACGAGCCGTTCAACGGCATGGACCCCCGCCAGCGGCTCCACCTGATGGACCTGATCCGCGCCATGGGCACGGCGGGCAAGACGATCCTGTTCAGCTCCCACATCCTGGAGGAGGTCGAACGGGTCGCCCAGCACATCGAGGTCCTGGTGGCGGGGCGGCACGCGGCGTCGGGCAACTTCCGCGAGATCCGGCGTCTGATGACCGACAGGCCCCATCTGTTCATGATCCGTTCGAGCGACGACAGGAAGCTCGCCGCCGCCCTCATCCGCGACCACTCGACGGGCGGCATCACCCTCCGCCCCGACGGTCTCGAGGTCCAGGCCGATGAGTTCCGCCGCTTCGCGTGGCTGCTCCCCCGGGTGGCCCAGGCGCAGGGCGTACACCTGCACCAGGTCTCCCCGGCGGACGAGGACCTGGAGAGCGTCTTCTCCTACCTGATCAACAGGAGCACCTGATGAACACAACCGTCGCGGGCATCACGTACCGCGCCTTGCTCGGGCGGCGCCGCATCATCCTGCTCCTCCTGCTCCCCCTGGCCCTGATCGGGCTGGCCGTGCTCTTCCGCGTGCTCGCCGGAGGCGACCAGTTCGCGGCCGTGGAGCTGATGCAGAAGTTCGCCATCGGCACCATGCTCCCGCTGCTGGGCCTGATCGCGGGCACGGGCGTCATCGCCCCGGAGATCGACGACGGCACGATCATCCACCTGATGTCCAAGCCGATCTCCCGCCCGGTCATCGTCCAGACGAAGTTCCTCGTGGCGGTCTCGCTGATGGCCCTGTTCGGCGCCGTGCCCACCTACGTGGCGGCCTGGATCCTGGCCGGGAACGAGGACGGCATCGCCCCGGGTTTCGCCCTGGGAGCCCTGGTCGCCGGCATCGCGTACGCCGCCGTCTTCCTCCTGCTGGGCGTCGTCACCCGGCACGCGGTCACGATCGGCATCATCTACGCCCTCGTCTGGGAGAGCGTGGTGGGCGGCTTCATGCCGGGCGCCCGCAAGTTCTCGATCCAGCAGTGGGGTCAGACGATAGCCAAGCAGATCTCCGACTCGGCCTTCATCGAGGCCGACGTCGCCCTGAGCTTCGCCGTACCCGCCCTGATCGTCGTCACGGTCGTCGGTGTCCTGCTGGCAGGCCAGCGGCTGCGGGTCTTCTCGCTCACCGGAGACGAATGAAACGGCCCGCGGGATCATCCCGCGGGCCGTCACGAAGAGACGCTCAGGCGCAGACCTTGCGTACGACGTCGGCGAGGCGGTCCGCCACCTGGGTGGCGTGCTCCTCCGACGCGGCCTCCACCATGACGCGGATCATCGGCTCGGTGCCGCTCGGCCTGATCAGGACCCGGCCCGTCTCCCCCAGCTCCGCCTCCGCCTCCGCGACGGCGGCCAGGAGGTCGGGCGCCGAGGCCTTGCCCTTGTCCACTCCCTTGATGTTGATCAGGATCTGCGGCAGCGGCGTCATCACCGAGGCCAGCTCCTTCAGCGGCACGCCCGACTTGGCCACCACGCCCAGCAGGTGGAGCGAGGTGAGCAGGCCGTCGCCGGTGGTCGCGTGGTCGAGCATGATGACGTGGCCCGACTGCTCGCCGCCCAGGTTGTAGCCCTCGGACTTCATGCGCTCGAGCACGTAACGGTCGCCCACCGCGGTCTCCACCACGGTGATGCCCGCCTCGCGCATGGCCAGCTTGAAGCCCAGGTTGGACATCACGGTCGCCACCACGGTGTCCTTGGCCAGCAGGCCCTCGCCGTGCATGGCGGCGGCGAGGATGGCCATGATGTGGTCGCCGTCGATGATCGCGCCCGTGTGGTCGACCGCCAGGCAGCGGTCGGCGTCACCGTCGTAGGCCACGCCGAGGTCGGCTCCGCGCGACACGACCACCTGCTGGAGCTTGTCCAGGTGGGTGGAGCCGTGGCCGGCGTTGATGTTGAGGCCGTCGGGCCGCGCGCCGATGGACTCGACCCTGGCGCCCGCGCGCACCAGCGCCTCGGGGGCCACCATGTGCGCGGCGCCGTGGGCGCAGTCGACCACGATGCTGAGACCGTCGAGCGCGGCGCTCATCGTGGTCAGCACGTGAGAGATGTACCGGTTGGCCTCACCGTACGCCTCCCGCACCCGGCCCACGCCGGAGCCGACGGGAAAGGTCCACTCCTCGCCCAGCCGCCGCTCGATCTCGTCCTCGACCGCGTCGGACAGCTTGAAGCCGCCGCGGGCCAGGAACTTGATGCCGTTGTCAGGCGCCGGATTGTGCGAGGCCGACAGCATGACGCCGAGGTCGGCGCCGAGCGCGGCGGTGAGGTGGGCGACGGCCGGGGTGGGCAGTACGCCGAGGCGTAGCACGTCCACACCAGACGCCGCGAGGCCGGCGACCACGGCGGCCTCGAGAAACTCTCCCGAGGCACGCGGGTCCCGGCCTACGACCGCCACCGGTCGGCGCCCGGTGGCGGCGAACGCGCCGGCATCGCCGAGGACGTGAGCCGCCGCGACCGAAAGGTCCATGGCGAGCTGCGCCGTGAGGTCGCGGCCGGCGACCCCACGTACCCCGTCGGTGCCGAAAAGGCGCGCCAATTTAGCGCTTGCTGTACTGCGGAGCCTTGCGGGCCTTCTTGAGGCCGTACTTCTTCCGCTCCGTGGCGCGGGCGTCACGGGTGAGGAAGCCGGCCTTCTTCAGCGGCGGACGGTTGACCTCGACGTCCAGGATCGCCAGGGCGCGGGACAGGCCCATGCGCAGCGCGCCGGCCTGGCCGGTCACGCCACCGCCGTCGATGCGCGCGATGACGTCGAACGCCTCCTCGGCGCCGAGCACCACGAAGGGCTCGTTGACGATCTGCTGGTGGACCTTGTTCGGGAAGTAGACGTCCAGCGAACGACCGTTGATCGTCCACTTGCCGGTGCCGGGGACGATGCGCACGCGGGCGATCGCCTCCTTGCGGCGGCCGGTGCCGTACGAGTTGCCCGTGGTGACGGGCTTGCGGACGGGCGCGTCGGCGCTGGCGGCGGACTCGGTGGTGTACTCGGACGGGAAGTCCTCGCCGGAGAGGTCCTCCAGCTCGGCCTCGACGACGGCCGTCTCGACACCGGTGGGCTCAGCCACGGTTCTCCTCTAAATCTTTCGAACTACTACTGGGCGATCTGGGTGATCTGGAACTGCACCGGCTGCTGGGCCTGGTGCGGGTGCTCGGAACCCGCGTAGACCTTCAGCTTCTTCGCCATCTTCCGGCCGAGGGAGTTCTTGGGAAGCATGCCCTTGACGGCCTTCTCGACGGCCTTGTCCGGCCGCTTCTCCATGAGCTCGCCGTACGTGACGGAACGCAGACCGCCCGGGTAGCCCGAGTGGCGGTACGCCTTCTTCTGCTCAAGCTTGTTGCCACTGAGCGCGACCTTGTCCGCGTTGATGACGATGACGAAGTCACCGGTGTCGACGTGGGGAGCGAAGATCGGCTTGTGCTTGCCGCGGAGCAGGGTCGCGACGTGGCTGGCCAGCCGGCCCAGCACGACATCGGTCGCGTCGATGACGTACCACTGACGCTGGACGTCGGCGGGCTTCGGTGAGTACGTGCGCACGGTCGTAGCCTTCTTTATGCTCGCGTCTTCGGCGCTGTCGGATGTGACAGCTACATTGGTCGGTCGGTGCGGGCACACGACGGCCCGGACCTTCCGTCTCCTCAACACGGGAGATGACGCCGGACGCGCCGCGCATTGGTCTCGCGGGACCTATGCACACAACGAACCTAAGCTACCCGCCCATAGGCGCGCAGGTCAAAATGACCGGTAACCCGGAGCGAGTTTACCTGACCGCAGAACGGTTCGGTTTCGTTTCCCTGGGACCTCTTCATTCCCAAGACCAGACATCCCTATCGTTAGCGGCGGTATGCGGCAGAACTCTCACCCCCGGCCAACCCAGCGAGGCGCTCGGCGCCGGAATCACCTGGGGGTGCTCGCCTGCCTCATGGCTGTGCTGTTCACCGGCGTACTGATCGGCCGGCTGAGCGACGACGCCGACCCGGCCCGCCACGTCTACCTCAACGAGACCATCCCGCCCGCCGCCGCCACTGCCAACCCCGCGCCGACGGCGGCCAAGAAGGCGCAGCAGCAGGCCGAGATGATCCCGAGGAAGCTCACCACCAAGAGCGCGCCGCGCGGCAGGACCACTCCCAGGGTCACCAGGACGCCCGAGGGCCAGATCCCCGGGTTCAACAGCCAGGACAACCCGGCGATGCTCAGCGACGGCAGCACCGGCGTGCAGGTGCTGCCTGGACTGGCGGCCAAGGTCGTCTCGCTCACCAACTCCGCCAGGTCCAGGCACGGCTGCGGGGCGCTCAGGGTGGACGCGGCGCTCACCCGCTCCGCGCGTGCGCACTCACTGGAGATGGCGAGCACCAGGCAGCTCGGCCACAACTCCCCCGACGGCTCCTCCCCGTGGGACCGGATGGAGCGCGCCGGATACCACTGGGGCGCCGCGGAGAACATCGGCGCCGGATACAGCACCGCCGAAGAGGCGGTGCGCGGCTGGCTCGACAGCCGTGACCACCGCAAGAACATCCTCGACTGCGACCTGAAGGCCATCGGCGTGGGCGTCGCGTCAGGCCCGGACGGGCCATGGTGGACTCAGGACTTCGGAACCCGATGACGAACATCACGGTAATGTCGCCGCATGGGTTTTCCCGAAGGACGTGAAAACGGCGCCCCCTACGGGATGGGGAGCATGTTCCAACCTGCGGGCAACGGCCGGGGTGCTCAAGGCGGTCCCCGCACGCCGGGCGGTCCGGGCGTTCCCCCTGCTCAGGGCTTTCCCGGCGGCCCTGAGGGACCGGGCGGTCCCGGCTTTCCCGGCGGCGGCCCCGAGGGCCCCGGCGGCCCAGGAGCTCCAGGCTCTCACGCCGGTCCCCCCGCGCTCGGCGGCCCGGACGGTCCGGGCTGGCCAGGCGGTCCCGGCGGTCCCGGCGGGCCTGGCGGTCCCGGCGGGCCCGGCGGGCCGGATGATCCCGGTGGCGCCGAGGCTCCGAAGCGTTCCCGCCGTTCCCGCAAGGAGCGCGCCGCCAGTGACTCCGACGAGACGTTTTCTCAGAGCACGTCCGAGAAGACGTCTCAGAGCAAGTCCGACAAGGCGCCGCAGAGCCGGGTGGGCTGGAGCCCATACGACGAGGGCCCGCGCTCGCGCGCCCCGCTGTGGTTCGCCATCGGCGGCATCGCCGTGCTCGGCCTGCTCGGCGGCGGCCTCGTGCTGATGTGGAACGCCGACGGGCCCGTCACCGCCCAGACCTCCACCCCGCGCCAGACCTCCGCGCCGCTCCCCTCGGCCCCTCCCGGCAAGTACGGCTTCGCGGCCGAGCGCTCCACGGACCCCGAGCCGATCACGGTCAAGGAGATCTTCGGCAAGAAGAAGAAGTTCGCCGTCGAGGGCCGGGCGTACGAGATGACGATCACCAGCAAGGACAAGAAGTGCAGTGACGGCGCCCTGGGCGACGCACTGAAGAAGGCCCTCAAGTCCGGCAAGTGCACCCAGCTCGTACGCGCGAGCTTCCGCGACAAGTCCGGCAAGGTGATCGGCACGATCGGCGTGGCCAACCTCAAGACCAGCAAGTCGGCGGCCAAGGTGGCCAAGGTCGGCAGCACGACCAACTACGTGAAGCCGCTGGCAGGCAAGGACAGTGTCACCAAACAGCTCGGTTCGGGCGCCGGCGGGGCCAAGATCTGGACGCACGGCCACTACGCGATCATGGTCTGGTTCCAGAACAAGGACGGCACGAAGCCGGACAAGAAGGGCTCCAAGCAGCTCTTCGCCGCCATCAACGACATCACCAAGGCGACGGTCTTCAAGGCCCTGGACAACCGGACGCTGACCGGAAGCCCCCTGTAGCAAATCGGTCTTTGAGCGCGTTAGGCAGCCAAACGGGATGCGGGATCCCCCTGGGAACGCTCATACCGACATAACGATCTCGCTACTCTCGCTAGGCTCGCCCTTATGCGTGGCCAGGAACCCGGGTCCGAGCACGATCACAGGGAAGCCGACGACTCGGCCGCCCCAGTGACGCCACCGCCGAGCTTCGGGCAGACCAGCGGGCAAGACACGCCATCGGCGTTCGCTCCTGCCGACGAGGCAGCGCGCGGCTCCGCCGATGGCGCAGCGCGTAGTTCCGCCGAAGGTGCGGCAGGTGGCTTCGCCGACGACGCGGCGTCCAGCCCGCCCGGCGAGGCGCCGGACGCCGGGGGGCGGCCTGCCATTCCCGTCTTCCAGGGACCGCCGCCGGACCTGCCCGATCCGGACGAGCCGCCCGGCACACAGCCGTGGGAGATCTCGGCGGACGACGCCGCACCGTACGACTGGTTCGCCGACGAAGCCGAGCCCACCCGCCCGGGCGGGCTACGGCCGTTCATCCCGCTCTCCGACCAGACCCACCCAGGACCTCCACCGGCCGACCGGCCATCCGCCGACCAGACCGACCCGGACCTCCCACCAGCCGACCGGCACCAGACCCGCCCAGGACTCCCGCCGGCCGAGCAGCCGTCCGCCGAGCTGGACCGCCCAGGTCGCACGCCCTCCGGCCAGTCGGAGCGTCCGCCGGTCGATCGGGAGCGGGCCGAGCAGGCACGCACGATCCGGCCGTGGGCCGAGCCGGAGGCGGATGCGGAGCCTGGTGCCTGGCCAGGCGAGCCCGTCGTGCCCGGCGCGCCGCCCTGGGAGCCCCCGCCGGCGTTCACCGCCGCCGCGGCGGGCATGCCGGCATGGCCCGCGCCCATCAGCGACCCGCACGCCATGCCGCCCTGGCCCGCCGCGACGGGCGAGCTGGTGGCCGAGCCCGACAACGACGAGCCGGGCGCCCCCTTCGACCCGAACGCCACCAACCCGGAGGGCTTCACCCGCCCGGCCCACTTCTTCGACCCGGAAACGGCGCGACGGGAACTGGCCCAACAGGCGTCCGCCCAGCAAGCGTCCGCCAAGCCGTCCGCTCAGGAAGCCGCTCCCAAGGCAGGAGCCGCCTCCCCACAGCAGCGCGAAGGCTCCCCGCAGCAACCCGAAGGCACTCAGCACCCGCCTGCCTCCGGCGCCGCCAAGCCGGACGACGCCCCTCCGTCCAAGCAGGCGGGCAGTGTCCCCCTCGCCGCCCCGGTCGCCCCGCCGCAGGAGGAGACCCGGCCACCGGCCCACGAGGGCCCCGCAGGACCACCGGAGAAGTCCCCCCACGACACCAGGCAACCGGCCCACTACTTCGACCCCAAAGCCGCCAAACGCGACACTCCGCCGATCTCGCTCTCCGACCCGGCCAATGCGCTGGTCCGGCCGGCGGAGCCAAGCGACGTACCCGTCTGGCCGCCGACCTCGCCCGCCGAGGCCAAACTGCCCGACCTCCCGTTCCCTCGGGACACCTGGGGGCAGAAGTCACCTCCCCCAGGGGGCGGCCCCGCGTACCCGACTGGAGCGTTCAAACAGCCCCCGTTCCAGATGCCGCCCCCGCCGCCCGCACCGCCCGGCAGGAGCAAGCGCGCCCTGTTCGTCACGTTGGGCGCCCTCGCCCTGGCCGGGGTGGCCACCGGCGGGTTCTTCGCCTACCAGGCCGTGAGCTCCCCCGCGCCCACCTCGGTCGCCGCCCGGCCCAGCGCGTCCGGGCAGGCGAGCTCCGAGCTGCCGTCCACCGGGCCCGCAGACGCTGCCGGCGGCACGTCGATCCTCAACTCCGAGCAGACCGACCCGCAGAAGTTGTCGCTGTCCGAGGCGTTCCCGAAGAAGAAGGTGAGCGCGGCGGGCACGACGTTCACCAGGGTCAAGGCCGACATGGAGACGAGCTGCGACAAGGTCGCCATGGGGGCCTTCGCCGACGCGCTGAAGGAGCAGAAGTGCGGTCGCGTGCTCAGGGCCACGTACGTCGACAGCAAGCACCGCTACGCCGTCACCACCGGCATAGCGGTCCTACCGGACAAGGACGCGGCGGCAGCCGCCGACCAGGCCAAGAACCTCACCCGCAACATCTGGTTCCGCCCGCTCCCCGGCGCCGCGGGCTCAGGCGGCGAGCGGGTGCACATAGCGGGCGGCTACGCGGCCGGCATGGTGTGGGGCCGCTACATCGTCTTCAGCTACGCCACGTACGCCGACGGCCACACGCCCGAGTCGAAGGACAAGACGCTGCCCAAGGTGAGCCAGGCGTTGCGCGACCAGACCTCACTCGTCCTCGAACGCCGCGTCACCAAGGGCTGACGCCACAGCAAGGACATCCGGGTCCCCCGAGCGGAGCTCGGCAATCAGACGCAGGTCGGCGGCGAAGGGAGGACGTCCGTCACAGTCCCCCGAGCGGAGCCGGGCGATCAGCAGCAGTGCGCACTCGCCGTGTGGCCTCGGCCCGCGCGGCGAGCTCCGCCTCCGCCGGGTAGCCGACCTCCTCCAGGCACAGCCCGTGCGCGGGCGCGACGTGCACGCCAGAGTCGCGTACGGCCCGCGCCAGCACCTCGCCGGGCCACTCCACGGGCCGGCTGCCGTCGCCCGCCGCCAGCAGCGACCCGACCAGCGCCCGCACCATCGAGTGGCAGAACGCGTCCGCCACGACGGTCGCCACCAGCACCCCGTCCGGCTCGCGCACCCACTCCAGCCGCTGCAGCTCCCTGATCGTGGTGGCCCCTTCGCGCTTCTTGCAGAACGCCGCGAAGTCGTGCTCCCCGAGCAGCCGCGCCGCCGCCGCGTTCAGCGCGCCGACGTCCAGGGACCGGTTGTGCCAGACCACCTCATGCCGCCGCAGCGGGTCGACGCCGCCCATCGCGTCGCTCACCCGGTACGCGTACCGCCGGAACATCGCCGAGAAACGCGCGTCAAAGCCCTCAGGAGCCACGGAGACGCGATATACACGCACATCTGAGGGCAACACCCCACCCAGCCGTCTGACAAGCGCAGAGAGCCGCTCATCGACGCTCAGCGGCCCGCGGTTCCCGTCGAGCTCGGCCAGCGAGCCGTCCGGCACGTCCACGTGGGCGACCTGGCCGCGCGCGTGCACCCCGGCGTCGGTACGGCCGGCCACGGTCAGCATGGCAGGCCCTTCGAGGCGCAGGATCCGGCCCAGTGCCTGCTCGATCTCGCCCTGGACCGTGCGGAGTCCCGGCTGCCTGGCCCATCCGGAGAAGTCGGTCCCGTCGTACGCGAGGTCGAGGCGGAGCCGTACCACGATGATCCTCCTTGAACTGAAAACGGGCCCGCACCCCTCAGGGGTCCGGGCCCGTCTCATGTGGCCTGAGAGATCAGGCCTCGTCCTTCTTCGCCTCGGCCTCGGCGGCCGGAGCCTCCTCAGCGGCGGCCTCGGCGGCGGGGGCCTCGGGAGCCTCAGCGGCCTCCTCGGCCTTGGGGGCCTCGGTCTCCTCCGCGGCGGGCGCCGGGGCGGCAGCGGCGGCCGGAGCCTCGGTGCGGCGGGTCGTGACGCCGCCCAGCGGCTCGGTCACCAGCTCGATGACCGCCATCGGGGCGTTGTCACCCTTACGCGGGCCGACCTTGGTGATCCGGGTGTAGCCACCGGGACGCTCGGCGAACGTCGTCGCGATCTCGGTGAAGAGGTGGTGCACGACGCCCTTGTCCTTGACGACCGTCAGGACCTGGCGACGGTTGTGGATGTCGCCCTTCTTCGCCTTGGTGATCAGGCGCTCCGCCAGCGGACGCAGGCGCTTGGCCTTCGTCACCGTCGTGCGGATCTTGCCGTGGCGGAACAGATCGGTGGCCAGGTTGGCCAGGATCAGCCGCTCGTGCGCCGGGCTGCCGCCAAGACGTGCACCCTTGGTGGGCTTGGGCATGGTCTTTCTCCTCCTGGATTAACCCGCCCCGGCCGTACCAGGTACCGGAGTCGGGCCGGATCGCAGTCGCTCTGTGTGCGATCCGTTACTGTGGCCCCGCGCCATGACACTGCGCGGGGCCCTCGAAAAGCGGGATCAGTACTGCTCGGTCTCGACGTAAGCGCTGTCGTCGTCGTCGTAACCGCCACCGGCCACCGCGCTCGGGTCGAACCCGGGCGGGGAGTCCTTGAGCGCCAGCGACATCTCGTGCAGCTTCTGCTTGACCTCTTCGATCGACTTGGCGCCGAAGTTGCGGATGTCCAGCAGGTCCTGCTCGCTGCGGGCGACCAGCTCGCCCACGGTGTGGATGCCCTCGCGCTTGAGGCAGTTGTAGGAGCGGACGGTGAGGTTCAGCTCCTCGATCGGCAGCGCCAGGTCGGCGGCCAGGGCGGCGTCGGTCGGCGACGGGCCGATGTCGATGCCCTCGGCCTCGACGTTGAGCTCGCGGGCCAGGCCGAAGAGCTCGACGAGGGTCTTACCGGCGGAGGCCACCGCGTCGCGGGGCTTCATGGCCGGCTTGGTCTCGACGTCGAGGATGAGACGGTCGAAGTCGGTGCGCTGCTCGACTCGGGTCGCCTCGACCTTGTAGGTGACCTTGAGCACCGGCGAGTAGATCGAGTCGATCGGGATGCGGCCGATCTCCTGGCCGGGCTGCTTGTTCTGGGCGGCGGAGACGTAGCCGCGACCGCGCTCGACGGTCAGCTCCATCTCCAGCTTCGCCTTGCCGTTGAGCGTGGCGATGCGGAGCTCGGGGTTGTGCACCTCGACACCCGCCGGCGGCGCGATGTCGGCGGCGGTGACCTCACCCGGGCCCTGCTTGCGCAGGTACATCACGACCGGCTCGTCGTGCTCGGAGGAGACGACCAGTTCCTTGAGGTTGAGGATGATGTCGGTGACGTCTTCCTTGACCCCGGGAACGGTCGAGAACTCGTGCAGCACGCCCTCGATGCGAATGCTCGTCACAGCCGCGCCCGGGATGGACGACAGCAGCGTGCGACGGAGCGAGTTGCCGATGGTGTAGCCGAAGCCCGGCTCCAGCGGCTCGATGACGAACCGGGACCGGGTGTCGTCAATCGACTCTTCGAGAAGAGTCGGGCGCTGAGCGATCAGCATGTGTGGGTCTCCCCTTTTTTCGTGTGGCGCCCGCTATATGACGCCACTCCGATAAACAGCGTAGTTGAGGTGCGGAAATCCGCACCTCAACTCAGGCTCACTTCGAGTAGTACTCGACGATGAGCTGCTCCTGGACCTGGGTGTCGATCTGCTGGCGAACCGGCAGCTGGTGAACCAGGACGCGGAGCTTGTCCGGCACGACGCCGAGCCACGCGGGAACGGTGCGCTCGCCCGCGGTCGCCCTGGCGACCTCGTAGGGCATCAGGTTGCGCTTGTTCTCGCGGACCTCGATGATGTCGTGCTCGCGAACGCGGTAGGACGGGATGTCGACCTTCTTGCCGTTCACCAGGAAGTGCCCGTGACGGACCTGCTGGCGGGCGGCGTCACGCGACTGCGCGAAACCGGCGCGGTAGACCACGTTGTCGAGCCGGCTCTCCAGGATCTGGAGCAGCACCTCACCCGACTTGCCGGTCTTGCTCGCGGCTTCCTCGTAGTAGTTGTGGAACTGCTTCTCGAGGACGCCGTAGATGCGGCGGGTCTTCTGCTTCTCGCGAAGCTGAAGCTGGTACTCGGACTCCTTGGGGCGTCCGCGGCCGTGCTCACCCGGCGGGTAAGGACGGATCTCGATGGGGCACTTGGCGGACTCGCACTTGCTGCCCTTGAGGAAGAGCTTGGTCTTCTCGCGACGGCAGAGCTTGCAGTCCGCGCCCGTGTAACGAGCCATTTCTCTCTATCTCCTGGGATTCAGACGCGGCGGCGCTTCGGAGGCCGGCAGCCGTTGTGCGGAACCGGGGTGACGTCCTGGATCGAGCCCACCTCGAGGCCGGTGGCCTGCAGCGAGCGGATCGCGGTCTCACGGCCGGAGCCGGGACCCTTGACGAAGACGTCGACCTTGCGCATGCCGTGCTCCATGGCGCGGCGGGCGGCGTTTTCCGCGGCCATCTGCGCGGCGAACGGGGTGGACTTACGGGAGCCCTTGAAACCCACGTGGCCGGCGCTGGCCCAGGAGATCACGTTCCCGTTGGGGTCCGTGATCGAGACGATCGTGTTGTTGAACGTGCTCTTGATGTGGGCGTGCCCGTGAGCGACGTTCTTCTTCTCCTTGCGGCGCACCTTCTTCGGGGCGCCCTGACGGCTCTTAGGAGGCATTGCTTGCCATTACTCCTGAGGTCTTCGGTCCGCGGCTGTGGACTACTTCTTACCGGGCTTCTTCTTACCGGCCACGGTCTTCTTCTTGCCCTTGCGGGTGCGCGCGTTGGTCTGCGTGCGCTGACCGTGGACGGGCAGGCCCTTGCGGTGCCGGATGCCCTGGTAGCAACCGATCTCGATCTTGCGGCGGATGTCGGCCTGGACCTCGCGGCGCAGGTCACCCTCGATCTTGAAGTTCGCCTCGATGTAGTCACGCATCGGGACGAGCTCGGTGTCGGTGAGCTGGTGCACGCGGAGGTCGCCGCTGACACCGGTGGCCTGGAGGATCTCCTGGGCGCGGGTGCGGCCGATTCCGTAAATGTAGGTGAGAGCGATCTCCAGCCGCTTCTCGCGGGGGAGGTCGACGCCAACCAGGCGAGCCATGGTCGGGCATTCTCCTTCTCTGTGGCGGAGGTCTTGCGCCGCACTACCCCTCCCCAATGCCCGGGGTGAGGGCCCCGGCCTCCGACCGGGGGTCTCCTGAGCGGTTCGGGCCTTCGGAAAGGACCGCCTGCTCAAGTGTGAGACGCGATTACTGACTCAGGCTCCTCATGCGTCGAGCCCGCTCCCTGATTTCGGGGCGGACTCGGGGGAGCCTTGCGGCGACTAGCCCTGGCGCTGCTTGTGGCGCAGGTTGTCGCAGATCACCATGACGCGACCGTGCCGGCGGATCACCTTGCACTTGTCGCAGATCTTCTTGACGCTCGGCTTTACCTTCATTGTCCTTCGTGATTCCTCAGACGTCTTACTTGTATCGGTAGACGATCCGCCCACGACTCAGGTCGTAGGGGCTCAGTTCAACGACTACCCGGTCGTCCGGCAGGATCCGGATGTAGTGCATCCGCATCCGCCCGCTGATGTGGGCCAGGACCTTATGGCCGTTGTCGAGCTGCACCCGGAACATCGCGTTCGGGAGCGACTCGACCACAGTGCCCTCGATCTCGATGGCGCCGTCTTTCTTGGCCAAAATTCCTCGCGTTTCACTGATCGATCGTCTGAGGCTCCGGTTCACTAAGCAGCCGCGACCTCACGCTTCGGAGAGAGCGGCGACCGGCAAGGGTCACCGACGCGTGATAGTCATAGTGAGCCGACTAAGGAGTGTACGACACCTGGGCCCAAAACGCGAAACGCGTGCCAGGCGTCCTGACACAACCATGTAAGAGTTTACCCTACCTTCGCCCCGCACAACGCCGCACAACGAAAGGCCCGCCAGGAGCGAGATCCCGGCGGGCCTTTCACGTGGGACAGGGGCCTCAGTAGATGCGGTGCACCGAGCCGCAGTGTGTAGACGGGCTGCCCCAGCAGGTGTACGTGTACAGCTTCTTGATCCCGTGCTTGGACCAGGTCGCGTGGTACGAGCCGTTCCAGTCCTGGACGAACTTGTGCCAGCTGCCGCCGGAGTAGTACCTGAACCAGACGTACCCCTTCTTCGGGGTGAACTCCTTGCCGTACCAGTGGGTGTAGACCTTGCCGTTCTTCTTCCAGGTCGTGCCGTAGGTGTGGGCCTTGTGCTTGCCCGAGTAGTACTTGCCCCACTTGCTGATCGACGTGGTGGTCGAGGTGGTGGCGGTGGCAGCCTGGGCGGCGGGGGCGACGGCCAGTCCGGTGACGGCGATCGAACCGGCGAGGGCGGCGGCTGCAAGGATCTTGCGCATTTGGGTTTCCTCCGTGAGTCGTGTTCTCGACACCGCTCACGTTAGAAATCCGGACATATCCGTACTGCGGAGGAATGCACACAGTGCACTAGTGCACAAAGCCCTACCGGTGCTTCTTGGGCGGAGGGCCGCCGAAGATGGTGCTGACCAGGAGAATGACGCCCCACGGGCCCATCACCCACAGCGGCCATGGATAGATCATGTGCTCAGCCGTGATGCTCACGATCAGCCAGATCACCCAGTTGATGCCGCTCGCCGTCGCCCAGGCGCCCCAGGCCGCCCGCATGCCGGGATGCATGCCACCGCGCCGCTCGGGGCTCTGGGACACCTTGGCGGGCGGGCGGCGCAGGTCCACGTCGGGCAGGTCCGCGGTCAGCTTGGCCAGCTCTCCGTACGTCTTGCTCGCGTAGAGATTCTCAAGCCGCTCGTTGAACTCGTCCATCGTGATGCGCCCCTGCGCGGCGTGCTCGCGGAGGATGGCGGCGACGCGGTCGCGGTCGGCGTCGGAGGCTCGCATCTCGGGGCTGTTCGCCATCCCACCCACTCCTGGGGGCTAGTTCTGAAGTTGGGCCAGGCGCTCTTTGCCCCCGTCCAGGGCGGTTAGCACCCAAGGACCATTATGTGTCACCGCGACGCTGTGCTCGAAGTGTGCGGAGTGCTTGCCGTCGATCGTCACCACGGTCCAGTCGTCGGCCAGCACGCGGGTGCGCTCGGTGCCCAGGTTCACCATGGGCTCGATGGCCAGGCACATGCCCTCTTCCAGCACCGGGCCCTTGCCGGGCCGGCCGTGGTTGGCGATCCACGGGTCCATGTGCATCTCGGTGCCGATGCCGTGGCCGCCGTACTCCGGAGGGATGCCGAAGCGGCCCTGCGACCTGACGTACCGCTCCACCTCGTAGCCGATGTCGGAGAGGTGCCGGCCGGCCTTCAGCGCGGCGATGCCGCGCCACATGGCCTCTTCCGTGATCCGCATCAGCTCGGTCAGCTTCGGGTCCACCTCGCCGACCGGGACGGTGACTGCCGAGTCGCCGTGCCAGCCGTCCAGGATCGCGCCGCAGTCGATCGAGATGATGTCGCCCTCGCGCAACTTGCGGGCGTCGGTCGGGATGCCGTGCACCACCTCGTCGTTTACCGACGCGCAGATCGTCGCCGGAAAGCCCTGGTAGCCCTTGAACGACGGGATCGCGCCCTCGTCCCTGATCGCCTTCTCGGCGATGACGTCGAGGTCGAGCGGCGTCATGCCGGGCTCGACCGAGCGCTTGAGCAGGTCGAGCGTGCGCCCGACCACCAGGCCCGCCGCCCGCATCTTCTCCAGCTGCTCCGGCGACTTGATCTGGATGCCATGTCTGTTGCGTTTGAACATCTTCTGCCCCCCTGGGTCACTCAACGGGCCACGATGGGGGCCCAATTCCCCCCACAATAACCGCGAGGTGGCACGGAAACCCGTGCCACCTCCGCAAATCGGTCGTACTTGGTACTAACCCATGTACGGGCGGATCGCCTCCATGGCCCGCTGAGTAACCTCCTCGACCGGACCCGTCGCGTCCACCCCCACGAGAATGCCCTCGTCGGCGTAGTAGGAGACCAGCGGCGCCGTCTGCTCCTGGTAGACCTCCAGGCGGTGCCTGACGGTCTCCTCCTTGTCGTCGTCCCGCTGGAAGAGCGCGCCCCCGCACGCGTCGCACCTGTCGTCCTTCTTGTCGTCGAACTCAACGTGCCAGATGCGGCCGCACTGGCTGCAGGTGCGCCGGCCGGCCAGCCGCCTGACCACCTCGTCGTCGTCGACCACGAGCTCGAGCACGAGGTCGAGCGCCTGGCCCCAGTCCTTGAGCATGTCGCGCAGGATCTCCGCCTGCGCCACGTTCCTCGGGAAGCCGTCGAGCAGGAACCCGTCCTGCGCGTCGGCCTCGGACAGACGGTCACGGACCATGGCGATGGTGACCTCGTCGGGCACCAGATCACCACGGTCCATGAATGTCTTGGCCAGCTTGCCAAGCTCCGTGCCTCCCGAGACGTTGGCACGGAAAATGTCACCTGTCGAGATCTTCGGGATGGACAGGTTCGATGCGATGTACTGGGCCTGCGTCCCCTTACCCGCTCCGGGGGGCCCGACCAGAACGAGACGCACTACCGCAGGAAACCTTCGTAGTTACGCTGCTGCAGCTGGCTCTCGATCTGCTTAACGGTGTCCAGGCCGACGCCTACCATGATCAGGATGCTCGTCCCTCCGAACGGGAAGTTCTGGCTCGCACCGGACACCGCCAGCGCGACGATCGGGACCATGGAGATCAGACCCAGATAGAGCGAGCCCGGCGCGGTCAGACGAGTGAGCACGAAGTTCAGGTATTCAGCCGTCGGCCGGCCGGGGCGGATGCCCGGAATGAAACCACCGTACTTCTTCATGTTGTCGGCGACTTCAGCGGGGTTGAACGTAATGGACACGTAGAAGTACGTGAAGAAGATGATCAGCAGGAAGAACGTGGCCATGTAGATCGGGGTGTCGCCCGTGGCCAGATTCTGCGAGATCCATTGGATGACCGCGTTGTCGGACGTCTGGAAGAGCGACGTGACCAGCTGCGGCAGGTAGAGCAGCGAGGAGGCGAAGATGACCGGGATGATGCCGGCCTGGTTGACCTTCAGCGGGATGTAGGTGGACGTGCCGCCGTACATCCTGCGCCCGACCATCCGCTTGGCGTACTGGACCGGGATGCGCCGCTGCGCCTGCTCGACGAAGACCACCGCGGCGACCATGAAGATGCCGACCACCAGGACGACCGCGAAGGTGAACTTGTTCGCCTTGAAGATGTTGGTCAGCTCGGCCGGGAAGACCGCGACGACCTGCGTGAAGATCAGGATGGACATGCCGTTGCCGACGCCGCGGTCGGTGACGAGCTCACCCAGCCACATGATCACCGACGTACCGGCGGTCATGATGATCACCATCGTGACGATCATGAAGATGTTGTCGGGGTCGAGCAGCACTTCCCGCTGGCACTCGGGGAAGAGCTGCCCGGTGCGGGCCAGCGCGATGAAGGCGGTCGACTGCAGGATGGCGAGTCCGATGGTCAGATAACGCGTGTACTGCGTGATCTTCGCCTGGCCGGCCTGCCCCTCCTTCTTCAACGCCTCAAGACGCGGGATCACGACGACGAGCAGCTGAAGAATGATGCTCGCGGTGATGTACGGCATGATGCCCAGCGCGAACACCGACAGCTTCAGGAGCGCACCACCGCTGAAAAGCTGCACCATCCCGTAGATGTTGCCGGCGGCTCCGTTACGGGCCTGGTCGAAACAGGCCGCGAGGTTCTGGACGTGAACTCCCGGAGTCGGAAGAACCGAGCCGAGACGGAAAAGCGCGATGATGCCCAGGGTGAAGAGCAACTTCTTGCGCAGGTCCGGTGTCCGGAACGCCCGGGTAAACGCGGTCAGCACGGTCCCTCCTGCGCGCCTTTACGGCGGTGTGAGTATGCGATGGTGCGGGGATCTGCCATCTCAAGTCTTAGGTCTAACGAGCCGGACAGAATCCTGCCGTCTCGCGAACTCTAACGCACTACGGGCGTGGGGGCATTTGTCAAAGCCCCCACGCCGCGTAATAGCTCTTACAGCTCGGTAACGGAACCACCGGCAGCGGCGATCTTCTCCTTCGCGGAGGACGAGAAGGCGTGAGCCGAAACGTTCACCGCGACCGAGATCTCGCCGGTGCCGAGCACCTTCACCAGCTGGTTCTTGCGGACAGCACCCTTCGCGACCAGCGCCTCGACGGTGACCTCGCCACCCTCGGGGAACAGCTCGCCGAGCTTGTCCAGGTTGACGACCTGGTAGGTCGTCTTGAACAGCGCGTTGGAGAAGCCCTTGAGCTTCGGCAGACGCCTCTGCAGCGGCACCTGGCCACCCTCGAAGCCGAGGGGGACCGTCGTACGGGCGTGGCTGCCCTTGGTGCCGCGACCGGCGGTCTTGCCCTTCGACGCCTCGCCGCGACCCTTGCGGATCTTGGCCTTGTTGGCGCCGGGGGCGGGACGCAGGTCGTGAATCTTGAGCGGAGCCTTGTCAGTCATGACTAGTCGACCTCTTCCACCTCGACGAGGTGCGTCACCACGGAGACCATCCCGCGAATCTCGGGCCGGTCCTCCTTGACGACGACGTCGCCGATTCGCTTCAGGCCAAGCGAACGCAGCGAGTCACGCTGGTTCTGCTTGCCACCGATCTTCGAGCGAACCTGAGTGATCTTCAGGCGTGCCATGACTAGCTCACCGCCTTCGCGGCCGCCGCCTCGGCGAGACCCTCACGCTGAGCCTTCAGCATGCGGGCCGGAGCGACGTCCTCGATCGGCAGGCCACGGCGGGCGGCGATCTCCTCCGGCCGCGAGAGGCCCTTCAGAGCAGCCACGGTGGCGTGCACGATGTTGATCGGGTTGTCGGAGCCGAGCGACTTCGACAGCACGTCGTGGATGCCGGCGCACTCCAGCACCGCGCGCACCGGACCGCCGGCGATGACGCCGGTACCGGCCGAGGCCGGACGCAGGAAGACGACACCGGCCGCCTCCTCGCCCTGCACGGTGTGCGGGATCGTGCCCTGGATCCGCGGCACCTTGAAGAAGTGCTTCTTCGCCTCTTCGACGCCCTTGGCGATGGCCGCGGGCACTTCCTTGGCCTTGCCGTAGCCGACGCCGACCAGGCCGTTGCCGTCACCGACGACGACGAGGGCGGTGAAGCTGAAGCGACGACCACCCTTCACGACCTTGGCCACTCGGTTGATCTTCACTACGCGCTCGATGTACGAGACGCCCTTGTCGGCGGCGCCACCGCGGCGATCGTCACGACGGTCCCGCCGCTCGCCACCGGTGCCGCCACCGCGACGCGGAGCTGCAGCCATCAGTGGTTCCTCATCTCAGTTGCCATCAGAATTCGAGCCCGCCTTCGCGGGCGCTGTCCGCCAGGGCCGCGATGCGACCGGCGTAGCGGTTGCCACCGCGGTCGAAGACGACCTTGGTGATCCCGGCTTCCTTGGCCCGCTGAGCGAGGAGCTCGCCGACCTTCTTCGCCTTCTCGGTCTTGTCCGCCTCCAGCGTGCGCAGCGAAGCGTCCATGGTGGACGCGCTCACCAGCGTGTGGCCGACGGAGTCGTCCACGATCTGGACGAACATGTGACGCGTCGAGCGGTTGACGACCAGGCGCGGACGCTCGGCCGTACCGACGACGAACTTGCGGACGCGGCGGTGACGGCGGGCCCGCGAGACGGTGCGGGCAGCCGTGTGCTTGCTGAACGCAGTCTTCGGAGCCATGCCTACTTACCAGCCTTTCCGACCTTGCGGCGGATCTGTTCGCCCTGGTAGCGCACGCCCTTGCCCTTGTACGGGTCAGGCTTGCGCAGCTTGCGGATGTTGGCCGCGACCTCGCCGACCTTCTGCTTGTCGATGCCGTCCACGTGGAACAGCGTCGGCTTCTCGACGCGGAAGGTGACGCCCTCGGGGGCGTCCACGATGACCGGGTGACTGAAGCCCAGCGAGAACTCCAGCTGCGTCGGGCCCTTGGCCGCGACGCGGTAACCGACGCCGACGATCTCCAGGGACTTGGAGTACCCCTGGGTGACGCCCTGCACCATGTTGGCGATCAGCGTCCGGGACAGGCCGTGCAGCGCACGGACCTTGTTCTCGTCGTTGGGCCGGGAGACGGCGATGGCGCCGTCCTCGTCGCGAGCAACCGTGATGGGCTCGGCGACCTTGTGACTGAGCGTGCCCTTCGGGCCCTTGACCTGGACATCCTGGCCGGCGATCGTGATGTCTACGCCGCTGGGCACAGGGATGGGCAGCCGTCCGATTCTCGACATGCTGTGTTCCTCCCCTCTACCAGACGTAGGCGAGGACTTCGCCGCCCACGCCACGCTTGCCGGCCTGCTTGTCGGTCATGAGACCGGCGGACGTCGAGATGATCGCGACGCCCAGCCCGCCCAGGACTCGAGGCAGGTTGTCCTTCTTTGCATAAACCCGCAGACCGGGCTTGGAAACCCGGCGCAGGCCCGCGAGCGACCGCTCACGGGTGGGCCCGAACTTGAGCTCCACCACGAGGTTCTTGCCAACCTTGGCGTCTTCGACGCTCCAGGACTGGATGTAACCCTCCTGCTGGAGGATCTCGGCGATGTGCGCCTTGATCTTCGAGTACGGCATCGTCACGCTGTCGTGGTACGCCGAATTCGCGTTACGCAGACGTGTGAGCATGTCTGCGATCGGGTCGGTCATCGTCATGGCCAGTGGCCTTCCTCGCCGCGGTTTCCAGTCGGCCAAGCAGCGCTCTGCCGGTGGACCTTCGGCGCGGTCATGGACGCTCCTTGGGAGCGCCCGGGTCTTCTTCTGAAAATATGATCACCCAGGGGCGGCACGAGGCCGCCCCTAAGGTTATCTACCAGCTCGACTTGGTGATGCCGGGCAGCTCGCCCCGGTGCGCCATCTCGCGGAAGCACACGCGGCAGAGCCCGAACTTGCGGTAGACGGCGCGCGGCCGGCCACAACGCGAGCAACGGGTGTACGCCCGGACCTCGAACTTCTGCTTGCGCCCCGCCTTGGCGATCAGCGACTTCTTCGCCATTGGATCAGGCCTCCTTGAACGGGAAGCCGAGGAGCTTCAGCAGCGCCCGGCCCTGGTCGTCGTTCTTCGCCGTGGTCACGATCGTGATGTCCATGCCCCGCGGCCGGTCGACCTTGTCCTGGTCGACCTCGTGGAACATGACCTGCTCGGTCAGACCGAACGTGTAGTTGCCGTTGCCGTCGAACTGCTTGGGCGACAGGCCGCGGAAGTCCCGGATTCGGGGCAGGGCCAGCGCCAGCAGCCGGTCGAGGAACTCCCACATGCGGTCGCCGCGCAGCGTGACGTGCGCGCCGATCGGCATGCCCTCGCGCAGCTTGAACTGGGCGATGGACTTGCGCGCCCGGACGACGGCCGGCTTCTGGCCGGTGATCACGGTGAGGTCGCGGACGGCACCCTCGATGAGCTTGGAGTCGCGAGCCGCCTCGCCGACGCCCATGTTGACCTTGATCTTGGTCAGCGCGGGGATCTGCATGACGTTCTCGATGCCGAACTGCTCGCGAAGCTGGGCCGCGATCTCCTCGCGGTACTTCGTCTTGAGTCGCGGCGTCGGGCGCTCGGTCTCAGTGGTCGTGGCAGTCATCAGCTGTCCTCACCCGTCTCGTCGGCCTTCTTCTCGTCGGCCTTCTTGTCGGCGGGCTTCTCGTCCTTGAGCTTCTTCACGTTCGAGACGTGGATCGGAGCCTCCATGGTCTGCACGCCGCCGGTCTTGGCGCCGCGCGGGCCCTGGTGGGTCTCCTTGGAGTGCTTCTTGATCATGTTGATGCCCTCGACCACCACGCGGTCCTCGCGCGGCAGCGCGGCGATCACGCGGCCCTTGGCACCCTTGTCCTTGCCGGCGATGACCTGGACCAGGTCACCCTTCTTCACATGCAGCGACTTCGGCATCACAGCACCTCCGGGGCGAGCGAGATGATCCGCATGAACTTCTTGTCACGCAGCTCGCGGCCGACCGGGCCGAAGATACGAGTGCCGCGAGGGTCACCGCTGTCCTTGATGATGACCGCGGCGTTCTCGTCGAAGCGGATGTAGGAGCCGTCGGGCCGGCGGCGCTCCTTGACCGTGCGGACGACGACGGCCTTGACCACGTCGCCCTTCTTGACGCCAGTGCTGCCGGGCAGCGCGTCCTTGACAGTGGCGACGATGACGTCGCCGATACCGGCGTAGCGTCGGCCCGAGCCACCGAGCACACGGATGCAAAGGATCTCCTTCGCCCCCGTGTTGTCGGCGACCTTGAGCCGCGACTCCTGCTGGATCACTTGAACTCCTGTTAGTCGCGCCGGTTCTCATTTCTGAGCCTGGCGGAACCCGTCGTTGTCTTGTTCCCACGGCCACAGCGCCCGTAGGCGCCGCACCGCAGGCGACGCGAGACCACACGTGGCCCCGCGTCCTTGGACGCCGTCATGGGGGCTCTGAGAGCCCCCACGAGGCGCGGTATATGTCGAGAAGGAAGGGTTACTTGGCCTTCTCGAGGATCTCCACGACCCTCCACCGCTTGGTGGCGGAGAGGGGGCGGGTCTCCATGAGCAGCACGCGGTCGCCCACGCCACAGGCGTTGGCCTCGTCGTGCGCCTTGTACTTGGTCGTACGGCGGATGACCTTGCCGTACAGACGGTGCTTCACGCGGTCCTCGACGGCGACGACGACGGTCTTGTCCATCTTGTCGCTCACGACGAGGCCCTCACGGACCTTACGGAAGTTCCGCTCGTTCGTGGTCTCGGTGGTCTCGGTCTCAGCCATCGCTCGTCTCCTTCTCGACCGTGACGATGCCCAGCTCGCGCTCGCGCATCACGGTGTAGATACGGGCGATCTCGCGGCGGACGGCGCGCAGCCGCCCGTGGCTCTCCAACTGACCGGTCGCCGCCTGGAAGCGGAGGTTGAACAGCTCCTCCTTCGCCTCCTTCAGCTTCTGGACGAGGGTGTCCTCGTCCTCGAGCCGCAGCTCGCCGGCGGTCAGGCCCTTAGCCATCACGCCTCACCCACTTCACGCTTAACGATCTTGCACTTCATCGGGAGCTTGTGGATCGCACGCTGAAGCGCCTCGCGAGCGATCGGCTCCGCCACGCCGGACAGCTCGAACATCACGCGTCCGGGCTTGACGTTGGCGATCCACCACTCCGGCGAACCCTTACCGGAACCCATGCGGGTCTCGGCAGGCTTCTTGGTGAGCGGACGGTCGGGGTAGATGTTGATCCACACCTTGCCGCCACGGCGGATGTGACGGGTCATGGCGATACGGGCCGACTCGATCTGGCGGTTGGTCACGTAGGAGTGCTCAATCGCCTGGATGCCGAACTCGCCGAACGTGACCCTGGTGCCGCCCTTGGCGGCTCCGCTGCGGTCAGGCCGGTGCTGCTTGCGGTGCTTGACCCTGCGCGGGATCAGCATGGTCAGCTCCCTTCAGCACCCGGCTGCGCAGCCGGGCCGGTCTCGGGGGCGGCCTGCGAGGCCGCCTCAGTGCGGGGGGCGCGGTCGCCACGGCCGCCACCACGACGGGGACGGTCGCCGCCACCACGACGCGGACGGTCGGCGCCGCCACCACGACGGTCGTCGCGCTCGCGACGCTGGCCGGCACGGGCGCCGGCGGCGGCCGCCTCGCGCTCGGCGCGGCTGGTGGGAGCCTCGCCCTTGTAGATCCAGACCTTCACGCCGATGCGGCCGAAGGTCGTGCGGGCCTCGTAGAAGCCGTAGTCGATGTCCGCGCGGAGGGTGTGCAGCGGCACGCGGCCCTCGCGGTAGAACTCCGACCTCGACATCTCAGCGCCACCCAGACGGCCGGAGCACTGGACACGGATGCCCTTGGCGCCCGACTTCATGGCGGACTGCATCGCCTTGCGCATGGCGCGGCGGAACGAGACACGGCTGGACAGCTGCTCGGCCACGCCCTGCGCGACGAGCTGCGCGTCGATCTCCGGGTTCTTGACCTCGAGGATGTTCAGCTGGACCTGCTTCTTGGTCAGCTTCTCCAGGTCGCCACGGATACGGTCCGCCTCGGCGCCGCGCCGGCCGATCACGATGCCGGGACGCGCGGTGTGGATGTCCACCTGCACGCGGTCCGTCGTGCGCTCGATCTCGACCTTGGAGATGCCGGCCCGCTCCATGCCCTTCTGCAGCATGCGGCGGATCGCCACGTCCTCGGCGACGTACGACTTGTACAGCTTGTCGGCGTACCACCGGCTCTTGAAGTCGGTCGTGATGCCGAGGCGGAACCCGTGCGGGTTAACCTTCTGGCCCACTATCGGGTCCTTCCCTTCGGCTCGCGGGACTCCACGATCACAGTGATGTGGCTCGTCCGCTTGTTGATCCGATAGGCACGACCCTGTGCACGCGGGCGGAACCGCTTCAGCGTCGGGCCCTCGTCGACCCACGCCCGGCTGACGACGAGCGTCTGCGGGTCGAGGTCGAAGTTGTGCTCCGCGTTCGCCATCGCGCTGCTGAGCACCTTGTAGATCGGCTCGCTCGCCGACTGGGGAGCGAACTGCAGCACGGCCTGCGCCTCCGAAGCGGGCAGCCCGCGAATGAGGTCCACCACGCGGCGGGCCTTCTGGGGCGTGACACGGACGAACCGCGCCTGAGCCCTGGCTTCCATCGCTTTCTCCTACTTCCGGGACGCTTACCGCCGGCTGCGGCGGTCTTCCTTGACGTGGCTGCGGAACGTCCGCGTGGGGGCGAACTCTCCGAGCTTGTGGCCGATCATCGACTCCGTGATGAAGACCGGGACGTGCTTGCGGCCGTCGTGCACGGCGATCGTGTGCCCGAGCATGTCGGGAACGATCATGGAGCGCCGCGACCACGTCTTGATGACGTTCTTGGTGCCCTTCTCGTTCTGGACGTCGACCTTCTTCTGAAGGTGATCGTCCACGAAGGGACCCTTCTTAAGGCTACGTGGCATTTCGGCTGCTCCTACCGCTTCTTCCTCTTGCTCCGACGACGGATGATCAGCCGGTCGCTGGCCTTGTTGGCCTGGCGGGTGCGGCCCTCGGGCTTGCCCTTCGGGTTCACCGGGTGGCGACCACCGGAGGTCTTGCCCTCACCACCACCGTGCGGGTGGTCGACGGGGTTCATCGCGACACCGCGAACGGTCGGGCGCTTGCCCTTCCACCGCATACGGCCGGCCTTGCCCCAGTTGATGTTGGCCTGCTCGGCGTTGCCGACCTGGCCGACCGACGCCCGGCAGCGCACGTCGACCATGCGCATTTCACCGGACGGCATACGCAGGGTGGCGTACTGGCCTTCCTTGGCGAGCAGCTGGATCTGGGCGCCCGCGGAACGGCCGAGCTTGGCGCCGCCGCCCGGACGGAGCTCCACCGCGTGGATGAAGGTACCGGTCGGGATGTTGCGCAGCGGCAGGCAGTTGCCCGGCTTGATGTCGGCAGCGGGGCCGTTCTCGATACGGTCGCCCTGCTTGAGGCCCGTCGGCGCGATGATGTAGCGCTTCTCGCCATCGGCGTAGTGGAGCAGAGCGATGTTGGCGGTGCGGTTGGGGTCGTACTCGATGTGAGCGACCTTGGCCGGGATGCCGTCCTTGTCATGCCTACGGAAGTCGATGATCCGGTAGGCGCGCTTGTGACCGCCGCCCTGGTGGCGAGCGGTGACTCGGCCGTGTACGTTGCGGCCGCCCTTGCTGTGAAGGGGCGCAAGCAGCGACTTCTCGGGCGTGCTGCGGGTGATCTCGGAGAAGTCCGAGACACTCGACCCGCGGCGACCCGGAGTCGTCGGCTTGTACTTACGGATGCCCATCTTTTTCGTTCATCCTTCGTCGGTTACATGGGTGAGCCCGCCGCACCGAAGTGCGACGGTCTCAGCCCCGCGCGGACCATGCGATCCGCACTCACTTCCAATGAGAAACCTGCTAAATGGACTGCCGCTACGGCCGTCAACCACGATGGACATTGGGGCGGCAGTCTATGAGCAGGTTTCTTGTTGGCATGGCACTCAGCCGATCTGACCGAAGATGTCGATCCGATCGCCCTCGACCAGGCTCACGATCGCGCGCTTGGTGTCGGGACGCTTGCCGTAACCGGTACGGGTGCGCTTGCGCTTGCCCTGCCGGTTGATCGTGTTCACGCTGGTGACCTTGACCCCGAAGATCTGCTCGACGGCGATCTTGACCTGGGTCTTGTTCGCGGTCTTCTTCACCAGGAACGTGTACTTGTTGTTCTCATCGATCAGGCCGTAGCTCTTCTCAGAGACGACCGGCTTGATGATGATGTCGCGCGGGTCGGCGATCTTCTCCATCAGGCCTCTTCCTTCCCGCTGTTGCTCAGGCGAGCGACGACCTGGTCGTAGGCCTCCTGGGTGAAGACCACGTCGTCGGCCACGAGCACGTCGTACGTGTTGAGTTGCCCGGCGTCCAGCAGGTGGACCTCGGGAGCGTTACGCAGGCTCAGCCAGGTCAGCTCGTCGGCCTCGTCGACCACGACGAGAACGCGCGGAGCCTGGGTGACCTTGCGCAGCGCCTCCAGGGCGGCCTTGGTCTTGGGGGTCTCGCCCGCGATGAGCGAGCTGACCACGTGCACGCGGCCGCCGCCGGCCCGGTCGGAGAGGGCGCCACGCAGGGCGGCGGCCTTCATCTTCTTGGGCGTGCGCTGCGAGTAGTCGCGCGGCACGGGACCGTGGACGGTGCCACCGCCGGCGAACTGCGGCGCGCGGGTCGAGCCCTGACGGGCGCGACCGGTGCCCTTCTGGCGGTACGGCTTCTTGCCGCCGCCGGAGACCTCACCGCGGGTCTTGGCCTTGTGGGTGCCCTGCCGGCGAGCGGCGAGCTGGGCCACGACCACCTGGTGGATCAGCGGCACGTTGACCTTGGCGCCGAACACGTTCTCCGGCAGCTCTACGGTGCCGGTCTTCGCGCCGCTGGCGTCGAGGACGTCAATGGTGGTGCTCACTTGGCAGCCCCCTTCTTGGCAGAGGTGCGAACGAGGACCAGGCTGCCGTTGGCGCCGGGGATCGCACCCTTGATCAGGATGAGACCGTTCTCGACGTCCACGGAGTGAACCTTGAGGCTCTGCACAGTGGTGCGGACGTTACCCATCCGACCAGCCATGCGCAGACCCTTGAAAACGCGGCCCGGGGTGGCGCAGCCACCGATGGAACCCGGCGAACGGTGCTTGCGCTGCGTACCGTGCGACGCGCCCAGACCACCGAAGCCGTGCCGCTTCATGACACCGGCGAAGCCCTTGCCCTTGCTCTTGCCCGTCACGTCGACGAACTGGCCGGCCTCGAAGGTGTCGGCCAGCAGCTCCTGGCCCAGGGTGTAGTCGCTCGCGTCGTCGGTGCGGATCTCCGCGAAGTAACGGCGCGGGGTGATGTCGTGCTTACGCAGGTAGTCGCCGAGCGGCTTGTTGACCTTCCGGGGGTCGACCTGCCCGAAGCCGAGCTGGATGGCGGAGTAGCCGTCCTTCTCGGCGGTGCGGACCCGGGTCACCACGCACGGACCGGCCTCGACCACGGTCACCGGCACCATCCGGTTGTCCGCGTCGAAGACCTGGGTCATGCCGAGCTTCTTGCCCAGGACGCCCTTGATCGTCTTAGCCATGTCAGTGCGTTCCCTCAGAGCTTGATCGAAATGTCGACACCCGCGGGGAGGTCGAGCCGCATGAGCGAGTCAACCGTCTTGGGGGTCGGGTCGATGATGTCAATCAGCCGCTTGTGCGTGCGCATCTCGAAGTGCTCGCGGCTGTCCTTGTACTTGTGCGGCGAGCGGATGACGCAGTACACGTTCTTCTCGGTCGGCAGCGGCACCGGGCCCGCGACCTTCGCGCCAGTCCGCGTCACCGTCTCGACGATCTTCTTGGCCGAGCTGTCGATGACCTCGTGGTCATAGGCCTTAAGCCGGATGCGGATCTTCTGTCCCGCCATAGTGGCCTCGGTGTCCTTCGCTGTCGTCTGAAAAAGTATCGTGCGGCCTGTTGCCGCTGTATCTGGTGCAGGTCAGAGCCTGCTTGACCCCACGAGGCAGACGCAGTCGATCTGCCTTTTCTTCCGTGATCCGGCAGTTACTTCGGTCACATGCGCTTCGGCCGAAGCGACTGCTGGATCACGGCGCCATGCGTGGGGCTGAACGTGGTTCGGCGGTCGGCTCCGAGATCCGGGGCCGACCGCCGCCCCGACGGTCTAGCTACTTGATGATCTTCGTGACCCGACCGGCGCCGACGGTGCGGCCACCCTCACGGATCGCGAACTTGAGGCCTTCCTCCATGGCGATGGGCTGGATCAGCTCAACGCGCATCTCGGTGTTGTCGCCCGGCATGACCATCTCCGTGCCCTCGGGGAGGTTCACGACACCGGTCACGTCAGTCGTACGGAAGTAGAACTGCGGGCGGTAGTTGTTGAAGAACGGCGTGTGGCGGCCGCCCTCGTCCTTGGACAGGATGTAGACCTGGCCGGTGAACTCGGTGTGCGGGGTGGTCGTGCCCGGCTTGATGATGCACTGGCCGCGCTCGACGTCGTCGCGCTTGATGCCGCGGAGCAGCAGGGCGGCGTTGTCACCGGCGTGACCCTCGTCGAGCATCTTGTTGAACATCTCGATGCTGGTGACGGTGGTGGTGGTCTTCTCCGGCTTGATGCCGATGATGTCGACCTGCTCGTTGATCTTGACGACACCGCGCTCGATACGGCCGGTGACGACGGTGCCGCGACCGGTGATCGAGAAGACGTCCTCGACCGGCATGAGGAACGGCTTGTCCGTCTCACGCGGCGGCTCGGGCACGTTCTCGTCCACGGCGTTCATCAGCTCGATGATGCTGTCGGCCCACTTCTCGTCGCCCTCAAGAGCCTTGAGCGCGGAGACGCGGACGACGGGCAGGTCGTCGCCGGGGAACTCCTGAGCGGAGAGGAGCTCACGGACCTCCAGCTCGACGAGCTCGAGGATCTCCTCGTCGTCGACCATGTCGGCCTTGTTGAGCGCCACGACGATGTAGGGGACGCCGACCTGGCGGGCCAGGAGGACGTGCTCCTTCGTCTGCGGCATCGGGCCGTCGGTGGCGGCGACCACCAGGATGGCGCCGTCCATCTGGGCGGCACCGGTGATCATGTTCTTCACGTAGTCGGCGTGACCGGGGCAGTCAACGTGAGCGTAGTGACGCTTCTCGGTCTGGTACTCGACGTGCGCGATGGAGATCGTAATGCCGCGAGCCTTCTCCTCCGGCGCCTTGTCGATCTTGTCGAACGGGGTCGCCTTGTTCAGCTCGGGGTAACGGTCGTGGAGCACCTTGGTGATCGCCGCGGTCAGCGTGGTCTTGCCGTGGTCGATGTGCCCAATGGTGCCGATGTTCATGTGCGGCTTGGTCCGCTCGAACTTGGCCTTAGCCACTGGTTCTCTCCTTGAGAATCTGACTGACTTTCGTCTACACACTCGGGCCCGGGAGCTCCCGAACCCCTAGGCGGCGGGGTGGCTCGCACCACCCCACCAGGGACCAGGACTTGAGTCCCGGCCTCCATCGCTAGAGGCCGTGAACTACTCGCCCCGGGCCTTCGCGACGATCTCCTTGGCGATGCCCGGGGGCACCTCCGCGTAGGAGTCGAACTGCATGCTGTAGCTCGCGCGCCCCTGCGTCTTGCTACGCAGGTCACCCACGTAGCCGAACATCTCAGACAGCGGCACGAGCGCCTGGACGACACGGGCGCCGGCCCGCTCGTCCATCGACTGGATCTGCCCGCGGCGACTGTTGAGGTCACCGACGACTTCACCCATGTAGTCCTCGGGCGTGGTGACCTCGACGGCCATCATCGGCTCGAGAAGAACGGCGTCCGCCTTGCGCGCGGCCTCCTTGAAGGCCATCGAGCCGGCGATCTTGAAGGCCATTTCCGAGGAGTCGACGTCGTGCGCGGCGCCGTCCTGGAGCGTAACCTTCACGCCCACCATCGGGTAGCCGGCCAGCACGCCGAACTCGGCGGCCTCCTGGGCGCCCGCGTCGACCGACGGGATGTACTCCCTCGGGACACGACCACCCGTGACCTTGTTCTGGAACTCGTAGCCGTCGTTGCCCTCACCGAGCGGCTCGAGGTCGATGATCACCCGCGCGAACTGGCCGGAACCACCGGTCTGCTTCTTGTGGGTGTAGTCGACCTTCTCCACCTTGCGGCGGATGGTCTCGCGGTAGGCGACCTGCGGACGGCCGACGTTGGCCTCGACCTTGAACTCGCGACGCATACGGTCGACGAGGATCTCCAGGTGAAGCTCGCCCATGCCCCAGATGACCGTCTGACCGGTCTCCTCGTCACGGCGGACCTGGAAGGACGGGTCCTCCTCGGCCAGCCGCTGGATGGCGGTCGATAGCTTCTCCTGGTCGCCCTTGGTCTTGGGCTCGATGGCGACGTTGATGACCGGAGCCGGGAACGTCATCGACTCGAGCACGACCTGGTTCGACGGGTCGGACAGCGTGTCACCGGTCGTGGTGTCCTTCAGACCCATGACGGCGACGATCTGACCGGCGATGGCCGTCGGGCGCTCCTCGCGCTTGTTGGCGTGCATCTGGTAGATCTTGCCGATCCGCTCCTTCTTGCCCTTCACAGAGTTGACGACCTGTGAACCGGCCTCGAGCGTGCCCGAGTAGATGCGGATGTAGGTGATCTTGCCCAGGTGCGGGTCGCTGGCGATCTTGAAGGCCAGAGCGGAGAACGGCTCACTCGGGTCCGCGTGCCGCTCGATGACCTTGTCCTCGTCGCCGACCGCGTGGCCCTTGAAGGCCGGGATGTCGGTCGGGGCGGGAAGGAAGGCGACGATCGCGTCGAGCAGCGGCTGCACGCCCTTGTTCTTGAACGCGGTGCCGCACAGCACCGGGTTGATGGCGCTGGCCAGCGTCGCGCGGCGGATGGCCGCGACCAGCTGCTCCTCGGTGGGCTCGACGCCCTCGAGGAAGAGCTCCATCAGCTCGTCGTCGTTCTCGGCGACCGTCTCGATGAGCCGGTCACGCCACTCGCGAGCGGCCTCGGCGTGGTCGGCAGGGATGTCGACGGTGTCGTACATCTCGCCCTTGGCCGCCTCGGCGCTCCAGATGTAACCCTTCATCTTGATGAGGTCGATGACGCCCTTGAAGTCGGCCTCAACACCCCACGGAAGCTGGACGACAGCCGGGGTCGCGCCCAGACGGCTGATCATCATGTCGACGCAGCGGTGGAACTCCGCGCCGACCCGGTCCATCTTGTTCACGAAGCAGATGCGGGGGACGTCATAGCGGTCAGCCTGGCGCCACACCGTCTCCGACTGCGGCTCGACACCCGCGACACCGTCGAACACGGCGACGGCACCGTCGAGGACGCGGAGCGAGCGCTCCACCTCGATGGTGAAGTCAACGTGACCCGGAGTGTCGATGATGTTGATGGTGTGACCGAGCCACTCGCAGGTCGTCGCGGCAGACGTGATCGTGATGCCGCGCTCCTGCTCCTGCTCCATCCAGTCCATCGTGGCAGCGCCCTCGTGGACTTCACCGATCTTGTAGTTGATGCCGGTGTAGAACAGGATGCGCTCGGTCGTGGTGGTCTTGCCCGCGTCGATATGGGCCATGATCCCAATGTTGCGGACCTTGGCCAGGTCAAGAGCGGTCGTGGTGGCCACTTCTCTCGCGTCCTCGTCGTCTCGTCGGATCCACTACCAGCGGTAGTGGGCGAAGGCCTTGTTGGACTCGGCCATCTTGTGGGTGTCCTCGCGCTTCTTGACACTCGCCCCAAGGCCGTTGCTGGCGTCGAGGAGCTCGTTCATGAGGCGCTCGGTCATGGTCTTCTCGCGGCGGGCGCGGGAGTACTGCACCAGCCAGCGCAGGGCCAGGGTGGTGCTGCGCGCGGCGCGCACCTCGACCGGCACCTGGTAGGTCGCGCCACCGACACGACGGCTGCGGACCTCGAGGGTGGGCTTGACGTTGTCAAGCGCGCGCTTCAGGGTGACAACCGGGTCGTTGCCGGTCTTCTCCCTGCAGCCCTCAAGGGCGCCGTAGACGATCGACTGCGCGATGGAGCGCTTGCCGTCCAGGAGCACCTTGTTGATCAGGGCGGTCACCAGCGGCGAGCTGTAAACCGGGTCAGCCATGAGCTGACGACGGCCAGGAGAACCCTTACGAGGCATTGTTAGCTCTTCTCCTTCTTCGCGCCGTAGCGGCTACGGGCCTGCTTGCGGTTGCGGACACCCTGGGTGTCGAGAGAACCGCGGATGATCTTGTAGCGAACACCAGGCAGGTCCTTCACACGACCGCCACGCACGAGCACGATGGAGTGCTCCTGCAGGTTGTGACCCACACCGGGGATGTAGGCCGTGACCTCGACGCCGTTCGTGAGACGAACGCGGGCCACCTTGCGCAGTGCCGAGTTGGGCTTCTTCGGAGTCGTCGTGTAAACGCGCTGGCACACGCCGCGCCGCTGCGGACTCCCGTTGAGGGCAGGAGTCTTGGTCTTGGCGACCTTGTCCTGCCGGCCCTTGCGGACCAACTGCTGAATAGTGGGCACTGCCACTCCGTTTCGTGCTTGGCCGGTGTTTCGTCAGTTGTGATGCATTTCGCAGGTACTGCCGGTGTCATGACCTGCTGGTTTTTCTCGACCCGGTGCCCCCGCGCTCGGGCGTGTCGCGCTATTCACGCAGACGTCCCGCGAGGTTTACGAGCCAGGAAGCCGTCCCACGCCCGTAATGAGCGCACGGTCGAGAGCCCGCATAGAGACGGGCACGATGCACAAGACTACCCAGGCCCATGCGACACGTCAAAACGGCGCGACAAAGCGGACAAGCCTTGCCACTCCGTGTCGCTGCGGCCTACTTCATCCAGCCCATCTACAGCTCCGCTGCCATGATATCGGGCCACCCGACCACTCCGCACGACGTTCCCAAACCCGCCGCGACGGGGCAAGCATGCGGGACGCCTGCCCCGTCGCCACGAGGGCCATTGAGCGCCGGTCCCGTCGCACGGTGGGCATCCGGGGCGGGGTGTCGCACTCAGGCGGTCTCACGGGCCTTTCACGCCCGCACAACGGCCGCCCGCACAGCCAGGGGCCGGTGAACAGCGAAGCGCCCGGGCCTCTCGATGAGAGACCCGGGCGCATCACTTGGAGCTATCGGTTGTACTGGCCGAAGTCGTACTCCTCCAGCGGGACCGCCTCGCCGCTGCCGGTGCCGAAGGTGTAGTCGGCGGCGGAGCCGTCGTAACCACCCACGGTGTACATGGCGGCCTTGGCCTCCTCGGTCGGCTCGACCCGGATGTTGCGGTACTGCGGCATGCCAGTGCCGGCCGGGATGAGCTTACCGATGATGACGTTCTCCTTCAGGCCCAGCAGCGAGTCGGACTTGGCGTGGATCGCCGCGTCCGTCAGCACCCTGGTCGTCTCCTGGAAGGAGGCCGCCGACAGCCACGACTCGGTGGCCAGCGACGCCTTCGTGATGCCCATGAGCACCGGACGGCCCGCGGCCGGCGCGCCGCTCTCCGCCACCGTCTCGCGGTTCATCTGCTCGAAGCGCGGCCGCTCCACGAGCTCGCCGGGCAGCAGGTCGGTGTCACCGGACTCCAGCACGTTCACGCGCTTGAGCATCTGCCGCACGATGATCTCGATGTGCTTGTCGTGGATCGACACACCCTGCGACCGGTAGACCTGCTGGACCTCCGCCACCAGGTGCAGCTGCACGGCCCGCGGGCCGAGGATGCGCAGCACCTCGTTGGGGTTGACCGCACCGGCGACGAGCTGCTGCCCGACCGTGATCCGCTGACCGTCCTGCACGAGCAGGCGCGAGCGCATCGACACCGGGTAGGCGATCTCCTCCGAGCCGTCGTCCGGAGTGATGACGATCTTCCTGGTCTTGTCGGTCTCGTCGATGCGGGCCCGGCCCTCGGCCTCGGAGATCGGGGCGACACCCTTGGGGATGCGCGCCTCGAACAGCTCCGTGACACGGGGCAGACCGTGGGTGATGTCGGCGCCGGCCACACCACCGGTGTGGAACGTACGCATGGTCAGCTGCGTGCCGGGCTCACCGATCGACTGGGCGGCGATGATGCCGACCGCCTCGCCGACGTCCACGAGCTTGCCGGTGGCCAGCGAGCGGCCGTAGCAGGTCGCGCAGACACCGATCTTGGCCTCGCAGACCAGCGCGCTACGGGTGCGCACCGTCTCGACTCCGGCCTCGACCAGCTTGGTCACGTGAGTGTCGTTGATGTCGACACCCGCCGCCGCGATGACCTTGCCGTCGACCTCGACGTCCTCGGCCAGGATGCGGCCGTGCACGTTGGACTCGGCGTTCTCGGCCTTGACCAGGTTGCCCGACGCGTCACGCTCGCCGACGTGCAGCGGGACCGCGCGGTCGGTGCCGCAGTCGATCTCGCGCACGATGACGTCCTGCGCCACGTCCACCAGACGACGGGTCAGGTAACCCGAGTCGGCGGTACGCAGGGCGGTGTCGGCCAGACCCTTCCGCTGACCGTGGGTGGAGATGAAGTACTCCAGCACCGACAGGCCCTCGCGGAACGAGGCCTTGATCGGCCGCGGGATCGTCTCACCCTTGGTGTTGGACACCAGGCCGCGGATGCCGGCGATCTGCCGGACCTGCATCTTGTTACCACGGGCGCCGGAGTTGACCATCATCCAGACCGGGTTGGTCGCCGGGAAGGCGTTGACCATGTCGGTCTCGACGTCGGCCGTCGCGTGCGTCCAGATCTCGATGAGCTCCTGACGGCGCTCCTCGTCGGTGATCAGACCGCGCTCGTACTCGCGCTGGACCTTGTCGGCCCGGCGCTCGTAGTTTTCCATGATGTCGGTCTTGTTCGGGGGCGCGACGACGTCCTCGATCGAGATCGTGACACCGGAGCGCGTGGCCCAGCGGAAGCCCGCGTCCTTGAGCGCGTCGAGCGAAGCGGCGACCTCGATCTTGGGGTAGGTCTCCGCCAGCTCGTTCACGATCGTGGACAGCTGCTTCTTGCCGACCTGGAAGTCGACGAACGGGTAGCTGTCGGGCAGCGTCTGGTTGAACAGGCACCGGCCGAACGTCGTCTCCAGCCTGATCGGGTCGCCCTGCTCCCAGCCCTCGGGCGCAACCCAGTCGCGCGGCGGCAGGACGTCCTTCAGCCGGATCTGGATCTTCGCCTGAATCTCCAGCTCGCGGCGGTCGAAGGCCATCTGCGCCTCGGCGATCGAGCCGAACACGCGGCCCTCGCCCCTTGCGCCCTCCTTCATGGTGGTCAGCCAGTAGAGGCCGATGACCATGTCCTGGGTCGGCATCGTCACGGGCTTGCCGTCGGCCGGCTTGAGGATGTTGTTGGTCGAGAGCATCAGGATGCGTGCCTCGGCCTGGGCCTCAGCCGACAGCGGCAGGTGCACGGCCATCTGGTCGCCGTCGAAGTCCGCGTTGAACGCGGTGCAGACGAGCGGGTGGATCTGGATGGCCTTGCCCTCGACCAGCTGCGGCTCGAACGCCTGGATGCCCAGGCGGTGGAGCGTCGGAGCACGGTTGAGCAGCACCGGGTGCTCGGTGATGACCTCTTCGAGCACGTCCCACACCACGGGGCGGGCGCGCTCGACCATCCGCTTGGCCGACTTGATGTTCTGGGCGTGGTTGAGGTCAACCAGCCGCTTCATCACGAACGGCTTGAACAGCTCCAGCGCCATCTGCTTGGGCAGGCCGCACTGGTGCAGCTTGAGCTGCGGGCCGACGACGATGACCGAACGGCCGGAGTAGTCGACTCGCTTGCCCAGCAGGTTTTGCCGGAAACGACCCTGCTTACCCTTCAGCATGTCGCTGAGGGACTTCAGCGGACGGTTGCCGGGACCGGTGACCGGGCGACCGCGACGGCCGTTGTCGAACAGCGCGTCGACGGCCTCCTGCAGCATCCGCTTCTCGTTGTTCACGATGATCTCGGGCGCGCCGAGGTCGAGCAGACGCTTGAGGCGGTTGTTCCGGTTGATGACCCGGCGGTAGAGGTCGTTCAGGTCGGAGGTCGCGAACCGGCCACCGTCGAGCTGCACCATCGGGCGCAGGTCCGGCGGGATGACCGGGATGCAGTCGAGCACCATGCCGCGCGGCGAGTTGGTGGTGTTGAGGAACGCCGACACCACCTTGAGCCGCTTGAGCGCACGGGCCTTCTTCTGGCCCTTGCCGCTGCGGATGGTCTCGCGCAGGTTTTCGGCCTCGGCGTCGAGGTCGAAGGAGATCAGGCGGTCCTGGATCGCCTGCGCGCCCATGCCGCCCTTGAAGTAGCGGCCGAAGCGGTCGCGCATCTCGCGGTAGAGCAGCTCGTCGCCCTCGAGGTCCTGGACCTTGAGGTTCTTGAAGCGGCTCCAGACCTCCTCGAGCCGGTCCAGCTCACGCTGGGCCCGGTCGCGCAGCTGCCGCATCTCGCGCTCGGCGCCCTCGCGGACCTTGCGGCGCTGGTCACCCTTGGCACCGGCGGCCTCGAGCTCGGCCAGGTCGGCCTCGAGCTTCTTCTGCCGGGCCTCGACGTCGGCGTCACGGCGCTGCTCGATGTGCTGCCGCTCGACGGAGATCTTCGCCTCCAGCGAGGGCAGGTCACGCTCACGCATCTCGGTGTCGACATGCGTGATCATGTACGCCGCGAAGTAGATGACCTTCTCCAGGTCCTTCGGGGCCAGGTCGAGCAGGTAGCCAAGACGCGACGGGACGCCCTTGAAGTACCAGATGTGCGTGACCGGCGCGGCCAGCTCGATGTGGCCCATCCGCTCGCGGCGCACCTTGGCGCGAGTCACCTCGACGCCACAGCGCTCACAGATGATGCCCTTGAACCGGACGCGCTTGTACTTGCCGCAGTAGCACTCCCAGTCGCGGGTCGGACCGAAGATCTTCTCGCAGAAGAGTCCGTCCTTTTCCGGCTTGAGGGTGCGGTAGTTGATGGTCTCGGGCTTCTTCACCTCGCCGTGCGACCACTGACGGATGTCGTCGGCCGTCGCGAGGCCGATCCTGAGCTCGTCGAAGAAGTTGACGTCCAGCATTTGTGCGATCTCCCCCTCAGACTTCTTCCACGCTGCTCGGCTCACGCCGGGACAGATCGATGCCGAGCTCCTCCGCGGCGCGGAAGACGTCCTCGTCGGTGTCGCGCATCTCGATGGACATGCCGTCGCTGGAGAGCACCTCGACATTCAG